>JANMAA010000128.1:0-15998 GCA_031359215.1 Acidobacteriota bacterium | reverse complement strand
TGATTCAATTAAAAATTGCCCAACAACTCGATCCGCTTTCGTCAAATACGGCGACAAATATAGGCTGGGCATTATACGTTGCGGGACGTTATAACGAAGCTGAAGCTCAGATAAAACAGGTCATTGCCCGTGAACCGAACTTTGCGCGGGCTTATATGAATCTCGGCGAAATCTATCAAGAACAAGGAAAATTCGATGAAGCAATCGCCGCCTTTCAAAAATCCCGACAACTTTCAAACGATGTGCTGGCAGATATGGCTCTCGGACACGCGTATGCAACCGCCGGACGCAAGACCGAAGCCGTCAAAATTGCCAAGGAACTTGAGGCAAAAGTGTTGAAAAAAGAAGTTTCGCCATTTTTGCCCGCAGTTGTTTATGCCGGTTTAAAGGAAAATGATAAAGCCTTTTACTGGCTCGAACGTGCCTTTCAAGAACATTCAAACTGGCTGACCTTAGCAAAGATCGGTCATCGCTTAAAACCACTGCACGATGATCCGCGCTTCGATGATTTATTGAAACGGATCGGTTTTGACCTCTAACTGCCGAAAATCAGTTTAGCCCCGGCTAAATCCCGCAAACCGTCCGATTCAATTTTCAGATGGAAAATTTGCGTTATTCTGCAACAGGCAGTTTATTGACACTCAAATTATCCGGCGACCAACCGAAACCTGCGAAATTTTGTTCAAAATCGGAAGTGTTTTCGATCTTTAGTTTCCAGATTGATTTTGTTACCGCATTTTTCGTAAATAAAATACGAAATATCGGGTTTGCCAATGGCGAGTCGTATAAATTTTTACTTACAACTACGCCCTTATCATTTACCAAAAACACTGAAACGACGGGATTTGCCATAAATGTAACGCCTAAATTTGGTGCCGTTTCGACCGGAATTTCGACTTCCAAAACCTGTTTTGGCGCGAGTTTTAATTCAGTGGTGAAAGTTTGCGGATTTTCGCCTGCCTGATTATTTATACTGTATAAAACTTTGGCGAAATTATCGTTGTTTGAATTCAGCAAGTTTCCATTGACTTTCCAGCGATCAATATCGTTCGGATCGGATATTACGGGCAATGGATAAGTTCTTTTCGGTCCGGTCACGACGTGCGGCTTGACGAAATTGCCGAAGTTTTTGCCGTCAACCAGTTGCAGGTTCAAATCGTTCGAATAAGCAAAATCTGCCACGCCGTATTTCGCCGATTTGACCGTCACAAAACCGTCATTCCATTCATAACCGCCGCAAATGAGCGGAACGGAATTACCGACCAATGCGGAAAATTTCGTGCCGCCCGTGTTGACGACAAATTGGTTGAAACGCAGCATTTCGTCGTTGGTCAATTCTTTAACGGCTTGCAGTTGTTCCTTGAAAAGGTTGAGTCCTCCGGCGAAAATATCAACGCACGGTGCGCCGCCGTTCGGTGTTCCGAGCATCATTAAATGCTTGACTTGCGGACGCGCGTCGGGCACATTCGGCATCAGTTTGTGCATATAAAGTCGGGCGACCAGTCCGCCCGTCGAATGCGCGACCATATCAACGTGCCACGCATTTGCGTCTTCCTGTGCAAATTTGATGTATTTCGCCAAACGGTCGGCATTGTCATAAACGGAGCTCGCCGTTTGTCCCGACCACATCGCGCCGCCCATATTCAATTTAGCCTGATTCGGTCTGTCGCCGACGGCGTAAATCTTCCATTGATAGCTATGATTTAATGTCAAAAGATTTTGATAAAGAGGTTCCCAAATTTGATAGTCCGACCAAACTCCGTGAACCAAAATAAGTGGTTTCGGCGCGATGTTCAGAGGTTTTTCCTTTTCATCTTTTTTCTGACTATTTTCCGAAAGTTCAGCTTTGATGCGATGAAGCAGATGCGGTCGCCCGTCATCGAACCACGATTCGCCTTCCGAATCCCAAATAAATTCAAATTCTTTTTCCTCGCCCGCTTCTATGCGAAAAGAAGTTTCGGCTTCGGGCAGAGGTTCGTCCTCGCGTGCTCCGTTATATTTATCGCCTTTGTAAGTTTCGACGATCTTCAAATCGGCATATTTTGTTTCCGCCATCATATTCAAAACCGTTGCTTTGACCTTGATCTTATTGCCGTCAATCGTGCCTTTCGGATTTTCGATTTCCTTCCAGTTTTCAAATTCGGGAAATTTCGGATGCTCGAATTTCAGATCGGTAATTAAAAGTTTGCTCGGACAGCGCGTAAAACGCCACGTTACCTGATAAATAAATGTTCTGATCTGATCTGTTCCGTCGTCGCCCCAGATTTTTATTCCGGTCAATGTATCGGGATTATTCGGATCAATTTTTTGCGAATCGATCGAAAAGCCCGCGTGTTCGATTTTTGTCGGTTCATTTTCGGATTTGTCGTAAGGTTCGTTATTTTTCGGCTGACAATGACCGCTGCGTTTGACGTGCTGTTCGCGTTTATAAACGCCTTGTGCTTCGGGAAAGCCGATACTGAAATTGTAATTTCCTTCAAATTCGTTGACCTGTAAATTAAAAGATTCCGCCGAACCTTCTGCCTGCGCCTGCGTCACGCGGTCGTCCGTGCTTTCGATGACAAACCAATGTCCGGCTTCCGTTGCGCTACAGGTATCGAAAACTTTTTCCTGTCCCCAATTCAGATCGTTGTCGGTAAATCTGATTTTCGTTTTGACGACCGGGTTTTTCGGATCTGTTCCATCAACAACTGACCGCGCCGTGTAATCATAATCACGCGAAGTTTTGTGTTTGATGCGGTCAATATTTTTACGGATTCCCGGTTCGTCCGATTCGAGCGAATCGTTCAGAGTTCGTTTATATGTGACAATTCCGCTCCAACCGCCATTACAGAGTGGTTTTTTCTCGGTTTTAACCGGAGGAACAATCGGCTTTACAACTCGCCGATTCTGCCCGAAAACTATCAAACCATTGAAAATCATATTTATTAGAATAAATAACGAAAATAATTTTTTATATGAATTTTTTGACATAATTTTTTACCTCATTTATTAATGCGAAAATGATAGGAGAAAGGTATCAAAATTAGCGGAATAAAATTGAAAGTCGATTGTTTTCTACTGAAAATTCTCTACTTTTCGTTATTTTTAATCTACTTAAAGCGACAAAACAATAACTATAAATACTGCCGCAAATTCGCCGGCACAAAAAAAGCGGCAGCCTCGACTACCGCTTTCGTTTATTATTTTTCTTTCTTACTATTTTTTTACTGCATCCAAAATTGCCTGAGCGACCTGTTCTATCATCGGGGAAATAATATCGTCGCCGTCCGATTTGGCTTTGGCTTTGTATTGCTTGGCAAAAGCAGAAGTATTGTCAGCGGTTCTTTGCATTTTGAGGTCGAGCGAAATTTCGTCTTTTGCTTTGACATTTTGTGAAACAGTCGCCGCAACGACCGAATTGGCAACGACCGAACCGGCAACATTCGCTGTTGTATTTCCCCAATTCCCGCCGCCTGTCTGCTGAACAACCTGACCCAAAACTTTGCCGAATCCGCCGAATCCGCCCCCGCCTTTTTTGTGTGAAACACCGGTGTAGATAACAAAATCACACTCTTTTTCCCTTGCTTCTTCCGCCATTGCGGACGGTAATTTGGCTTCAAGCCCGACTATCTCGACTTTTGTTCCTTTCAAGTATTCGCCCAAAGTATTTTGAATTGCTGCCGCCAGTTCCACCGGGTTAAGACCTTCGCCGACCGAACCTACTTTAACATTTGCCAAGCCGAGCCGAACCACACCTTCCTTTTTCGCTCCAACTGTGGTCGAAACCGTTTGATTAGGCTTGGAAAGATTCTGCACATTTTGCTTTATGCCTGAATTCGTTGAGCTGTAACTTTTTGAATCAGTCGAACTTGGCGGCGTTGAATCGGTAGTCATCGAGGTCGTGCCATACATTTCCGTCGCGTTTTTTACTTCGCGGTAATCTTTTGGAACTTCAAACAACGAAGTGTCTAATGTAGCTCTTGAAAGTTCTAAAACTTCTTGAATTACCGAAGAAATCTCCTTACCCGTTTCGTCAAAAAACGACATTTTTTGAAACAAAGGGTAACCGCTTTTTGCCGTGCCGATTGTTTTCGGAACAATTTTATCACGGCAGCCGCCCGAGTTTTGTGATTGATAACCTTGATAAGTCTGCATTCGATCACACTGAAATCCGAAAGTTTCATCAATCACCCACGCGTCTATTTCCATCTTGGATTTAGTCGGGTTGCAGGAGTCGGGCGATGATTCCATAACGACGGTTTGAAGAATATGGCGTGCCGTATAATCGAACATTTGCTTGCGTTCACCCGTGTCTTTGTTGGTCGTGGTGATATACATCGTTCCGCCTTTGGTAGTTTTTACGGATTTTGTTTGGTTTTGAGAAGTTTTCTCCGTTGTCACGGTTTCCTCATCATACGGCGAAACCATATAAGTTTTTGTGATCGAATTTAGCTGCACATCACGTCGTAAATCACATTGTGTAACAGTTATCATCTGACCATCCATCATTTCGGCACGCTGCCGTTTGCCTTTGATAAAAGTTGTGTTTTCCATTTTTTGACCGCTGATTGTTTGCCGTATTTTGATTTTTACATCGGCGAATGTGTTGGTCGAAATTGTTAAGATTGCCAATAAACTAAATAAAATTAACTTTTTCATAATTTTGCTCCCTTATTTTGAATAAATTCGGCGTTGTAAATTGCCGTCAATTGTTAAGGCGTAAAGCAAAACGAAAAGGTATCAACCGGATTTTGGATTTCTGATTTTGGATTTTGGATTAAGGCAGAAATTAGAAAAACGAGTGTTGTTAATTAACAACACTCGTTTTTTTGCTTGAGTAAATAAATACTTATCCAATCAAATTCAAATTATTCGGAACTTCATTTTTGGGTTGAAACGGCAATTGCAGAAGATTTGCCCAGTTTTGCGGCTGCGCCATTTCAACATATTTTGCAGTCATCTCAGGGGTATTCACTTCAAGTAAAAACCTGTCTTCGATCCAGAATTCGATCAATTGAAACAGCCCGTTTTCACGGTTTGCCGTAAAACAACGCCAGCCTTCACGATTGGCAATCGCCTTGATTTCGGCTTCACTCAAATTCGTATTGATGTTCAGATGTGTCGCCACAAATTTAGGCGAAAAATCGCTGGAAACAAATTTTGCTTCGTGATCGCCGGTCGATGTATTTATGCTGAAATTTTCCTCACTCGGAAGACCTTCGCCCGGCACAAGAACCGTATTTATCGGGGTAATTTCTACTATCGTGCCTCTACCGTCATCGGCAAAAGCAATATAAGAATTCGGACTCGGCGGAAATGGATAGGCGTAGCCATTCCACAATTCTGCCAAAACATTTGCAACTTTTTCGGGATTATTAACTCCAATGGAAATATGATTTATCATTACAAAAAACTCCTTAGTATTAAATTCGAACAAAAATCGTTCGTCATTTGCTAAGGCGGATTCGGGTTCAAAAAGGTATCAAATTTATTTCTGTGTAAGTTGTCCGTAAAGCCAAGCCTTAGTCATTCGCCAGTGTCGTTTGACCGTAATTGCTGAAACGCCAAGAACTTCCGCCGTTTCTTCAACCGTCAAACCACCGAAATATCGAAGTTCGACCATCTGTGCTTTCACCGGATCCATTTTGGCAAGTTCATTTAAGGCATCGTCGAGAGCAATAAGATCGGTAGATTGTTCGATGGCTTTGTCGATTTCCTCATTAAGCGTGAGAATATGAAATTCACCGCCGCGTTTCATAGCATTGTGCTGCCGTGAGTAGTCAACCAAAATTCGGCGCATTTGATTTGCCGCAACACCAAGAAAATGAGCCTTGTTTTGCCAGCTAACTTGTGTTATATCAACCATCTTCAAATATGCCTCGTGAACCAGCGCGGTCGGCTGCAACGTATGATCCGAACGCTCCCGCCGGAGATAATTAGAAGCAATTCGCTTGAGTTCATTGTAAACCAGCGGCAAAAGTTCATTCGCCGCTTCCTGACGATTATCGGCAAACCTCTGCAAAAGTTGGGTGATATTAGTTTCCACAATTATATTTTCCGATTTCAAAGATAATAAATGAAGAGAGAATTATCAAGGTAATTTTTGATATGTGCCGAGTTGATTGTTATTCTCTCTCAATGCTTCACAAAAAGTGTTTTCGGTGATGAGTATGTTTCATCCAACTATTTACTTTTTATTTCGTATGGAGTTCAGAAAGTTCGGCATTGGTTATCAGTTTAGTTATATTTAAGTTTGATTAAAGGGATTTCGGTTTTCTTTTTTTCATTATTAACACGAGATGTTAATAATGTGCGTTCCGAATTGAATAAATTGAAGTAGAATTTATTGTAAGTTGTAAGTTGTGTTGACTGTGATTACAAGTAACGAGAGTGCCGGAATAATTTTCATTCCGGTTATGATTATTGTGAAATTTTGCTTATTCAAGCTGAAATAATCAAAATTTCTCAAATGCGCCGCAAGTCAATTATCGCAGGAAGTGGTCGAAATAAAATTTGCCGAATGGCTGGTAGAATCAGATGAATAATCCTTCACTTTTTGATCTTCAGGAAGATTTGTCGTCAAACGAAACGGTTGACGAGATAAATCTGGAATTGTTGAGCAAAGCCAAATCGCTCCCGACGTTTGCCAGTGAATTTTTTATTTTCGGCACGGGGAGAAAAGATGCTGATGTCGTTATTGTCGGCGAATCGCCGGGTGCGCCGGATGCTGATTCTGAAAAGCCTTTTATGGGTCCGGTCGGGCAATTGTTGGAGAAGATTTTGGCGGCAATCGGCTTGCGGCGCGAAGATTGTTATTTAACCAACGTCGTCAAATATATCTCCGGCGGTGACGAAATCACGCCCGATGTTTTAGCATTTTTCAAGCCGTATCTGCATCGTGAAATGTTGGCAGTCAAACCGAAAGTTATCATCTCGCTCGGCAACACACCGACGAAAGCCTTGCTCAATACAAAGAAGGCGATCTCGCAGATTCGCGGCGAATTTTACGATTACAACGGGATAAAGTTGATGCCGACATTTAATCCGGCGTATCTCCTGCGCGATGCAAGCAAAAAACGCGAGGTGTGGGAAGATATGAAAAAGGTTAGGGATTATTTGAATAAAGATTAAGTTATGAAACCGAAAGTTATTTCAACCGAAACAGTTTATAAAGGCAAAGTTTTCGACGTGATAATGACGGAGATTTGCGAAGGTGATGCCGAATACAAACGCGAGATCGTTACGCACAAAGGAAGTGCCGTTATCGTTCCGGTGTTTGCCGATAACACTGTTGCTTTGGTCAGACAATACCGGCATCCGGCGGGAAAATATCTGCTGGAAGTTCCGGCAGGTTCGCTCGATGCGGGTGAAGATGCGGCAACGGGCGCGCGGCGCGAACTCGAAGAAGAGATCGGCGTGAGGGCGGAAAAAATTGAAAAGTTAGCGGAATTTTACGTTTCGCCCGGATTTCTGACCGAGAAGATGTTTGTTTTTCTGGCTACGGATTTGACTGAAACACAGCAAAAGCTGGATGAAGATGAGTTCGTCGAGATCGAGAGAATTACCTTTGA
Organism: Acidobacteriota bacterium; assembly: GCA_031359215.1. Taxonomy (GTDB): domain Bacteria; phylum Acidobacteriota; class Blastocatellia; order Pyrinomonadales; family Pyrinomonadaceae. The sequence continues at coordinate 8,445 of JANMAA010000128.1, read as the reverse complement.
GCAAGCGTTTAATATGATAAAAAGCGGCGACATTGAAGACGCTAAAACAATAATCGGCTTAATTTTTGCCGGTGCGAAATTCGGATTTGTCTTCGAAGATTAAGATTAGATTAGAAGGACAATCTCAAATTTTTTGTCGGAGTTAATAAAAGCAGATAAATATCAAATGTAGCAGTCAAACTAATCTGCCTTGAAATAAACTTTATTAGTCCGAAGCCTTTCGACTTCGGACTAATTTCAAATCTAAAACCACGATTCTAAAAAGTGTAAGCATTTGCGCTAATCATTACGTCGGCAATTTTCTGACGCGCCGCGATTGTATTGACAGGCGAATTGTTTTTTGTGAATCGCTTTAAAGCCACAAGCAGCATTTTCGCTTCGTCGCCTTCGAGCATTCCGGCAATCGTGTTTTTTGCCGCCGCTTCGATGCGTTGAATTGCGTCGTTGCAGAAGACTTGCGCCATAGCAATTTGATTTTCCGCGTTGCCTTTTTCGCCGATTTTTTGCGCCCGCAGAATTGCCGTTTCCATCGCGTAAGCATCCATAATGATATTTGCCGCGTTCATCAGAATCTCTTGCTGATTTTGCAGTTCCATCATATATTTTTGCGCCGCCGTGCCAACTATCATCAACGCGACTTTCTTGGCGTTTCGGGCTAATTTCATTTCCGTTGCCAAAACTCCTTCGTCTTCGTCAAACGACATTTGCGGATTCAATAATTCATCCTGCAAATCTTTCGCGGCTTTTAATAAGCCGAGTTCGCCTTTCATCGCACGCTTCAAAAGTTGTCCCGGAATTAAAAGACGATTGATTTCGTTCGTGCCTTCAAAAATGCGGTTGATGCGCGCATCACGATACGCTTTTTCCGCCGGATAATCCGCCGAATAGCCTGCGCCGCCGTAGATTTGCACCATTTCGTCCACGACGTAATCGAGTGCTTCCGAACACCAAACTTTGTTGATCGAAGATTCGACCGCGTATTCTTCAATCGAGCGCAGTTTTTTCTCTTTATCGCCTCCGTCTTCGCCGATCAAGGAATCAATCATCCCGACCGTGCGATACGACATCGATTCGGCAACCCAAGTGCGAATCGCCATTTCCGCGAGTTTGTGTTTCATCGCGCCGAAACTGGAAATCGGCACATTAAATTGTTGCCGCTCATTGGCATAGCGAATCGAATGATGCAAAGCCAATTTCATTCCGCCGGTCGCCGATGCGCCTAATTTAAAACGTCCGACGTTCAAAATATTAAACGCGATCTTTGCACCGTCGCCGACTTCGCCCAAAAGATTTTCAACCGGGACGTGGCAATCCGACAAAATAAGCGGCGTGGTCGAAGAAGATTTGATGCCCATTTTATGTTCTTCCGCGCCCGGACGACAAGTTTCACTACGTTCGACGACGAACGCCGAAAACTTTTTCTTTTCGCCGTCAACTTTGGCAAAAACGATATACATATCTGAAAAACTTCCATTGGAAATCCACATTTTTTCGCCGTTTAAAACGTAATACTTTCCGTCTTCGCTCAATTTCGCATTACATTTCGCACCTAAAGCATCCGAACCGCTTCCCGATTCCGACAGACAATAAGCCGTAACTTTTTCGCCCGATACTATACCCGGAATATATTTTTCTTTGAGATAATCCGAACCGAAATAAAGAATCGGTAAAAGTCCGATTGAAGTTTGCGAACCGAATGTTACGCCGAAACCGGAAGCGCGTCCCATATTTTCCGCAACCACAACTCCGGTCGTTTGATCTAAATCCAAACCGCCGTATTCTTCGGGAATATTCGCGCCTAACAGCCCGAGTTCGCCCGCTTTGTGAACCAGTTCGCGGGCAAATTCCCAATCGTGATTTTCCATTCTTTCGAGATGCGGAATAACTTCGTTATCCACAAATTCCCGCGTCGTTTCGCCGATCATTCTTTGTTCTTCGGTCAAATCTTCCGGCGTAAAAATTTCGTTTGCGTTACGATTTTCGATCAAAAACGCGCCGCCTTTCATAAATTCCTTTTGCATCTGTGCATCCATTCGTTTTTTTCCTCTCTATTTTTTTATTCGGTTTGTTGCGATTATTATAACTGAATGAATGTTCATTCAGCAAGAAAATAATTCAAGTTTCAAAATAAATGTAAGGGCGACGGCTTGTCCTCGCCCTTTGAACTAAGCGAAAAAGCGTCTGCCGATATTCGATTTACCGCTCAAGATAAATGTCGGCAAACGTCGGGCGACCACAAGGGATCGCCCTTACATTTTTAGTCCAAACGCTCAAAAATTCCCGCCGCGCCCATTCCGCCGCCGACGCACATCGTGACCATTCCGTAACGTCCGCCGGTGCGTTTGAGTTCCTGTAAAATCGTCGCCGTCAGTTTCGCGCCGGTGCAGCCCAAAGGATGTCCGAGAGCGACTGCGCCGCCGTTGACGTTGACTTTCGCCGGGTTCATTTCGAGAACTTTCATCACCGAAAGACCTTGCGCGGCAAACGCTTCGTTGAGTTCAAAAACGTCAATGTCTTCCAAAGTTAATCCGGCAAGTTTCAACGCCTTCGGAATCGCATAAACCGGACCGATGCCCATTTCTTCGGGCAGACAACCTGCCGTTGCAAACGAAACGAAACGCGCTAACGGCTTCAAACCGAGTTCGTTGGCTTTGTCCAAAGACATCACGACGCAAGCCGCCGCGCCGTCCGACATTTGCGACGAATTTCCCGCCGTGACCGTGCCTTGCGCGTGAAAAACTGGACGCAATTTTGCCAAACCTTCGATGGTCGAATCAAAACGCGGACCTTCGTCGGTGTCGAAAACGACTTCTTTTGAACGCACGCGACCTTTTTCGTCCACTTCATCAATGCGAACTGTAAAAGGAACGATTTCGTCTTTGAATTTTCCGGCTTGAATCGCCGCCGCTGCTTTCTGATGCGATTCGAGCGAGAATTGGTCGGCTTGTTCGCGCGAGATTTCGTATTTGCGCGCCAAATTTTCCGCCGTCAAACCCATATTCAAATAATAATCGGGATAATTTTCCGCTAAGCTGGGACTCGGACGAAATCCGTTGCCGCCCATCGGAATCATTGACATCGTTTCGAGACCGCCCGCGACAATTACGTCTGCGCCGCCTGTTTTGATGCGATCCGCCGCCAACGCAATCGTCTGCAAACCCGACGAACAATAACGATTAACCGTCATCGCCGAAGTTTCGACCGGCAAACCCGCTAAAATCGCCGCCGTCCGCGCGACGTTCATCCCCTGCTGCGCTTCGGGAAACGCGCAACCCATAATCACGTCGTCAATCAGCGAAACGTCCAAACCTTGGACACGATTAACCGCTTCCTTAATCGCCGCCGCGCCCAAATCATCAGGACGAGTATTTTTCAAAGTCCCTTTCGGTGCTTTTCCGACTGCTGTTCTAACAGCCGATACGATAACTGCTTCTTTCATTTTGTTTTCTCCCAAACTAATTCTCTTTGTTGAATTCGACTTTTTTCTTTCTGCTTCTTTTCTGATTCAATTCTTTCAATTACATCCCATACACGCGGATTTTTCGCTTGTAAAATATATGCTTTGATGTATGCTTTACTTCCTTCTGACTGAAATTTATAACCGTAATCAGCCAAAACCTTCATCACTTCCCAACGCTTTTTGCTCAACTTGCGCGGCGGTTCGAAATATGCGCCCATATCAATCATCGGCTCGGCGCATTCGGGACATTTACGCGGCATTCCGTCTCTGCCGACAGGTTCCTTCGCAAAACTTTTGCGGCAATCGAAACAAACCCAATGTGTAAAGGCAAAGTCTTTTTTCATCACAAATGTTGGTTTTCAACTTTCACTTTCCGCTTTTCTCTTAACAATTTTCAGCATTTCATTTCTGATCAAACCGCTGAACGGCTGAATAAATGTCCAGTAAAATCCGAAACTTCGGCGGCTCGCGTCGTCGAAACAGCGGATGCGCGTTTCGGTCGTCAGACGGGTTTGGTTCCCGCTGCTGTCAACCGAAAAATTCCAGACGGCTTTGGAAAAACCTTTTTATCAAACTCGCGGAAATTATCCGCATTCACCTCTTGCATCTCGCCGCGAAGCGTCCAAAATTTTCCCGCCAGACCGAGCAGAAGTTCTTTGTCTTTCTCGACACCTAAAATTTCAAAACGAGATTTCTGCAAATCGCGCAATCTTAATTTTGCATTCGGCAAACCGCGCAGAAAAAACAATGCGCGAATAATCGGCGATTCGCACAGATCAACTTCATTCATCACACCGAAAACAGTTTCCGCCGATGCACAAATCTCGATGTCGTGCGTTTCAACAAAATCATATTTAGGCAAAAAATCATCAATCAACATTTGATTACGTCGGCAAAAACAAAATGAGTGAATGTTCATTCATTTTGTTAATATACATAAAATCAAGAAAATTTACCAATAAATTCGAGCTAATTTCAAATTATTTGACGACAAATTATCTCAAAGTAAATTTTTTCAGCAATCAAAATAATACAAGACTCAACAACAAAATTATTCTTTATCGTAATACTTTCCCTGCTCATCAGATTTGTCGTCAGCCAAACTGCATAATCTTCTAAAATTCGCCAAAGTTGCCAGCCAAGCGTCTTCGTTAGCAACACGAATAATCGTTTCTTTAATTTTCGGGCGATTGACCAAATCTTTTTCTTTTAGAAGGAAAACCGCGTCGTCGTAATCTTTCTGTCTGCCCGCGAATAATTTTAGAATCACCAGCCATTCGGGAGAAATCAGGCGCATTCCGTTTGGAAAGACGACGGCTTCCGCTAGTGCGGCGCGGTAATATTTAGCATAACCGTCATTGCGGACGATCCAGTCAACGGCGACTTTGTATTTGCCGACCTCGACGATGTAATTATTTCCGCCGAATGTCAGCGGTGCGTTTGCCTTTAGTGAAACGATATTGGAAGCGATAATGTCAACGTCTTTGGTCAGGCGCGGGCTGCCGTAAAGATACATCGCCACGCCGCCGACCAATGCCCATTCGACGTTTTCACTTTCGGCGACGGCTCCGATCTTTTCCGCCGCTTCGAGTCCGGTGTCGGTCGAAATAGTCGGGCTTTCGACGTTTTTCTGAACCCGCTGAATTATTTCGTTATCACTCATTTTCTTTAAATTTATTACATTTCGCGCGTCAATTTCATATCTTCGGGACGGGCAACGACGATTGGAACTTTTTCGATGACGACGTTGCTCGCGTCGAGTCCGTAGGCTTCGTCTTCGCGGATGCTGAACCAGCGGCGCAGGAAATAATAGGAACGCATTATAAAATTTTGTTTGAACGCCAGATCATTTTCGTAGCTTAAAAACGAGCTGTGCAGAACGAAGCGCACGTCGCCGTCAATGTTGTATTTTTCGAGCGCGGGATGGCGGCTCGTGATGCAGACTTCATCGGTTTGTTCGAGTTCGTGGAGTGCCAGATCGAAGAAATAATTGATGCGCGGTTCGATGCGGAAGCCGAGGTTGAGCGTCATAAAATAAACGTCTTCCTTTGCCAGAGTTTCGACTTTATACGTCATCGTGAACGGTTCGTTGTCGTTTTTAACGTGCAGAAACCAATAGACATCAGCGCGTTTCGGCGTTTTCTCAATGATCGAGCGCATCGTTTCCTGTTCGAGCTTTTTCGGTGAATCCGAAGCCGTCAAATAAACGAGATGCGTCGCGTATTGCGGCAGAGTCGTATCGTTGCTGAGTTCTTTGAGCGTCTCGAAAAACGGTTCGGTTTTTTCCATTACAGTCATCGAACGCCGCAATAATCTGCCGTGATGCCACAGCCACATAATCGCAAAAAGCACGAATCCGACCGCCACCGAAACATAGCCGCCTTCGGGGAATTTTTCGAGATTGGCGATGAAAAACGAAATTTCGATCGTCAAAAACAGCGCGGTCAAACCGTAAGCCGCGATTGCCGGAAAACGCTTTGCCCGCATATAAACGTAGATTAAAATTGTCGTCATCAGCATCGTCAGTGTGACCGAAAGACCGTAAGCGGCTTCCATATATTTCGATTCGCGGAAATACAAAACGATGAAAATACAGCCCGCCATTAACAGCCAATTGACCTGCGGAATATAAAGCTGTCCGCGAAAATCGGTCGGGTAAATAATGCGCTGGCGCGACCAGAAATGCAGCCGAATCGCTTCGCCGATGAGCGTAAAACTTCCTGAAATCAAGGCTTGCGAAGCGATAATCGCGGCGAGCGTGTCGATGATAATCCCGAGCGGCAAAATCACCGGTGGCACAATCGAATAAAACGGAGTTGCGCCTTCGATCTGCGTTCCGACGCGCGACATCAGGTTCGCCGTCTGTCCCGCATAACACAACAAAAGGCAAATTTTAACGTAAATCCAGCTAAACCGAATGTTGCCGCGCCCGCAGTGTCCCATATCCGAATACAGGGCTTCTGCGCCGGTCGTGCAGAGGAAAACCGCACCCAAAAGCCAGAATCCGTGCGGATACTGCGTGAGCATTGCGTATGCGTAATACGGATTAAAAGCCTTCAAAACAGAGAAATCCGACGACAGAGCAATCAAGCCAATGATGCCGATAAACGTGAACCAAAGGAGCATTACCGGACCGAAAAATTTACCGATAAGCTGTGTTCCGAACTGCTGCGCGATAAATAAAACAACCAGAATCGCAATCACAATCGGCACGGTCGGCAAATCGGGCGAGTAAATCCGCAAACCTTCAATCGCCGAAGAAATCGAGATCGGCGGCGTAATAATCCCGTCCGCAAGCAAAAACGAACCGCCGATAATCGCCGGATATAAAAGCCATTTCCCGCCGTAGCGTTTGATCAGCGCGTAAAGCGAAAAAATGCCGCCCTCGCCGTTGTTGTCAGCACGCAGCGCAATTATGACGTATTTCAAAGTCGTCTGAAACGTCAGCGTCCAAAAAATCGCCGAAAATCCGCCGAGCGCAAGCAGCGGATCAATCGTCCGAGTCCCGACAATCGCCGAAAAAGTATAAAGCGGCGAAGTCCCGATGTCGCCGAAAACAATGCCGATAGCGACCAACATTCCCGCCGTTGTTACTTTATTTAAATGTTCAGAGTGATTTTCCTGTTTTGCCATAATGCAAAGATTAACCGTCTTTGACCGCAACTTCAACCGTTTCGAGGTTTAAAATTTGTTCTAAAACATTCGGCGCGATTTCAACCAGAAATCCGCGCCTGCCGCCGTTGATATAAATCGTTTCGAGATCGAAAATCGAACTTTCCGCATAAACCGGCATTTTCGTCTTCACGCCGAACGGCGAAGTTCCGCCGACCAGATAACCCGTCAGTTTGTTAGCTTTTTCCGGCGTGACCGGCGCGACCGTTTTGACATTCAAGTAACGCGCCAGATTTTTCGTTGAAACCTGAAAATCGCCGTGCATCAAAACGATCAGCGGCTTTTTTTCATTCGTCTCGAAAATCAAAGTTTTAACAACCGCGTGTTCGTCAACCTTGAGAACTTCCGCCGAATGCTTTGTGCCGCCTTTTTCAACGTATTCAAAAACGTGCGGCACAAACTCGATTTTGTTCTCGCGCAAAACACGAATCGCAGGCGTGATCGGGTAATTCATCATTCAAAATTTTATTTGAAATAGAAATGGATTCCTAAAACTACGAACAACAAAACAATTGCGCCGACATCAATCAGCGCGACTTGCCTGATTTCATTTGTATAATCTGAAGCAGTGAAAGTCAGAAAAATAAACGCAAATTTACTGATTAAAGCCAGCGCGATTGCATAAACTCTAAACTCGGATTTGAACGCCGCAAAAATCAACGCCAAACCAACCAAGCTCAAAAGCAAGCCGCGATGCCGCATCAAAATTAACAAACTTTCGCCTTGAATCGGCACACCGTAAAGTTTCGCGGTTTTAGTTGGATCAAAAAACACGATAATCGGCAAAATATTAATTATGCCTATTATAACCAGAATGATTGAAGCGATTTTATCCTTCATAGTCTAAATTCCTCAAATCGAAAACACGAAACCAGATGATCGTTGACCAAACCGCAAGCCTGCATAAAGGCATATATAATAGTCGAGCCGACGAAATTGAAGCCGCGTTTTTTCAAATCTTTGCTGAATTTGTCTGAAATTTCGCTTGTTGCGGGAACGTCTTTATGAGTTTTCCAAGCGTTGACGATTGTTTTGTCATCAACAAAACTCCAGATATATTTGTTGAAATTACCAAATTCTTCAACAATTTGCAGATAACATTTCGCGTTGCGGACAGCCGATGCGATTTTCAGACGATTGCGGATAAGACCTTCATTTTGCATTAATTCGGCGCATTTCTGTTCATCATAAAGCGCGATTTTTGCCGCGTCGAAATCGTCAAAAGCGGCGCGATAATTCTCGCGTTTTCGCAAAATAGTGTCCCACGAAAGTCCGGCTTGTGCGCCTTCGAGAATCAAAAACTCGAATAATTT
>JANMAA010000177.1:0-8136 GCA_031359215.1 Acidobacteriota bacterium | reverse complement strand
CTCGGAAACGGCAGATTAAAATCTTCGTGCCGGAAACCGACCATAAAATCCGCGCATTTGACGACCAGATTTCGGTAAAGTCTGTGAACGAATTCGATGTCGCGGTATTTTTCGTAATGCTGCCACAAAGCCCACAGAATCAGCGCGGTTTCGTCTTCCTGAATCGGTAACTGCGGCTTTTTGTCGTGTTTGTCCCAAGCCGTATGCCAACCCGAAGCAACCGTGCCGTCGGCGTTATATTTTTGCAGAAAATAACCTCTTTCGTGAACTATTTCGCTGCAAAATTGGTAAAATTTGCGCGTAATGTGGCGATAATCGGCGAGATCGAGAGCATTAGCGACAAACGCGCCGTCGCGTGTCCACAAATAGCTGTAATGATCGGTCGCGCGGTCGGTGACATCCGAATCGTTTGCCGCCAAAATCGCACCGCGCCGGTCAATCTGCGTCTGCACGACGAGCAGCGAACGCTTGTAAAGTTCAATAATATCGGGCGCGAGTCCGTCAAAATCCGTCTCGTTTTTATTAACCCAAGCGCGCCAGTAATTTTCCGTGTAATCGAGAAATTTCTGCGGGCGTTCCTGTAAAACGTATTGATTCAAGCGCAAAACTTCCGCGTGCGAATCGGCGGCGGCAATCCAGTAGAAAAACTCGAACGAGTCCTGACCTTCGAGCGCGAAAGTCATCTGAACGGTCGAATCTACCGAGCCTTCGGTTTTCGCGCCGCCCGATAAAACGCCGTCTTCCGCGTCGCGCCAAGTTCCTTCCTGATCGCGGAAAGCCTTCCGCCCAGTCGAAAAATCAGTGAAATGCGGTTCGGTGTTGATGAGAAAATAACGATGTTTTTTGTAATGAATCAACGACAAACTTTCGGCATCGTAATAAGCCGTGTCGCCGATTTTGTTTTCGTAAATCCGAAAATCGTGGTGCAGAAAAACGCGGATTTCGCGTTGATTGTCGGTTAAATTGCTAACGTGAATCTTCCGCAAAAAGATGTTTTCGTGATTTGCCACCGTATCGTTGCAGACAATTTCGATGCCGAGTTTTTCGTTCGTCAATTTTACATCCGTAACGAGAGTTTCGGACAAATAACAAAGCTCACGCTTCCATTCGTCCTCGAAAATCCACGAAAATTCACCGTCCGCCCAAACGCCGAACCGAAACGGAAAGCCTTCCGTATGATTTTCCTGCCCGACGTGCGGAAAATAAACGTCACGAATCTGATATTTGTCGTCAAATGTTACCAGCAACGAGCCGTTGCCAACCGGAATATCTCTCATTCTTTATTTTTAATACCTGCGCCATATAAACTAAACTGAAACCAAAATTCTTTATCATTTATTGCTATATTTTTATCAAGTCTTAAATTAATTTTATCGTCAATGTGAAGAAGGTTTAAATCTTTGCCTTTTTCAAAAGGCTTCCAACCGATTGAAAAAGCATATTCGATTACTTGTCTAACGATGTGCGGTGTAATTACAAATTGATTTGCCAAAATATCAACATAACTTGTTGTAACAGGAAGATGGTGATACTCGAATTTACACAAAATTTTTGGACTTCCCTTAATTTCAGAGGAAACGTATAAATCTATCCATTCATCATTTCCGGTTGCAGACCAAAAAAATTCTTTATCATCAACTATAATTTTCCGTTTTTTCTTTTTGTTGAAAGCCATTTTACTATTGCTATTGCTTCTTGAATAAGCGGTTTATTTTCTTATGCTTAAAATTAGCGAAATTTTCATAGGTACTGAAACGATCTTTCTAGCAAAATAAGGTTGATTACTGCGAAATTTCTTAAGGTTCAAAGTATTTTTAGGATTTTATCAAAGTTTGTCCGAAACTAAGTCTTCGGATACTTTCACTACTCTTTCAGTTGCCATTTGGTTCGTGTGTAAGCGACACGAAATCCATTTTTTTCCGCATTGCGTTGCGATTGGCTGCCGGGTAACGCGCTCATTATGGCAAACTTACAGCCTTTTTCGGCGGCATAGCGCAGACGTGAATCGAGTAGAGCGAGTTGTGCGCCTTGTCTGCGTCCTTCGGGAACGGTGCTTGCGCCCGCGAGCGAGGCGACATCATCGTAGATAAATAATGTTCCGGTTGCAATAGGTTCGCCATCGAGTTCGGCGAGAAATGGAAATCCACTCGCGCAATTCGCGCTAATTTGCCCGAATTGAAACAGAAAGTGGGCAAATTCTGCCATCTCCGTCGCCCAACCGCTTGCAGAAACTTGCGCCCATAATTTTTCTTCGCCCGCTTCGATAATTCGCGTTTTGATTTTTGAATTTAACGTGAAATCGAGATTGATTTCAGGTGCAAGCGGACGAAACATTACGCTTGTCAATTCAATCGGCTGATAGCCGCGCTCATTCAGTAAAGGCAACAGCGAAGGTTGCGCCATTGGACTGATTTCGTGAATGACTGGTGCGTTACGTTCTTTGAAAAATGCTTCCAGTTTTTCGAGTTCGACGTTTGTAATTTCATCAAAAATGCCGAGTCCGAAAGTTTGTGTGCAAGGCGATTCGATGCCGTCAAACATTGCATAGACACCGCCGACTTCAATCCATTGTGCGCCGCTTTCGGGAAACATTTTGGCGCGTGTTTCGACAAAATCCGCGTTGCTTCGCGCTTCGGCACGTTCTAGTTTTTGTGATAAATTTTTGTCTGAATATAACATTTTTTTCACGAATAGAGATTCATCGGTCTCGTCAGCAACTTTATCGGATCATCAATATTTAAAGCTTCGCGCACGAAGAACGGTTCGCCCGCTTCGACACCGATCAATGATCCGAAATAACGTGAACGGTTTTCGAGTTCGTCTAAAAAACCTTTATCGGTCAGGCGAGTTTCGAGTTCGTTTGAATTCGGATTATAGAATTGCGAATGGTGAGCGCGAATGGCTTCCATTTTTACTTCGAGAAAATCGGAAATATCAACAATAAATGAAGGAATGACACGACGCGAAAACGTATTGTGTGCGACTATCGGAACATTGATTCTGTCCTGCCCGAAATCACCGTCATATTTTCGCATACTCGCCAGACGAGCCGATTCGCGCACGAGTTGAGTGATATGATTGTGGTCGGGATGCGGATCGTCAATCTGATGCGTCAGGATAACTTTCGGCTTTAGACGACGCAAAGCGCGGACGAGTTTCGTGCGCTCTTCATCAGTAATAAAAACGTGTCCGTCAGTAAGTCCGAGATTTTCGCGGACATCCAATCTCAAAAGTTTCGCGGCGTTTTCTGCTTCCTCAGCACGTCCTTCGGGCGTTCCGCGCGTTCCCATTTCGCCGCGCGTAATATCCAAAGCACCCGTTTTATAATCAAGCGATTTCATCTTCAAAAGCGTTCCGCCGACAGTCAATTCCATATCGTCGGGATGCGCGAAAACCGCTAAAATGTCTAATTCGAAACTTTCGTTTTTCATATAACTTTTTACAAAAGTCCTTCTATTTTCTCGTCTTTTTCTCTTCTTCGATTAACGCATCGCCTTTATTATTTACAGCGGGCGCATTTTTATCTTCGATTGAAAAGGTTTCGCGTTTACCTTGCATTTGAAAGTTTTTGCCATTCCATTTGTAGTGTGTGCGTGTGAAAAATGTCGGGCAACAAAGCTGCTCTTCGTCGCCTGTTATCTTTGACGTTTCGACTGCGCCCAAAATAAAGCGGTCTTGTCCGAAGAGTTCGACGACAAATTCGCCATTGTCAGTATGTAAACTTTTCAACCCGCCATCGGCGCGGTCGCCCGTCCGAAAATACCAAATCAGTTCAGGCTCTTTGTCTTTCAAGGTAAAAACATAAACGAGGAGCGGAATTGCCGAACCGGCAGTGTCGATTTTCAAAATAACAAAGGCTTCATCTTCTTCGTCGCCCGTCACATCGCCGAACTTTGTCGTTAGATAGGACAAGCCGATTTTTTCCCCGGACATTCTCCGCAAACCGTTTTCCAGTGTCGCTTCTTTGCCGTCAGCATCCTGCCAACCGCGCGGCAACGGGTAAACGTAATTTTTGAAATCAAATTTTGCCAATACAGAATCGGTTGTTTTATTTTCTTCCTCAAACAGTTCACTTTGTAAATCGGGGAGTTTTGGCGTTTGAATATTTTCGAGTTTTGGGGTTGCATTTGTCGAAGTCGAGTCTGATACAGCCTGAACTTTTTCAACTTTATTTTTCACACACGCGGAAAAAAAAATGCCACCGATCAAAATCAGCAACGGGAGTTTAATATTTTTCAAATTTTATTACAGACCTCTTAACCATTAGTTTATTCAAAATGAATCGAAAAGAAAATAACGATCATCAATTTTATTTTTATTGATTCCCAAATCATTTATTGCTTGCTTTAGTTACAAGCGTGTGTCAATATTCAATATTGCTAATAATTTACTGAATATAACAAGTTAATAAGGAGATTTTTTTAATTAGATGTCAGAAAACGGAACCGTAACGGCAACAGATGAAACAATAGAAACTTCCGAAGCCACGACAAATGACGAAACTGCTGAAAACACTGAAGATGTTTCATATCACGCAGTTGAAAAAGAAGGGAATGTAACGGCGATTTGGGAAATGCAAGGTCGCAAACATATTCGCACGATTGATCCGCGTTCGGGCGAAGGCAAGCAAATTTTAGCATTGTTTGAAACCGCAGCCTAGAACAGCAAAGATTCTTTACGAATAGTTTGTAAATATATAAAAAACTAAACTTGATGATTGCCCAAGTAAATCCTTGCCTTTTTATAGATATAGAGTTACTATAAGTTGCATTCCAAAATAAGCAGTTCAAAAATTGTCGGTGCTTTCAAATGAATCAGTTGTTTCTAAACCAAAGGTTTTGTTACAGCCGTCAGTTTTTTGGGATTTCTAGCCTTTTTGATAAAAACGGAGGTAATTTTTATGCTTTATGGACTTTTGGCTTTGGTATCAGCCGCAATCGCCGTCGCTTCTTTTTTGTATTATCAAAAAAGTGCCAATACGATGTTGTTTGTGGTTGCCATAATCTTTATATTATTGACACTCGGTTTTGGAGCTATGTTTCTTGCCGGTCGGGTCAATAAGACGGAAGACATTCACATAACCGAATAGCCGTATTTTGCTCTTTAACGGTTTCTGACAAGTGATAAGTCGATAGAAATTTATTGCTTATTGCTTGTCAGGAGTTATCGTTTTATTTTCTTGCCCCTAATCGTAATTCATTAAAAAAGTTTGAATTATGGCTTAATCCGCTCTTTCCGCAAATGCCTTCCCGATAGTTTTTTTTAATTTTACTTGTATATCAACAACCGATTGACGCAATTTTCTCGCCGAATGATGAATTTTTTTCAAAGATGCGATATAATGTTGACAAAATAGTAAAGATTTATAAATCTTATTATTTTGAATTAGCACAAGAACTTTAAAGAGATGCCAAAAATTGCAGATATACAAGAAACCCCGAATCCGAATGCGGTAAAATTTATTTTGAAAGAGCCGGTTTCACACGGAACTTCGCACTCATTCGATTCCGCCGAAAAATCAAAAAACGATCCGCTCGCCGAGTCTTTATTTGAGATTGGCGATGTCGTATCAGTTTTTTATATGGATAAAATGATTACCGTCGAGAAAACGGATGAAGCCGATTGGGACGAAATTTTACCTTTGTTAGCTGTCCCGATTCGGGCGGCGGATTCCGTTGCCGTATCAAATGGAAACGGTAACGGAAATGCGGCAACTGCCGTTGGCGGTGCGATTGCGGCGGCAGTCAGTGATAATCCGGTAATTATGCAAATCAATGAATTACTTGATGAAAGAATCCGCCCTTATTTGGCAAGCGATGGCGGTTGGCTTGAAATTCTGGATTTGGAAGACAAAACTTTGAAAATTCGTTATCAAGGTGCGTGCGGAAGTTGTCCGAGTTCTCTGACCGGCACGCTTATGGCTATAGAAAATATGATAAAAGAAGAAATTGATGAAGAAATAGAAGTGGTTGCCGTTTAAATCTGTTGATATAATCTAAACTCTTTCATAGCAACACTTAAAAAGGAAAGCAAAATTTCTGAGAGTTGCGAAATGACTAAAAAAACTCTCTTTAGACAAATTTTGTTTGTTTATTTTAAAACTATTTCTTGACATAAAAACAAAAATTTGTTCATAATCTAATTTGTAGGCGTTTTGTCCAAAATGCCATCTCGTCTAATAAAGGGTCATAATTACTCAAAACCGCCAGCCATTTGCATCCCTAGGAGTGCTGTGTTTTCAACAAACGGAGGAAAAATATAGTGAATAGTGAAGAACTCGAACAAAGTTTAAGAACTGAATTCGAGAGTTATCTCAAAAAAGTTCTTGCTGATATGCGGCAGGAGTTTTCTGAATTTCAAAATAAAGTCGAGTCGGAATTTGTTAAACATAGATCGCAACTCGACGGGATTTTTCAGGATTTTTCTGCTCGCGTCGAAACCGACAAAGAGATCGACGACATTTTTAAAGAAACGGTCGTTGAACATATGCGTTTGGCGCGTGACGAAGGTGCTCGAATTACCGCAACGGCGATTGGCGAAGCAGAAGAATTGGAAAAACAGGCTTCTCCGGCAGTCGGTATTACCGAGTTGCGCGATGCGATTAATGATATTAGCAATCAAACATCGCAAGCTGCTATATTAAAGACTTTGGTTCAACACGCAGCACAATTCACACCACGCGGTGCATTTTTTATCGTTAAAAACGAGCATTTTGTCGGGTGGCGTGTTTTTGGTAAAGAAGAGCCGACCGACGAACAAGCCGTGCGTGAAATTTTCTTTCCCGTGGCTTCGTCAACTATTTTGGGGGAATCCGTCCGGTCATTGAGCGCAATTGAAGGTGCCTACGGAAATTTTGTCGGCGATTCGATTTTTCTTAATAAACTCGAATTTGGACAGCCATCCAGAATGTTCGCAATTCCGCTGGTTGCCCGCGGACGCGGTGTTGCGGTGCTTTATGCCGATTATGGAGCAGAAGGCGAAGGCGTTAATGTTGAAGCCTTAGAAACTTTAGTTCGATTTGCGGGATTGACGGTCGAGGTGTTAGCTTCGTCGCAAACTGCAAAGCCGGGCAAAGTTGCGGATCAAAAGTCAGATTATGTCAAAGCAGAAAAGCAGGTTGAAACCGAAGACCTTGCAGAACACGAATTTGACACGGAACATCAAACAAATGTGGTTGATGAAACCGCCAAGTTTGATGCTGATGTGCAGCCTGTCGAATCTGAAACGATTGAAAATTATCATTCACCGGAAACCGACCACACTTACGAAACAGCAGTGGACGAATCTATTGAAACTTCGGCTGAAGTAGATCATCAACCGGTAGCCGAAGATGTCGGGTTTTCGACCCAATCAGATTTTCAAGTAGAACCGGCACAGACGACTGATTTAACTCCTGATTATGAATATTCAGATGAAGGAGTTGAAGAAGCAGAAACTGAACCGGAGCAACCGGTTGGTGAATCATATTCTTGGAATCAACCGGCGGAAACCGAAGTTCAAGACGACTTCAAATCAACTGAATCGACAGTTTCTGAAGATGATTTTGCTGCGCCCGCAGTAAATGATTATTCATTTAAAACCAATGATTCTTTTGACACGCCGGAGGCAAAGTTTGAAGAACCCGCAAAATTTGAAACGACAGGAGATTTCTCCTTTAATAAAGAAGAAAAATCTTTTTCATACGAATCTACCAACGGAAAAGCAGATACAACATTCGAGCCGGTAGAAACAGTTAGCGAATCTGTTTCGACTGTTCCGGTGAAAACCCGATTTAGCGACAGAAATGTCGATTTACCTATTGAGGTTGGTGAGGAAGAACGTCGTTTGCATAATGATGCGAGACGTTTTGCCAGATTGTTGGTTTCGGAGATCAAACTTTACAACGAACAAAAAGTAAAGGAAGGTCGTGATTCCGATGATCTTTATGAGCGATTACGCGAAGCGATTGACCGTTCGCGCGAAATGTATGACAAGCGTGTTCAGCCGCCGGTCGCCGCAAAGTTCGATTATTTTCACTATGAATTAGTCAGCACTTTGGCGGAAGGTGAGGAAACTAAACTTGGCGAAGACTATCCCGGAGCAACAGTTTAGAAAATATAAGGCAAAAGCAAAAAAGCAGGAGGTCGGAAATATTTC
>JANMAA010000152.1:0-37034 GCA_031359215.1 Acidobacteriota bacterium | reverse complement strand
GCATTTCTGTTCATCATAAAGCGCGATTTTTGCCGCGTCGAAATCGTCAAAAGCGGCGCGATAATTCTCGCGTTTTCGCAAAATAGTGTCCCACGAAAGTCCGGCTTGTGCGCCTTCGAGAATCAAAAACTCGAATAATTTTCGGTCGTCGTGCTGCGGCACAGCCCATTCCGCGTCGTGATATGCACACGCCAAATCGTTTTTTGCCCAATCGCAGCGCGTTAAATTATTCGGCATATTTTTTGAGTTTTAGATATTTTTCAATCAATTCCACGGGCTTCAAGCCGGTAAAATCCTGATGTGCTTCGACGACTGACGCGCATTGCAAAATGTCTTCGCGTGAATTGACCGTCGTGATGCCGATTGATTTCATTCCGGCACGATGCGCGGCTTCAAAACCGCCGATGGCATCTTCAAAAACAAGACAATTCGGCGGCGCGACGTTTAATTCTTCGGCGGATTTCAGGAAAATTTCCGGGTTCGGTTTGCCTTCTTTGACATCGGCGGCAGTAACGACGGCGGCGAAATATTGGCGTAAATCCAAACCGTCGAGAATAAATTCGACATTCATCAAAGGGGCGGCGGTCGAAACCGCCATTTTGATTCCGAACTTTTGTGATGCTTCAAGAAATTCGATCACGCCGTCAACCGTTTTTCTGGCGGGCAGAAATAATTCCTGATAAAGCGATTCTTTGCGATGTCCTAATTCGGCAATTTTTTCATCCGAAAGCTCGCCGAAAACGGTCGGCAAAATCTCGCGATTCGTTTTTCCGGCAGTTTTTACGAGAAAATCGTGCGCGTTCATCGCCACGCCGTTTTCCGCGAGCATCTTTCCCCACGCCTCGGTGTGAAAGCGCATATTATCAACCAGCGTGCCGTCCATATCGAAGATGAACGCGAAATTTGCATAAAAATTCATTTGATTATTTTAGCTGAAAGAAAACGGATTTGCCCGCGAAACACACGAAAAAAAAACGAAATTAAGTCAATAAAACATATTTCTTCTTTTCGTATGTTTCGCGTTTTTCGCGGGCAAAAAATCTTACTTTCCGCTGAAATTTCCGTCGCGGCGTTCGATGAATGACTGCACGCCTTCTTTTGCGTCAGCGGATTTGAATAATTCCAGAATCTGCGGCTGTAGATCGTTTTTCGCGGCTTCAAAGCCTTCTTTTTGTAATTTTCGGGCGGATTTGATCGTTGCGTAAACGCCCAAAGGTGCTTGTTTCGCAATGCGTTCGGCGATTTCGACGGCTTTGTCCAAGACTTTTTCGTTTTCGACAACTTCCTGCACCAAGCCGATTCGCAATGCTTCGTTTGCGTCGAATTCGTCGCCCGTCAACAGCCAGCGCATCGCATTTCCCCAACCGCTGCGTTCGGGAAACCGCAGAGTCGCGCCGCCGAACGGGAAGATTCCGCGCTTGATTTCGATCTGCGCGAACGTCGCATTTTCCGCCGCGACGCAGATGTCCGCCGCCAAAATCAGTTCGATGCCGACGGTCAGACATTTGCCGTTGACTGCTACAACGACGGGTTTCGTGCGTTCGCTGTAAAGATTGAGCGGGTCAATCGAATCCGCGTCAAACTTCAAAACGCCGTTCGATTTCAACACTTCGGGCGCGACGTTCGCTAAATCGAGTCCTGCCGTGAACATCTCGCCGTGCGCGAACAAAACTGCGCAGCGAATGTCGTCTGAATTTTCAAGCCGCGTGTAAGCATCCGCAAGTTCGTTGAGCATCTGAATATCAAATGCGTTGCGTTTAGCGGGACGATTTAAACCGATCAGCAAAATATGTCCGCGCTGTTCGACCGAGATTCTTGATTCGTTTGAATTATTCATTTTATTTTGGAAAGCCTTCCGCCTTCATTACTCTTGCAGCTTGTCTGAAATGACGTTTTTCATGTTCGACACCGATCTCCAGAGCCGTTCCGAGCCGGTAAGTCATCACTTTTAAGAATGGCGAAGTCACGACAGTTTTTTGCAAATCCGCGTTTTCGAGCGATTTGAGTTTTTCGATAACTTCTGCTTGATGCTTCACAAATTGCTCGACAATATCCGCCGCAATATAGCTCGGCGGCACAATCGCCTTGCTCGGAGCTTTGAATTTTCGCACGTCGTTTTTCAGCGATTTGAGCAAAAAGTTGCCGAAAAACGAGGTCAGCGGCGAATATTTTTCCCAGAGCGTCGCCTTCTTTTCGCCGCTTGAAACCGCCCGAAACTGCCCGTCAAATGCCTCGTTCGATTTGATCAGATGGTCAAGACATTGCCCGACGCTCCACGAATCCGCCCGCGGCTTCCAATTTATCTGCTCCGCCGAAAGACCGCCGAAAGTTTTCTGCACGTCTTCACCGACTTTTTCATATTCGGAAATTATCTCGTTCATAGATTTTTTTATGACTGGAGCGTAAGCGGCTCGCTTGCCCGCGCGTTCGCGGCTTTGCGAGAACCGGCGCGAAAACGCTCGATTAGAATTCAACTTGAATGTCATCAGGCATTTTCCGCTCTTGCTTCGCTCGAATGGTGCAGGCGAGCCGCTCGCACTCCAGTCGTCTAGTTTCTCAAAGGCTTGCCCGTCTTGAGCATCGCCGCGATGCGTTCCTGCGTTTTGCGTTCGCCGCAGAGGCTCAAAAATCCTTCGCGTTCCAAATCGAGTAAATACTGCTCGGAAACATAAGAAGCGTGATTTAGCTCGCCGCCGCAGAGGATTTTGGCGATTTTTCTGCCGATCAGTTCGTCGTGGTCGGAGACGTAGCCGCCGCGTTTCATCATTGTCAGTGCGATTTTGAATGCCGCCATTCCTGCTTCGCCCATCGCTAAAATGTCTGTGCGCTCAACCGGTTGCGTGTAGCCTGCCGCCGCGAGATTGAGAACTTCCTGTTTCGCGTCGGCGATTAATCGGTCGCCGTTCATCGAAATTCCGTCGGAATCGCGCAGAAATCCGAACGAACGCGCTTCCTGTGCGGAGGTTGCGACTTTGCCCATTCCGATAATTTCAAACGTCTTTTTCAGAAAAACGAGCGGATCGGCATCGGGCGTTTTCTGCGCCAAATCCATCGCGCGAAGCGTCATTTCCTTCGTGCCGCCGCCGCCCGGAAGCAATCCGACACCGACTTCGACGAGTCCCATATAAGTTTCGCCCGCCGCGCGAACTTTGTCGCAGTGCAGCGGAATTTCGCAGCCGCCGCCCAAACTCAAACCGTAAGGCGCAGCAACGACAGGCTTTGACGAATATCTGAGTCGCATATTCGCGTTCTGAAAAGCGCGAATCATCAAATTAATGTCGTCCCATTCTTCCTCCTGCGCGGCGAGCAGAATCATCATAATATTCGCGCCCGCCGAGAAATTTCCGCCCTGATTTCCGATGACGAGTCCGACGTGGTTTTTCTCGACTTCTTCGACCGCGTATTTCAGCATTGACATCGTATCGCCGCCGATTGAATTCATTTTAGAGTGGAATTCTAAACAAGCCACACCGTCGCCGATGTCAATTAGCGACGCGCCTTTGTTCGATTTAATCACGCCGCTGCGATCCTTCACCGACTTCAAAACGATCACGCCCTGCTTGTCGGAAATTTCCTTGTAACCGCCGTTGACCAAATCGTAAAATGAGCGTGTGCCGTTTTCGTATTTGTAAAAAGTTTCCGCGCCCGAATCAAGCATTTTCTGAACATTTTCAGGGATTTTCTGCCCTTCCGACTTCATCCGTTCGACCGATTCACGAACGCCGATTGCGTCCCACGCTTCAAAAACGCCGACTTCCCATCCGAAACCCCATTTAATCGCGTTATCAATTTCGACAATCGTATCGGCGATTTCGGGAATCCGGTCAGCGGCGTAACGCGAAATGCGCGAAGTCGTTTTCCACAAAAATTCGCCGACTTTATCGTCGCCCCAAGTCAGAGTTTTAATGCGCGTTAGATTATCTTCAACCGCCTTCGCCGCATCGAGGCTCGGAAATTTCGTTTTCACCTGCGGTTTATACTCGAAAGTGTTCAAATCGAGTTCCGAAATCGCGCGTTTGCCTTCCGCGTCCTTCGATTTTTTGAAAAATCCGCCGTTCGTTTTGTCGCCGAGAATATTCTTTTCCATCAAAGTATTGATGAGTTCCGGCGTTTGAAAAACGTCGCGGTCGGCATCGTCGGGAATCGCCGGATAGAGATTTTTAACGACGTGCGCCGTCACGTCCAAACCGACCAAATCCGAAGTTCTGAACGTCGCCGACGAAGCGTGTCCGATTGCCTTGCCCGTGATTTGGTCAACTTCCGTCGGAGTCAAACCCATTTCGATCATCTCTTTGATCGTCGCCATCATCGAAAAAACGCCGATGCGGTTCGCAATAAAATTCGGACGATCCTTCGCCGGCACAACGCCTTTGCCGAGTCTTTGGTCAAGGAAACCCGAAATTTTACAAGCGACTTCGCCGTCCGTGTCCGCCGTCGGAATCACTTCGACGAGCTTCATATAACGCGGCGGATTGAAAAAATGGATACCGACAAAATGCTTTTTGAAATCGTCGGAAAACGGCTCGGCAATCGAAGCAATCGGAATTCCGCTCGTATTGGAAGCGATCTCCGAACCCGGTTTGCGATGCTTTTCGACTTCCGCAAAAAGTTTATGTTTAATATCCAAACGCTCAACGACCGCTTCGATCACAAAATCGCAATCTTTGAGTTTTGAAATATCGTCCGTAAAATTGCCGATCTCGATCAACTTTGCATTGTCCGCCAACATAAACGGCGCAGGTTTCAACTTCTTCGCCGCTTCAAAGAGCGATTTCACAATCTTGTCGCGCGACGATTTATTGTCGTCCGCATCCGGCGGCGCAATGTCCAGCAAAAGCGTTGGAATCCCTGCATTTGAAAGATGCGCCGCAATCGCCGCGCCCATTGTTCCCGCGCCCAAAACTGCGGCTTTTCCGATGTTCAGCATAATTATTTTTTCCTTTTCTCGTTGAAATTTAAGTTGAAACGATTATAAATGAATGAGCATTCATTCAGCAAGATGCTCATAATAAAAACTTTTCTTTTCCAATTTTTTTTATTATGATTGTATCAAATTTATCTTTAGGAATTATCATATGAAACAGTTTTTATCAGCTTATCTTTTAATTTTCGCCCTCTTTTTTACGGCGCATATTGTTCCGGCTCAAGATTTTGATTGTGACCGCTATAAACCAAGAACTTTGTCGGAACTGATTGAGTTAAACAATCCAAAACTTGAAGATTCGACAAAAAAAACTTTTATTATAAGTGCTGATTGGTTTCATTCACACGTTAGGCTCAAATATATCGGAACTTCAAGAGTGATTTCTGCCGAAAGAAAAGAATTGATAAACAATTGGAAAAAGGCTTTTAATATCAATGCCGAAACAACCGATATGTTTGAAAAAGAATATCTTTTCAAAGAATGCGATAAAGATTATTGGCTGCCTGTTCAAAAACAAGTTGCTTCGTTTTTTCCTAAAGAATTGAAAGCAGGCGAAATGGTTACTTTATATCTTTTTTTCGGCGGCGGCATAAAAACAAAAGTAAAGTCGGAGTATCTTTTTCTTGTTAATGAATTTGTGAAGTAGTTTTTATGTCCTCCATCACTTTGGTAATAAATAAAAAACAACCTCGCATTTTAAGAAGTCACCTGATTTTACTGTGAATTAAAATTTCGACTAACTTTTTAAAGATGAGTTTCTCATTCTTTTTGAAAATTGAAATAATTACTAAGGGCAAACCACTTGATCCCGGGTGAAAGTAAATAGTATAAATAACTTCACGTCTTCCTTTGTAGCACCATTCCAATTTTCTGATTCCGCCAAAATTTTCAATTGCTTTCCCGGCTTTTGGGTTTTCGGACAAGAATGAAACGATTTTTCCTCTCTCTTCTTCCCCGAATTGTTTTTCAGCTTTTTGTATAAATTCAGTAAATTCAATAACCGTTTTCATAACATTTGAACATTAAGCTATTTTCACAAATCCAATTACTTGCTTATTCAAAGCATCATCACACAATCAAATAAGAATCAGGCATTTTCAACTTTCGATTTCCACACAGACTTCAAATTGGCAACCAATTTTTCAATATCGGCTTGATTATTAAAAAAATGCGGAGCGATGCGAATGCGGTCGTTGCGTGGGGAAATGACTATGTTTTCTTTTTCGAGATGTTTGGCGATTTCCGTCGGGGTTAGGCCGTGGCGATGTTTTATGCAGACGATTTGCGATTTTTCGCCTTTTTCGCGTGAGCTGACAATTTCGTAGTTTTCGGTCGGAAGTATCTCGCACAAGTAATCGGTTAATTCTTCCAAGTAATTTTGGATGTTTTCCGCACCCGTTTCAAACAGCAGTTTCGCGCTTTGTTCCAAGCCGTAAAAGAGCGATGAGCAAGCCGTTCCCGATTCCCACGCCAGCGCGTTCGGCTTGAATTCCTGTTCCAAATCTTCAAAATCCCACGCGTCTTCCACGCTTATCCAACCCACAAGTGTCGGTGCGATGCGCTCCCGCGCTTTGTCGGAAAGATATAGAATTCCGCAACCTTCGGGCGCACAGAGCCATTTGTGGCTTGCGCCGGCTGCGATGTCAACGAATTGCGCGGGCAAATCAAACGGCATCGTGCCGAAGGCTTGAATAATATCAACGGCAAACAGCGCGTCAACTTTTTTGGCGGCAGTGCCGATTCTTTCCAAATCGGCGCGAAAACCCGAAGCGTATTGCACGGCACTGATCGAAACGAGTTTTGTATTTGCATCAATCAGATCAGTCAATTCATCCAGATCGATGCGCCCGTTTCTTTCGGGACACATCCGCAATTCAACGCCGAAATCATCCCTGATCTTGCGCCAAGGATAGAAGTTTGCGGGAAATTCTTTTGCAAAACTGACAATATTATCTCCGCTTTGCCACTTTAAGCCGTTGGCAACGGTCGCAAAACCGTCGGACGTATTTCGCATAAAAGCGATCTGTTCGGGATTTACGTTGAGCATTTGTGCGACAAAACCGCGTGCGCGATTTTTTGTCGCAATCCAATCGGTGTAATTAGCTGAACCATGGGCGGAAACATCGCGCAGTTGTGAAATAACCGCTTCGACCGCTGTTGTCGGCAACGGCGCAACTGCCGCGCTGTTTAGATATGTATAAGTATTTACTGCCGGAAAAAGCTCCCGAATTTTCTCGTTCAATTGATTAAACTCCTTTTATTTTTTGACATTTTACCAAGTTACCGATAATTTTAAATAGAGGTGAAGATTTACTCCAACTCAAAACCTCATTTTGCATCGAAGTTAATAAATTATGTTCGATTTTCAGAGAAAAAACCAATTCGATTTTGGCGTTATTTCGGCGGAAGATGACCGCGATATTGAAGTTGTCCGCTTAAAAACCGAATCACGGCAAGGACTTTGGTCGGAAAGCCTGAAACTTCTGCGGGATATTATTTTAATTATCGCCGTATTTGTTTTGCTCGGCGTTTTTGTCGCGCAGCCGGTTGTCGTTGAAGGAACTTCGATGTTGCCGCAACTGCACGACGGCGAGCGTCTGTTGGTCAATAAATTAGTTTATTACAAATTTCAAAGCGTTGATTGGGGACATTTTGAACGCGGCGACATTGTAGTTTTTTGGTATCCGAAAGACCCTGATAAAAGTTATGTCAAACGCATTATCGGTTTGCCGGGTGAACTGGTCGAACTTCGTAACGGTGTTGTGCATATTAACGGAACGGCGTTGAATGAACCGTATCTGGAGTCCGAACATAATCAAAGTCTGCCGAGTTTTCCGCAAAAAAGAGTCGAAGAACATTATTATTTCGTGATGGGCGACAACCGCGATAATTCTTCAGACTCGCGCTATTGGGGTTTAGTTCCCGAAAAATATATCTACGGCAAGGCATTTTTCCGTTATTGGAAACCTTCGGAAATAGGTTTTCTGAAACACGGTCAATATAACATCGAAGACCCTGCATCGAACGATATTCGCGCCGAATCCGAAAAATAATTCAGATTTTTTTTCTCACAATCAGACCTAAAATCAGTTAAAGCTCCCAACTTTAAACTTAATGTTAAAAATTTTAAATATTGTCGGTGCGCGTCCGAATTTTATGAAGATTGCGCCGATCGCGCGTGAGATGCGCCGCCGATCAACTGATTTTATTCCGTTGATCGTCCACACCGGGCAGCATTACGATGCGGCAATGTCCGATTCTTTTTTTACCGATTTAGGCATCCCAAAACCGGATTTTCATCTCGAAATCGGTTCGGCTTCGCACGCCGTTCAGACGGCGAAAATTATGATGGCGTTCGAGCCGATTGTTTTGGCGGAAAAGCCGGATTGGGTTTTAGTCGTCGGTGATGTAAATTCAACGATTGCCTGTGCGCTGGTTTGTGCAAAACTCGGTGTAAAAATCGCGCACGTCGAAGCCGGACTTCGTTCACGCGACCGGACAATGCCCGAAGAAATCAATCGTATTTTGACCGATTCGATTTCCGATCTGTTACTGACAACCTCGCCCGACGCAGACGAAAATTTAATAGCCGAAGGTGTTACCGCAGATAAAATTCACTTTGTCGGAAATGTAATGATAGATTCGCTTTTTTACAGTTTGAAAATATCGGAAAGTTCGACCGTGCGCGAAGATTTGAATTTGAATGAGAATGAATACGCCGTTTTGACGCTTCATCGTCCATCAAATGTTGACGAAAAAGAAACTTTTTCAGGATTGCTTTCCGCGCTAATTGAAATCAGTGAAAGACTTCCGATAATTTTCCCCGCACATCCGCGAACTCGCGCCCGAATTGACGAATTCGACTTTGCGGAAAGAGTCGAAAAATCTAATATCAAGCTAATCGAACCGCTCGGTTATTTGGATTTTTTACGACTTTACAGTGGTGCGAAACTCGTTTTGACCGATTCCGGCGGACTTCAGGAAGAAACGACCGCGCTCTCGATTCCCTGTTTGACGTTACGCGAAAATACCGAAAGACCGATTACTATCGAGATGGGAACAAATATTTTGGTCGGCACAAGTCCGAACAAAATAACTCAGACCGCATTTAATATTCTCGAACAAACTCATCAAACACAAAATGCAAAAAGCCCGCCGCTGTGGGATGGAAAAAGCGCAGAACGCATTTGTAATGTATTATTGGAGATGAGTTTATGAATGTCATCGCGCCCGAAGAATACGAACTCGAAAAGAAACAGCGCAAACTCGAGCGTTTGAAGGAAACGCTTGCCAATCGGGAAGAAGAAATGACCGAACTTCGCGCAGAATTGGAACAGTTCGAGGCAAATTACATAATGGAAGTCGGCAGACTTTACGCCGCGCTTGACGAAATCGAAGCCGAGATTGCCGAAGAAGAAGTAAAACTCGCGCCCGATGATGAAGAAATAAAACGAAAAGCTGAAGAATTGCGCCAACGCGCCGAAGAATCAGCCGCAAATGCCGATGATGAAAATTGGCAGGATTGCTCTCACAAATGGAATCCCTCGCCCGAAGCGAAAAAAGCTTATCACAAATTAGCGCGATTGATTCATCCTGATTTGGCGATTGACGCGGAAGAACGCACTCGGCGGCATACATTGATGTCAAAACTCAATGACGCTTACGCCGGCGGCGACCAAAATCTGTTGAATAAATTGGTTGAAGAATACCGCGACAGTCCCGAACTCGTCAAAGGCGATTCGATTGGCGATCAACTGATTCGCGTCATTCGGCAAATTTCGCAAGTTACAACCCGTTTAAAAGAACTTCGCGCCGAAAAACTCGAGGTTTCACTTTCCGAACTTTACTTTTTGCGCGAAAAAGTCCGCGCCGAAATGCTCGAAGGTCGCAATCTGCTCAAACAAATGGCGGAACGCACGAAAACTCACATTATGAAATCCGAAAGACGGCTCACCAATCTCCGCAACGTCAACGCCGCCGTCGAAAACGATATTAAAGAAAGATTCGGTTTGGATGTTTCAGCATTTCGCTAGTAAAATCTGATATTCTCTGAAAGAATTTGATGAAATTTTTCCGTTACTATGCAAAACGCTCCCGAAATCAACAAAGAAAATATCAACCGCTTTTTGTGCGAAAACTGCGGCGCAAATATGGTTTTCGATCCGAAAAACGGGCGGTTGTCCTGCCCGTATTGCGCTCATTCGCAGGAAATAATCGCCGAAGGCACGGTTGACGAACGGTCGTTAGATGAATTTTTAAGTCGCGGAATGCAGAATCTGCAACCGATGGCGCAAGAAGCAATGCAGGTCGGTTGCAGCAGTTGCGGTGCGATTGTCAATTTTACGCCGCCCGAAACCGCAACTCAATGTGATTTTTGCGGTGCGAAGATCGTCGCTCAACCGAAAGCCGCCGATCCTTTAGTTGCGCCCGAAGGCGTTTTGCCTTTTTGCGTAACGCCGACGCAAGCCGTCACAAATTTTAATAAATGGCTGTCGTCGCTGTGGTTTGCACCGAGTGCGTTGAAAGATTTAGCCCGCGCCGACAAACTCAACAGTGTCTATATTCCGTATTGGACTTATGACGCACAAACTTACAGTCAATTTTCAGGCGAACGCGGCGAACATTATTACGATACCGAAACTTATTACGAAGATGGCGAACAAAAAGAACGGCAAGTGCGAAGAACAAATTGGTATTCGTCAAGCGGTTCAGTTGAGAGATTTTTTGACGATGTTTGCATTCCGGCGACCAAATCTCTGCCGCAAAAATATCTCGACAAACTCGAACCTTGGGATTTTGAAGAATTAAAATCCTACGAACCGGCGTATCTTTCAGGACACAAAGCGCAAACTTATCAAGTCGCTCTCGATGAAGGCTTTGAGCGTTTCAAAGTAGTTGCCGACGTTGTAATCAGTTCCGATGTCAGACAAGCCATCGGCGGTGATGAACAGCGAATTCACAATGTTTCAACTCAAATTTCAAACCCGACGTTCAAACATTTGCTGTTGCCGATTTACGCGGGCGCATTTCAATTCGGCGGTAAAACATTTCAAATCGTCGTCAACGGCAGAACTGCCGAAGTGCAAGGCGAAAGACCTTATAGTTGGTTTAAGATCGGCTGTTTGACTGCCGTAATTTTTGCGTTAATTTTATTTATTGTGATAATCGTTTCCGTCTTGCGATGAAGTCACAAAAAATCATTATTTAACCGAAATAAATTTTATATGATTTGAGAATTTATTTTAATTGTGTCTAATAATACCTGTCAGAACGAAAGTTCTTTGACAATCTAAGATAAGGAGGTCTCAAATAATGGACTTTAATCTGTTATACGAGATTCTCAAGGCTCTCTTGATGCTGTTTGGAATAGTTCGCTATTACTTTCAGCAGAAAAGAGAAAAGACATTGCTTGCTAACGTCGAAAATTACAAGCAACGCCTTGAAACCCTTGAGAAAGAGATTAAGAAAATAACTTAATTTCAATCTCAGTGCTGAGAAGTTGATAGCTTCTCAGCACAACTTATCTTAGAAAATTTTGTGCGAATAAGCAAGCAAGTGTGAAAATCTTAATTATGAAATTTGACAAAGGGATTGCCAAAAAATATCGTCAATCAATTGATAATGCCTTCGACACGATTCTTGAAAAAGGAAACGATGAGCATCGGCGCGTAATGCAGGCGATCATTAATTCAAAAATAACGATTTGCGTTCATCCTGTCAGTCTGGTTTGCGCTTCGGGAATTACGGGAATAATAAATCCGGCACAGACTAATGAACGGATCGCGTCGGAAAGATTGAGTTTGCGCGAAGCCTTAGACGAGGTTTATATAACGATTGCTAAAGAAACGATTGATACGGGTTTTCAGCGCGGATGCGAAGGAACTTTTGTTCACGAAGGTCGTCACGCTTACGATTTCGCGCAAGTGATCGAGAGTTTTTCAAATTTGGATATAAATCCTTTGAGTTTTTTTAACCCGACACGCTACGAACTCGAATGGGAAGCGCACCGGACTTCTGCCGAATATCTTCTGCAAATCGCAAAGGATGATTATTTGCAGGAAGGCATCGATCTAATGATCCTGAACATTCTGGACGGCAAATACAATGTCTGTTATGACGGGATCAAACGCCGTTTAACTGAAAATTACGGTCTGGTCGAAAATCAAGGCGAAACAGTTAGCGAAATCTACGGTTTGATGCAAAGATAGAATTTATGAGTGCAGCACTTTCCAAAGAAATGGAGCAACACACCTACGGCATTATGAACGATGTCGAAGGAAAACATTGGTGGTTCGTCGGGCGGCGGGCGATTCTTGAAGAATTTTTACGACAGATAATCCGAAATCCGAAATCTAAGTTACAAAATCCAAAAATCCTCGATGTCGGTTGCGGAACGGGTGCGAATCTCGAAATGCTCGCAAACTTCGGCACAGCGGAAGGCGTTGACGTTTCCGACGACGCGCTCGAATTTTGCAAAGCAAAGGGTTTGGAAGCGCATAAAGGTCTGGCGGAAAGTTTGCCGTTTGCAGATGAAAGTTTTGATCTGGTAACTGCGCTCGATGTTGTCGAACATCTGGACGACGATGTTGCCGGATTAAAAGAGATGAATCGTGTTCTGAAAACGGGCGGTAAAACGCTGATTTTTGTTCCCGCGTTTATGTGGCTGTGGGGCGTGCAGGACGATATTTCAAATCACCGGATTCGTTACACCCGTGAACAAATTGTCGAAAGATTGGAAAAAGCGGGTTTTGAGATCGAACGGGCGACTTACGCCAATATCACGTTTTTTATGCCGATCTTGCTTGGTCGAATGTTAATGAAGGTGACGGGCATCAAACCCGAATCTGAAAACAACGTCAATGTTTCCGCCTTAAACGGTATTTTCGGTAAGATTTTCAGCTCTGAAAAATACTGGCTCAATCGGGCGAATTTCCCGCTTGGCGTTTCGATTGTGATAGTTGCAAAAAAAAATTAACCGCCAAATAATCCGAAAGTTTCCCGATGTTTTTTTATGCCTTTCAGCGGTTTTTCGCGGCTAAATTTAGATGAATAGTTTTATGGAAAATAATCCCGAGTTATCTCTCTTTCTTCCTGTTTTGAATGAAGAAGACAATTTACGACCGATGCACGATAAGATTCAAGCAGCATTGGAATCACTTGGTAAATCAGCGGAAGTAATTTACGTTGACGACGGTTCGACCGACAAATCCTTAGCAATTTTGCGCCAAATAGCGGCGGAAGATTCGCGTGTGCGCGTCATTTCCCTGCGCCGAAATTACGGTCAAACTGCCGCGATGAGTGCCGGAATCGATGCGGCAAAAGGCGAAATTTTGATTCCGATGGATGCGGATCTGCAGAACGATCCGAAAGATATTGCGCGGCTTTTGGAAAAATTAGACGAAGGTTTTGATGTAGTTTCAGGCTGGCGTAAGAATCGAAAAGACAAGTTGGTTATGCGAAAAATTCCTTCGTGGATCGCCAATAGCGTAATTTCTTATATTGGCGGAGTTCCGCTTCACGATTACGGTTGTTCGCTCAAAGCATATCGACGCGACGTGCTGAAAGATGTCAAACTTTACGGCGAAATGCACCGTTTTATTCCGATTTACGCGAGTTGGGCAGGTGCGCGGGTTACGGAAATCCCGGTCGATCATCACGCCCGCACGATGGGCAAATCAAAATATGGAATTTCACGGACGCTCAAAGTCGTTTTCGATCTGATGACCATAAAATTTATGGCTTCGTATCAGACCAAACCGATCTATGTGTTCGGCACTTTCGGAATGATTACCTTTTTCATTTCGATCCTATCAGGTCTTTATGCGATATTTTTGAAGGAAGCAAGATTTTTCAGATTCCCTCGCCTTCAGGCGGATTTTGTCGAAACGCCTTTGCCGATTTTATGTATTATGATGTTTGCCATTGCCCTGCAATTTTTCCTGATGGGACTTTTGGCAGAAATGATGGTGCGAACCTATCACGAATCTCAGGACAAAACGATTTACGCGGTGCGCGAGATGATTGGATTTGAAAATGGAACAAGAGAAAATTAACAAAATAATTGAATTTCTTGAACAAGTTCTTAAATATCCGGCAATGCACTTTGGCGCAATTGATGCTGTTGAAAGTGCAAACAGTTTTCTTGTTGGAATTCGTTACGCTACATTTTTTTTGTTTAGTTTGGATAATTACTCAATAGTATCTTTTCAAGGTGAGGTAACAACAAGAAGAGGTCATAAATTCACACCAAGTGGAGCAATCCGAGACTTAAAAGATGAAGGCTACGAAGATACTCAAATTGTCATAGAGTTAATTGAAATCGAAATTGATTTTTGGAAGTTGGTTCAGGATAGCTTACACAAAAAATGTGCGGAATAGCAGGTTGGATAAATTTAGAAAATAATCGTTCGCAAAATAGCGAAGCCGTTTTGCACGCAATGTGCGAACGAATGAAGCATCGCGGACCGGATTCGGAAGGTTTGTGGACGGATGAAACGGTTGCGCTCGGAATGCGGCGGCTTTCGGTGATTGACTTGCACACGGGCGAACAGCCGGTTTATTCGGAAGATAAATCCGTTGTCGTGATGATGAACGGCGAGCTTTATAATTTCCGCGAAGTCCGCGCTGACTTGGAAAAGCGCGGACATAAATTTGTAACGAGTTCCGACACCGAGATTTTGCCGCATCTTTACGAGGAATACGGCGAAGCGATGCTCGATGAAATCAACGGAATGTTTGCGTTTGCTTTGTGGGACAAACGCAAACAAAAATTGCTCGTTGCGCGTGATAAATTCGGCGAAAAACCGCTTTATTACGGCGTGTTTGATAATAAATTAATTTTCGCGTCAGAGCCGAAAGTTTTACTCGCAAACCCGTCGGTCAAAGCCGAAATAAATACCGACGCGCTTCGTTCATTTCTTTCGTTCGATTACGTTCCCGCGCCGAATTCGATTTACAAGGGAATTTCAAAACTTCCCGCCGCACATTTTTTGACGGTTGAAAAAGGCGAAATCAAAACTCGCCGATATTGGAATTTGACTTGGCAAAAAGGCAGAAACCCGCGCGTGAGCAAGGGTGCAAACGGAAATGCGCCGACACTCGAAAGTTCCGCTGAAGAATTGCGCGAACTGCTTGCTGATGCAGTTCGAATGCGGCTTGTTTCTGATGTTCCGCTGGGAATTCTTTTGTCGGGCGGTGTTGATTCTTCGACGGTTGCGGCTTTGGCGACGCAGTTTTCGACTGAAAAAGTTAAGACATTTTCCATCGGTTTTGAAGAAGATTCGTTTGACGAATCAAAGTATGCGCGGCAGGTTGCAAAACATCTCAATACCGAACATTACGAAGAAAAATTGAGCGTCGAAAAGGCGGCGGATTTGATTACGGAAATCGGAACGTGGCTCGACGAACCGATGTCTGACGGTTCGCTGATTCCGACTTTGCTGCTGTCGCGGTTTGTCCGCAAACACGTCACGGTTGCGCTCGGCGGCGATGGGGGCGACGAGATTTTTGCGGGTTATCCGATGTATTACGCGCACAAAGTGGCGAATATTTACGGCAAAGTTCCAAGTGTTTTGCGAAACGGTTTGATCGAACCGATTGTAAATCGTTTGCCGGTTTCCAACAAAAATATGTCGTTTGATTATAAGGCAAAACGCTTTGTCGCGGCTTCCAAATACGACACGGTGACGCGCCATCATTCGTGGTTCGGCTCGTTTTCGATTGACGAACAGCAAAGTTTATTGAACAAAGACGTTCTAGCGCAGACTTCGAGCGATATTTACCGGGACGCGAAGGATTTATTAAAGATTTGCGATGCGGAAAATGAAATCGAGCAGATGCAGTTTCTCGACATAAATTTTTATATGGCGGAAGACATTTTGACAAAGGTTGATCGCGCTTCGATGGCGGTTTCACTCGAAGTTCGTGCGCCTTTTCTCGATCCGCGTGTCGCGCAATTTGCCGCAAACATTCCGCTTGAATATAAGTTGAAAGGTAACAAAGGCAAGTATATTCTCAAAAAAGCCGTCGAACCGCTTTTGCCGAAAAATATTCTGAATCGTCCGAAAAAAGGCTTCGGCATCCCGATTGCCGATTGGCTGAAAGGTCGTTTGAATCCGTTAATGCACGATTTACTCGCGCCTGTCAGACTGAAAAATCAAGGTTTATTCAATGTTGAATTTGTTCAGAAATTGATAAAAGAACACGAAACAAATACAGCATCGCATCACAAACAGCTTTGGACTTTGCTGGTTTTTCAGCATTGGTTTGATAATTTTTTGAGAAAATAAAATAGCCGACGCAAGTTTAAGTTTTGCGTCGGCTAAAAATTGAAAACTAAGAAACTATTGAGAAACCGTAAATTTTGCAGTTTGCTCGATGGATTGCGGCTTATCGCCGACATTATCACGAATCTTGATCTTAAGTTCGTAATCGCCCAAAGACATTTGCGATGTCGGAAGCAGGCGAGCTAATGTCAGTCTTTGTCCGGCATCACTCAATCCCTGCCAATCTTCTTTTTGTTTAAAAACTTCTTTACCGCCTTTGGTTAAAATATATTCGACATCAACCGCCGGACGAAGTGTGGTTTGGTCGATTTTGGCGTTATAAACTTGCAGGTAAACACCGACTTCCTGACCTTTGCGATAAACACCCGAAAGATTCGGAATAACCTTTGCGCCGCCGATGACGAAACTTGCACCGATGTCTTTTTCGGTAGTTGACCGCAAAGTTGAAGCTAAAATCAAGGTCGAGGTATCAAGTGTGCTGTCGTTATAACGCGGCACGGTAAAGCCGATACTGCGCACTCCGCGATTACCCGTTCCGACATCGCGGACGATGACATCGACTTTATAAGTTCCGGGCGTTAAAGCAATTGCCTTTTGATAGACGGATTTACGTTCGCGGGCTTCGGCAAGTTCTTCGCTGGTCGCTGATGTAACTGCCGAATCTTCGAAAATACCGGAACGCTTGCCTGACACCGCCGTTATGCGACCGAAAATATTCATTCGAGCCGTTGGAAAGCCGCCTTGGTCGGTAAATTGAAGTTCTTTGTTGCTCGCCTGAACGGTAAATGTCGTTACCACACGCTCATCAGATTGACGGAAATAGTCCACGCGCAAATCAAAATCGAGCGGATTGTTGTCAATTACCGGCGATTCCGATAATTCGGTTTGTAGATCACTAAATTTGACCTGCGGCGGACGCTGCAAATTGGTAATTATTTCAAGTCGTCGAAACGGTGAATCCTGTTCTCGTGTGAAATTATTGCCGGTATTTATTCCTGAAAGCCGGTCGCCTTTGGTAGTAAGTCCGAGTTGTTCGGAGGTTGTCAATCCTGCGCCCGGCACATTCAGAAGCGCATCTTTTTCATTCGGACTGCGGGCAATGCGATATTCGCCTGTTCCTGTCGGGTCAACAAATTCGATTTCGATACCGTCGCCGACATTATCGAGATGGCGATAAAACCAGGTTTCAAACGGATAGGTCGTCGTGTTTCCGCCGCCTTCATAACTCGGACGGTCGTATGAGCCGCCGGTCGGATGAGATTCTACCCCGTCCGGTTTGCCCCAGGCAATATATGTGCGACCTCTGTCGGTTTTCCAACCCGGAATTCCCGAAGCGTAATGTTCATTGGCATAAGCAATTCGCTCGTAATATTCTTCACGAAATTCGTTTTCCTCGGTGTCGGGATTCGGATCGCGTCTGCGCCAGAAATTTTCGATAAAGTTTTCGCGCTCTTCATCGGTTTTCAAAGCCTTAAAAGCTTTTTTTTCCTGGTCGGTAATGATATACGGAACATCATTATTTATCCAATTTTGATAAACCTTGTTAACTTCTTTCGAGAAATTACGGGCTTTATTTGTCGGGTCTTGACTTGGCTGATCTTTATCTTTGCCGCCTTGAGCAAAACCGACCGAAACACTTGCCGCCGCTATCGAAATGGTTAACGCAAAATTCCGAATCAATTTGTTTTTAGACATAACGGTAAAACTCCCTCTAATTATCGCAATAACACTAGCTTTGTGACTTTTTTCTACTAAATTTTAGCTTTTAAGATTTTAGATGGTAATCCTTAATTATTCAAGATGCGCCAAGTCATTAAACAGGTTGCCTTGCGCCCGTTCAAAAAAGAAAAAGTTTCTTGAGAATCGGATCGGGAATATTTTTCCAATTATTTTGCCGGCTAAAAATAAAAAGACTAACCAAAAATGATTAGTCCGAAGGTTGAAAATCAAAATTTGTGTTTAGCCTCTCAAACTGCGTCCGGTTGCCAAACGATAGATCGCTAAAACCACAAGAGCACCGATTATGGCAAATATCAAACCTACGATGCTAAAAGTATCACCGGCATTGGTATTGAATAACGCTCTGCCAATATATCCGCCGACAACTGCGCCGACAATTCCGAGTATGGTTGTCAAAACAAAACCACCGCTGTCAGGACCCGGCATAATCAACTTTGCCAAATATCCTGCAATAAACCCTACAACTATCCAGACAATTAATGAAATAATCATTTTTACGATCTCCTTTTTTGATGTTATGTCAAAATGATGGCTCTAAGACTTAATTGCCTTTGAATTCATTTTGAGAAGGTTTTAGACCTTTAATTTACCACAATGCAAAGATTATGCCAATCAGTATTGCACCCGAAATTCATAATCACCTATTTTTCTTAATTGTATTTGTAAAGAATTAGTATTGAATTGATACGGTTGCATTTAATCCAGATATTTTCCGTGTTTGATGCGAATTTTTTACCTGCCATAAAAACTCCTAAAAACGAAATTTTACTTTGGAATTAAATTTCCGGCGAATGTTCCGATTTTTCCGACAAAATCTGTCGTAACCTTGTCTGCATCAGGCGCAAGCCTTTGCATTTCCGCCACAATCGCCGAACCAACGACCGCCGCATCCGCGTAACCCCAAGTTTCTGCTACCTGTCCGGCATTTGAGATTCCGAACCCGACCGCAATCGGCAGATCGGTCAATTTTCTTATTCGACTAACGAGATTTTCTGCGTCCGAACTCAGATCGGTTCTCGCACCCGTAACACCGGCGCGTGAAACGGCATAAATAAATCCGTCCGATTTGCTGACAATTTTCTCTAAGCGTTCATCGCTCGAAGTCGGCGCGGCTAGCATTATCAGCAATTGATTTTTTGCCGCCAAAATTGCGCGAAACTCACCTGCTTCTTCCGCTATCAGATCAGTCAATAGCACGCCGTCTAACCCGACTCGTTCGGCTTCGGCGGCAAAATTTTCCAAACCGAACTGCAAGATCGGATTAAAATAACTAAACAAAATTATTGCAGCCTTGCAGCCTTGTTTTCGCACGTCCAAAACAAGTTCGAGAATCTCCTTAACGCCGAATTCATTGCGTAAGGCGCGTTCCGCCGAATGTTGAATAGTTACGCCGTCCGCCACCGGATCGCTGAACGGAACGCCGAGTTCGATGATGTTTGAGCCGATATTTTCAAATTCGAGAATCAATTTTCCGGTTGTTTCCAAGTCCGGGTCGCCCGCCATTATAAACGGGATAAATCCGCCGCGATTTTCTGTTTTTAGCTGTTTGAAAGTTTCGTTTATTCGATTTGTCATTAAATTTCCTTAAAAAAAATAGCCGACGGGAACGATTAAAACTCATAAAGTTTGTGATCGTTCCCGTCGGCTATTATATCCGAAAAATCTTATTGGCGTTGAAAATCCGGTGTTCCCAAAACCAAACTGACAACCTTAAAGACTTCCGCGTTACCGCTCGGAGGCAATAAACGTCCCTGTTTTCCACCTCCGCGCCTGCCTTGTTTTTGCATCATTTCTTCGCCGTTATCCGTTTTTATCTCGTCACCATCATCGGCTAATTTCACTTCCGGCAACGGCGCATTGATTTGTTGGGCAAGCGTCTGTTTCGTATTCGGCGCAATTTCACCATCCAAAATTCCCGCAATTGTTCGGTCAAGAATCTGTGCCTTATCTTTCGCCTCGAACCTCGATAGATTAACCCGCGTTCCCGGAATTCGGTTTGATGCCAGCGCAATGGCAAAGTTTAAACGCTCGATTAATGCACCCGTGTTTACCCAATCTTCCGCCGTGTCTGGATAACCGGTCGGAGCTTGAAAACCGTAAAGCGGCTCGCCCATTTTTACGAGCATCGCTTGAATTTGTCCGCCGTTGGTATCTGCGCCGACGGTGCGAATCGCGCTGACCATCAGTTCAAACGGAGTTTTGATCTTGGCGCGGTAATTTTCCGGTGCGTAAAATTCCTTATCGGTAAAGAGCGCACGAAGCGTCGTTTTGATGTCGCCTTTGGAAGTATGAAACGCATCCGCTACGCGATTAACTAATGCTTCGCTAGGATTGTCGGAAACGAATTTGACAGCGAGTTTGCGGGCGATAAATTTCGCCGTGTATGAACTGTTGGCTAAAATGTCGATTACCTTTAAGCCGTCTTTCATTCCGCCTTCGTTGATCTTTTGTCCAAGCACTACTTTTTCGCCTTTATCGTGAGCGCGTTCGTTAAAGTAAAAAGTTCCGCTTTCGGCATCTTCAGGCAAACCCATTAATTTTGCCAGCCGGTTATCGCGTTTGGTTTGCTCACCGTTTTCCATTTTTGCCAGCGCACTGCGATAACCGCGCGGATCAACAATCGTCCAACCCGTAAAGGCGCGCGCGACTTCCTGAATATCTTTTTGCGTGTAGCCGTTGTCCACGCCCAAGGTGTGCAGTTCCATAATCTCGCGGGCGTAATTTTCGTTAATGCCGCGTTTTTGTTTCTGCTGTTGATTTTGGCGTTGTTGATTTTGTTTCAAACGCGCATCGAGTTCCGCGTCGCTCAAACCGTATTGCTGTTTGAGATTTTCGCGCCGCTGCGGATTCATTTGACCGTTGGGCAACTGCCGATTACGCCTGTTTCCGCGTCCGGCATTTAATTGCATATTTGGTGAAACCGATTGAAAGTTGTCGAGATAAAAAAGCATCGCCGGACTCTGCGCAGTTGCAAGCAGTAAATCTTTGAAATTACCAAGCGCATTCGGGCGAATCACGTCGCGGTCATATTCGGGCAAAAACCAGCGCACTGCCGCTTTATTGGCATAGACGTTAAAATGATTTGTCCAAAAATCAACCATTTCCTCCTGGAGTTGTCTTTCGGAATAAACCGCCCGCATAATGCGCGAAGCATTTAATTGTTGGGTAATTTGCTGCGGACGACCGAGATTGTTTTTTTGATAAATTTCCGCAACTTGCCGCTGATATTCGCGCCGTTCGGCATCCGTCATTCCGGTATCGTTTTTTTCGCCTTCCTTAATTTCACCGTCAGCGGCTTTTTTCTTAATTCCCTGCAAATCCTTCGGTTTCAGACCATTATTTTGTGCGACCAACTGCAAAACCGCCGCGCCGTTCGGATATTTGGCAAAAAGTTCTTCATTGGACATATTCAAAACGTCCAAGTTTTTGACTTTCGCTTCCGCCGTCGCGTCGTTTATCGAAGATGGATCGAGTTGCCGTTCGATGTATTTATTCAAGCCGACGGCTTTTACTTTGGCGACATCGCCTTCCCGCGCACCGAAACCTAAACGATTAAGGACGTGAAGGATTTTTTGGTCTTCGGTTAGCGACTTCGCACTCGTTTTTTTCATCATCTGCGCGTTGACGTTCACCGTCAAAACAGGCGCGAACAGTGCAAACATCATCAAGAACGCAGTGATTTTGCTCATCAAAGAAACCTTTTTATTCATAACTTTATACCTCGAAAATTTATTATTGCTCAAGAATTATCAAAAGCCTTGCTCACATCTTAGACGCTGCCGATCAAAGAAAAGGCGAAATTTCTTTGTCGGTTGTTCATTGTCATCCCGTAAGCGCGATTTTAAGTAAGATGAATTGTCAGTAACCAAAAAGACAACCGGAAAAGGATAAACGAGCATCTAAAATGTCGAAAAATTCCCGCAAATAAGTTAAAATACCTTGGTATTATTATAAAGGATTGAAAAGAAATTATTACTATGAAACTAGCCAAACTCTTCCCGTTGTTTTCTATAATTACCGTTTTATTATTATCGGTTGCGGCGTTTGCCCAGACTGCAACTTTTAGTGACAGCAATGTCGAATACACATTCGATTTGCCGGAAGCGGATTGGAAATTGACCGTCAGACCTTCGACTATCAGCCCCAATGTCGAATATGTCTTTAAGGAACGCCAAAGCGGACATCTCGAAGTTCGCAAACTTTCCGTCAAACCCGGTGCATTGCTTTCGGACACGATCCGCGACGAAGAGCAAAAACTCCAATTTTTGCCCGGTTATGTTGCCGGCAAAGAAGAAGAATTCAAAGGTTCGCTGACCGGCAAAATATTCAACTACGAATTCGTCCGTTCGGGGCGCAATATGAGCGGCAGATTCTATTTCTTAAAAGCCTCCGACGATACGGTCTATGTTCTGCGCTTTGACGGCTTACAGGACAAACTACGCTCGCTTCGCAACCAAACCGATTCGATTGCGCGGACTTTCGATATAAAGAAAGCCAAATAAGATTTCACTATTACAAGACAAAAGTAGAGGCAGATATTGAGATTTTTTCCATTTACATTATTACTCATTTTTCTACTGACGGGTGTTCAGGCAATCGCACAGTGGCAAGTTATAAAACAGTTGCCCGCGAAACCAAGGAAAACTTTGAATGTTGATGTGCCACCTTCAACTGAACTGCGCCCGCCGATTGTTTGGTCAATGTCTTTTCCCGATAATCTTAACGGATGGGCGATGTGCGATGATGGGACTTTGCTACGGACTGCTAATGGCGGAAAGACTTGGATACGCAATACAATATATCCGCGAGTAAATACTGCTATACCTTTTTTCGCAACAAATTCTATTGGTGTTTTCTTTATCAATAATCGAACCGGATGGATAGTTGCCGAATACAAAAAAAAGATGGTCGTTTTAGGAACGGAAAACGCTGGTCAGAGTTGGAAAATCAAATATCGCGTAAGTTTTAGAGGTGGTTTTCAAAATATTTGGTTTATTGACGAGAATCGCGGTTGGGCGGTTGGCGCGGCGGAAGACAAAAATGTTGCCGGCGGAATTATCTATGCAACGCAAGACGGCGGCGAGACTTGGAATCTGCAATATGCAAGCGGCAATAAAGAATTATTTTTGCACGAGGTAAAATTTGCCGATGTTTTGAATGGTTGGGCTATAGGCGATAAATCTGTTATTCATACCTCTGACGGCGGGAAGACTTGGCAAAGGCAGAATATACCTGAAGACACTTATTTCTTTGGTATTGACGTTTTGAGTCCTAAAGAGGCTTGGGTTGTAGGAAGTTACGGCGTTATCCTACATACGATTGATGGCGGCAAAAACTGGAGTCAGGTTAAACTTTCGCCTGAATACGAAGACCATTGGTTGAACAGCGTGAAATTCGTCAATTCAAATAAGGGTTGGATTGTCGGAAATGAAGGCGTAATATTTTTTACGAATGACGGCGGTAAAAGTTGGTCGCTTGAAAACAAAAACAAAAGCAGCTATTTGCGCGGATTAACAACAACAAAGAAAAGTATCTTTGCCTTTGGTAATGATGGAATTATAATGCAAAGGTCATTTTGATTTTGAAGAATAGAGTAAAGCTTTAAAAGATTTGAGAAGCATAATTGTCATACTACATTGTGTGGATTCTTTCAGTTTTTCCATAGTGATTTCATCTCGATCAGTTCAATTATTAGACTTTAATTAAACCTTTCGCGCCGAATGGCAAAATATATCCTTTCGCATTTTTATCTAATCCCGACAATGTTTCATTCAAAGAACTTGCTTTTTGAAGGCGCATCGGGCGTGTTTCGGTTTCGGGTAAGGAAGTGATGATTTTAATGTCGAATCTTTCGGCTTTGCGTAATAGACTCCACGCGGTTTGACCGTTGACTTGATAGTTGGTGCAGAGTTTTTCGGCGAGAGCGTCTGAGTTTTCGGCTTCAAACCACGACAGGAAATCTTTTCTGCCTAAACCGTCGGCGCATTCGGCTAAAAGTATGATTGTTCCGCCGTCGTTGCAAACTCTTGAAGCCGTATCGAGGGTTTTGTGCGCTTGAATCATATTTATATCGTGCGGAAAACCGCCGCAACTTGCGATGATTAAATCGCGCTTTTCGGCAACTTCAATCGTGTGTTGGGAAGCGTAAGATGCACACGCGGCGCGATGCGCGGTTATCCAATCTCCGCAAAATATATCTATCGCCTCGCCCTTGTCGTTGACAATCGTATTTACCGAAAACGACGGCGGAAGTTTTTCGACGACTTTCATAAACGCTTCGTGAACGGCGTTTCCGTCGAGAATTCCCGTATCAACGCCGTCGCGCCGTGATTTTGTTTCGCAATCGAAAGCCAGCCGATGCGTTTCGGAAATCGTCCGACTTCCGGCTAAACCCGGACAAATTAACTTGCGTCCGCCCGTAAATCCGGCGAAATAGTGAAACGTGATGCCGCCGATAATTATAACGTGGTCGTGTTCGATAAGTGCGCGATTTAGTTCGATCGGGATGTTGTCGGCAGTTTCGCCAAGCCGCACGATCTGCGCTAAATCGCGGGCGTTGTGGCTCAAAGTCTTGACGCGTTGGGCGATAAAGGGCGTGAGAATTATATCTTTCTCGGCTTCGGTAACGTGGCGATGAATGCCCGTTGCAAAAATTATCCGAATGTCAAAAGGCATCGTGCCGTTAGCAATCAGACGGCGAACCAATAAATTGACGATCTGACCGCTTGCCGTCTGCCGCGTTGCATCCGGCACGACGATCAAAACAGATTCGCCTTGCTTGATAATATCTTCAAGCGGCTTCGAGCCTGTCGGATTATCGAATTTTGCACCGATTCCGACATCCGAAAGCGGCGCGTTTTGCTTTTCTTTTCCTAAAACTTCAAATCGGTTCTCATCAAAATCAAAAGAAATTGACGACTTTCCATATTTTAATTCAACAGTTTGCATAAAGGTTTATTGATTATGAAGCAAAATGTCTGAATTTGGTTAGTGAGCAAGTGGACGACAGAATTAAAAATAAACGCTTTAGCCAAAAATTTGTGTTGAAACAATAAGGATTATAATTATTTTACAGAAGTTCGGCTTAAGGCTTATGGTTTTCTCAAGCAAATAACCGGCTGAAGCTAACGGCAATTTACAAAGCATAATTTTGTAGTCACTAACCATTACCGAAATTGCTACAAACCGTTCAGTTATGATAAATTTAAAAATGCACTTAGACATTGAGTTGCAGGAGTTTTACACAAACATAGTTTTAATAATGAGAAAAACAATTTTGCGGACAGTCGAAACTTGAAATTTTAGTTTGCGGTTTGGCTGTCTGCCCGAAAAAATGGAGGCAAGAAGATGGTCAAACAGTCAAAACAAAACATAGAACGCGAAATTAACAAGCTGGACGAGAACGAAACCATACAGGTTGTCA
The DNA here is from genome assembly GCA_031359215.1 of Acidobacteriota bacterium. Lineage (GTDB taxonomy): Bacteria > Acidobacteriota > Blastocatellia > Pyrinomonadales > Pyrinomonadaceae. The sequence continues at coordinate 11,662 of JANMAA010000152.1, read as the reverse complement.
GTTACATTTCATACCTTCTTTCCGCACGCATTTCCAAAAAATCAGACCATTTGACAAACGATGACGTGATCGTTTCGCTGGTCGATGCGTATGAAAATAAACGCGCCCGTCAGGTGTTTGAATGGGAAAAGGTTCGACGGCAAAATACACAGCGCACGATATGAAACCATTTAATCTGCGCTCTTTAATTCATCTTTGCGTATTTGTCGCATTTTTTGCGTCTAATGTTTTCGCGCAAAACGATCTCGAAACTTTCGCGGAAATTTTCAAACGCGGAAATACCGAACAAAAGCGCGAAGCCTTGTTTCAAATCAGAAATATAGAAACTGCGGAAGCATCACGCGTAGCGATTCCCGCATTGCGGGACGGCGATGAAATAGTTCGCGCCACGGCTGCGTTTTCCGTGATTTTTTTGCCGTCTGATGAAGCCGCTCAAGTTCTTGTCCCGCTTTTAAATGATAAAAAAGAACTTGTGCGCCGCGAAACCGCTTATGCGCTTGGTAAAGTTCGTAACCCTGTTGCGATCAATCCGCTTCTTCAGGTTATGCAAAAAGATAAAGTTTTGGAAGTTCGCAATGCGGCGATCATTGCGCTTGGTCAAATAGGCGAGGCTTCGGCAGTAGATGAACTTGTTAAACTTTTGCAGAAAAAACCAAAAGACAAAGAAGTTTTTCTAAGACGAAGTGCCGCCCGTTCCATCGGGCAAATCGCGCAGATTATCCAAACCGGCAAAGTTAAAGTTACAACGCCCGAAGATTTTTTGCCGGAAAAATATCACGTTATCGAAAAACCCGAATACGCTAATTTAATCGAGGCTTTCCCGATGTTTCAACTTGCAAATAGTGTTTTGATTCAGACTTTGCAAAACGTAAAAGAATCCGATGATGTAAAACGCGAAGCTGCTTTTGCACTTGGCGAAATCGGCGATGTTTCGGCAATTCCGATATTACGGGCAAATCTAACCGCGAAAGATTATTATTTGGTGCAAATCTGCCAAGCCGCATTAAACAAAATTCAAATCGCCGCAAATACTTAAGAATAATAAAATCTGTTAAAAACGAGGCGGTAAGTTTGATTCCAAAACTTACCGCCTCATTTTAATTTTGCCAAAAAAGATTCTGCTCTTACATTTTATTTTATCAAATCGATTTCTTTGTCTGCCAAGAATTTGTTTATAATTGAACTAAATTTTACTTTTTAGGAGAAGAAATTTTATTTATGAAAACTGAAACATTGAATTTTAATACAGTTATGGGAGAAACGACTGCTTTCGCAGCCTTACCTGACGAAATAGATGCTGACAGCAAAGCAGTTATCCTGATCCAGGAATGGTGGGGCTTGAATGATCACATCAAAGACATCGCCGTGCGCTATGCCGAAGAAGGTTTTATTTGCATTGCACCCGATCTTTATCGCGGCAGGATCGCTACAAACCCGGAAGACGCGGGACAAATGATGAAAATGCTCGAACTCGAAGAAGGCTTAGACACCATTAAAAACGCTCAGGCGGCGGCGCGTGAAAAATATGGAATTTCGCATTTCGGCATTACAGGCTATTGTATGGGCGGAACATACGCGCTGCAAGCCGTCTGTCATCTCGAAGGTTTCAGCGCATCTGCGCCATTTTACGGGGATATTCCCGATGAAACCGTTTTGCAAAATCTAAAAACGCCGGTTTTATTTATTTCGGGAACAAAGGATAAATGGATAAATCCCGAAAAAGTTGCCGAACTCGAACGCGCCGCACAGGTTTATACTTTACCGATAGAATCGGTCAAATACGATGCCGATCACGCATTTTTCAACAATACGCGACCGGAAGTTTATGACGATGATGCGGCACAGGACGCTTGGGCAAAGGTAATTGACTTCTTTGACGAAAATCTTTGATTAGCACGAGCGCGGACAAAATATCCGCGCTCCTCCATTGATTATTCTTTTGCCGATTGCGATATAACGCGGCATAACTTTTCTTGGTAACAAAACTATGAAACAACAAAATCGTCGTGAATTTCTGCAAGCCGGCGCATTAGGCGTATCCGCTGTAACTTTTATGAAAACCGCCAAAGCCGGAGATTTAAATCAAACCGCTTTGAATATGGAATTTGAAGAGATTACTATCAGCCAATTACAGGCAAAAATGAAGTCCGGCGAACTTTCCGCGAGAAAGATCACGGAAAAATATCTTGAAAGAATAAGAGAAATTGACGGCAAATTACATTCTGTCCTAGAAACTAACCCCGACGCTTTGCAGATTGCCGACGAAATGGACAAAGAGCGAAAGTCAGGAAAAGTGCGCTCGATGATGCACGGGATTCCGATTTTGCTGAAAGATAACATCGATACTGCCGATAAGATGAAAACGACGGCAGGTTCGCTGGCACTCATTGATGCGCCGACACCGAAACAGGATGCGTTTCTTGTCCGGCAATTACGCAAAGCGGGTGCGGTTATTCTGGGTAAAACAAATTTGTCGGAATGGGCAAATTTTCGTTCGACAAAATCTTCGAGCGGTTGGTCGGGGCGCGGCGGACAAACTCACAATCCATATATTTTAGACAGAAATCCGTGCGGTTCGTCCGCCGGAACAGGTTCGGCAATCGCGGCAAATCTCGCCGCTGTCGGTATCGGAACGGAAACCGACGGCTCGATTATTTGTCCTTCGGCAACTTGCGGAATTGTGGGATTGAAACCGACATTAGGTTTAGTTTCGCGTTCGGGTGTAATTCCGATTGCCCATTCACAGGACACGGCGGGACCGATGTGCCGGACGGTTGAGGATGCGGCGATTCTGCTTGGCGTTCTGGTTGGTGCGGACAAAGACGATTCGATCACTTCACAGGCGACGAAGGGCGAAAATGATTACACGCGTTTTTTGCAAAAAGATGGTTTGAAAAATATGCGGATCGGAGTCGGTCGGCAAACATTTGGAAGAAATGCCAAAATCGATGCCGTCGTCGAACCGCATCTTCAAGTTTTAAAGGAAGGCGGCGCAACTTTGATTGATATTGAATTTGAAACTCTCAGTAAATTCGGCGATGCGGAATACGAGGTTTTGCTTTATGAATTCAAGGAAGATTTGAATAAATATCTTGCCGGACGCGGCGGACAATATAAAACACTCGCCGATCTGATCAAATTTAACGATGCCAACCGTGCAAAAGAAATGCCGTATTTCGGTCAGGAAATCTTTTTAATGGCGCAGGAAAAACCAGACCTTAACGACCGTGCTTATCGTCTGGCACTATTGCAAAGCAAAATTTACACGCAGGAACAGGGCATTGATGCTGTAATGGATAAAAACAAATTGGATGCTTTCGTTGCGCCTTCGGGCGGTGCGGCGTGGATGATCGATCTCGTCAACGGCGATTGCGGCGTATTTGAAGGCTTGACGAGTCTTGCGGCAGTTTCCGGCTATCCGAGCATTACCGTTCCGGCAGGTTACGTTCAGGAATTACCCGTCGGCGTAACATTTTTCGGGCGAGCTTTTGCAGAACCAACCATCATTAAAATCGCCTACGCTTTCGAGCAGGCAACAAAAGCGCGAAGATTGCCAAAGTTTTTATCAACCTACGCATAAAAGTTATTGATTATTTGAAAACGCCGTCGCCAAGGAAGTATTCGCGCAGATATTTGATCGTTTCCTGCAAAGTCTCCTGCGGATCGCGCGTTGTAAAACCTAATTCCTGCTCGGCTTTGCCTGAGTCAAAATACCAGAAATATTCGCCCATTTCGACTTCCGAAGCCTCGAAAGGTGCGGTTTTGTTGAAGTTTTTATATAGAGAAGAAATAAAACTCGAACCGGCGACGGCAATTGATTTCGGTATTTTGAGCATCGGCGCAGACACTCCCGAAAGTCTTTCTAAACGCCCGAAAAATTCTTTGACCGTCCAGTTTGCCGCGCCGAGCAAATAGCGTTCGCCGTGTCTGCCTTTGTCTAAAGCGTTGACGAACGCCGCCGCCGCGTCCGCCGTGTCCACGAAACTCATTCCGCCGGAAGGCGTGTATGGAAATTTCCGCGCCATAAAATCAAGCACGATCTTCGTCGAACTCAAACGCTCGTCGCCCGCGCCCAAAAGCAGCGACGGATTTAAAATCACGAGCCGTTCGCCTTTGCCCGAAAACGCGCGCAGAGCCGTTTTTTGCTGATAATATTTCGAGGCGTAATAAGCCCATTTCGTCAAAATCTCGATTGGCTGCGGATATGTTTCGTCGAGTATCTCGGCTGTTTCGCTAATCGCCGAAGTTCCCGAAGATGAAGCGAGAATAAAATTTTTAACCTTATTTTCCTTCGCCGCTTCGCACAAAAGTCGCGTGCCTTCGACGTGCAGACGATTCATCTGCACCGCGCCGTCGTAATCGAACGAAACTTTTCCCGCGAGATGATAGATCGCCTCACAATTTTTCGCCGCCGCCGCCACGTCTTCCGATTTTGTGACCGAACCCGCAAACGCTTCAACGCCCGAATCGGTCATCCATTCAGGAACGCTCGAAGCCATCACGCGCAGATTTTTCGCGCCTGCATCGAGAAATTGCCGGACGAGATGCGTTCCTAAGAAACCTGTTCCGCCCGTAATTAAAATTTTCTGCGCGGCTTTTTTCGCTAATGTTTTTGTTTTTTTCTCAGCCATTTCAATTTAATAGGTAAATAATTCCTGCAAACGCCTGCTCAATTCCCGCGCCGTCGCTTCGTCGAGAACAGAAATTTTTCTTTGAAGACGGCTTTTATCAACGGCGCGAATGTGGTCGAGCGCGATATAATTTTCCTTTCCGGCATTTTCAAAGGCGATTCGTGTCGGAAAACTTCGATTGTTTGAAGTAATTGGCGCGACGATAATCGTTCCCATTGCGTGATTGATTTCATCGGGCGAAATGACGACCGCTGGACGGATTTTCTGCATTTCGCGTCCGATTGTCGGCTCAAGATTTACCCAATAAAGCTCGAATCTTTTGATTACCATTCTTCCTCGTCAAATTTAGTCAGACTGTTTGCGTTCCAGTCTGCGAAATCTTCAGCGTCATCCGTTTCACCTGCCGCGAAAGCCGCCGCAAACTGTTCCGCCCAGCCTTCGCGCGGTTTACGCGCCGGCGTAATGACGATTGATTCGCCCCGCACTTCAAGTTCGACTTCGCCGCTCAATTTGCTCTGTTCAAGCAAAATTTTCGGGATTCTTACGCCCTGCGAATTTCCGATGGAAACAATATTTGTTTTCATAACTACAATGTAATTACGTTAAATGATTTTGTCAAGATTTCGAGTTATTTCCTAAAGTTTATTCAATGCCGAAAGTAAACTGATGAAGCTATCAGCTATTAGTTATTCCGAATTGTTAATAATTTTTCACTTCGGAATAGCTGAAAACTGATAGCTGATAGATTCAAACCAAGAGCCTTACACCTACTTTTTTTAAGGTTTTGAATTAAACATCATTTATTTCCAAGTTTTCCGAATCGGATGCGCTTCGGTATTGAAAATTACTTTTTTGAAATCCAAAGTCTTCGGCGGGGCGAACAGCAGGTAATAATATTTAAAGGTTTCCGCAAACAGAAAGCTGTGCATATAATCGTTTTTCTCTTTTGTTTTCACGCTTTTCAGACCTGTGTAAGCGACATCGGTTTTGCAGTATTTAACCATATCGTCGAAGAAGGTTTTGCCCATTTGCAGATATTTTTCGTCCTTAGTGTAGTGATATAGATAATACGCCGATTCGACGATTTCGGGACGAAGCGCGTAACCTGCGTCTTTAATTTCGCCGGTTTTGTAATCATATTCTTCGGGTTCGATGCCGCTTGTCGTCCACATTTTATAGCCTGAATCCTGCAATCTTTTCGCGCGGTCAAGGTCGCCGCCGAGCGCAAGAACTGCCGGGAAAAAAGCATCTAACGCGCCGTAAGTCGTCGCTTTTCGCTTGCCCGTGAACATATCGTTGTGTCCATACCAAAGCTCGCCGTTCTGCTCGTTGGCGTGATATTTATTGATCGCGGCGATGGAATCGTCATACATCTTGCGAAGTTCCTGATCGTCGAAAAGAATCGCGCATTTCAGCAGATATTCGTAATAAGAATCAATGCCCGAACCGATAAAACTGTCGGTGTCCGTCCATTCGCCGGTGTCGGCGTTGATGCTTTCGCCGATCAAACCGATCGGTGAACGGCGTTTGTAAACTTCGACGAGTGCGCGTCTTGCTTTATCGAAATAGATCGGTTTTCCCGTCAGTTTCGACAAAGTTCCGAACTCGATTAAAAGCGTTCCTGCTTCCGCCGGACATGTGACGGGATCGCGCGTTGTGCCCGTTTTCAGGTTAACAAAACGATACGGCAGACCGGTCGGCGAATTAAAAACCGGCAGCAGACGCGTTCCGAGATCGTCGGCGAGCGCGAGCAGCTTTTTGTCTTTCGTGATTTGATAAGATGAGAGCAAACCGCCGAGAATCCGGATCGTAATCTCGAAATTCTGCACCGAAATGTCTTTATCAAACGACAGATTCGCCGTAATATATTTGCGCGTCGCGTCGGCTTCCTTTTTGAATCCGAGCAGATAAAGCGAGTCGAGCGAATCAACCGGAGTCATCAAGATCGTCTGCCCATACCAATCGCGGTAAGTTTTGCTGACGGGTTTCAGATCGTCGTGTCCCCAAGCGTATTTTTTATAACCTTCCCATGCGTGCAGAAATTCCGCTTTAACCTGCGCCGCCATCTGTTTTTTATCAACTTTCTGCTGGCTGAAAGTTGTCGAAACAAAATTTATCAGCAATAAACTTGCGGTAATAAATTTGATCTTATTCATTGATTCTCGATTCCTCTGAATTACTTTTTCTATCCGGTATTTTTGAAGGTTGTAATCCGTAACTTTATCAAAGAGCAAAGATTTTTTGAATTCGGAATGAACAAAAAGTGATAAATCGCAAGTAAAAGGTCGAAACCTTGTATCACCTGTAACTTATCACTTTTCACCTATTCCGAATTTTTACCGAACGCGCAATTTTTATTTAAGAAACTGCGGGAACAGCTTTTTCTTTTTCGAGTTCAAAAGCGTGAATCTTAGTTGCGATTCCGAGTTTTTCCATCAATTTGATCTGAATCCAATTGATGTCAACTTCTCTCCAAGTCAAACCGTGACGCGCCGAACGCGGGTGCGCGTGATGATTATTGTGCCAGCCTTCGCCCCACGTCAGCGCGGCGATCAAACCGTTGTTGCGCGAATCATCGTGCGTTTCAAAACGCCGCGTTCCCCACAGGTGCGTCGCCGAATTGACCAGAAAAGTCATATGCCAGCCGAACACCTGCCGCAGAAAAATGCCCCACAAAACCATTGACCAGCCGCCGATAAAAAACAACGCGATGCCGACGATGATCGTCGTCATAAAAAAGTATTTCGAGATAAAAACGTGAACTTTGTCTTTTAAAAGATCGGGCGCGTAACGCTTCATCGTCGCCTCGTCGTGCGAGAGCGCAGTTCCGCTCATCAGCCAGCCGATGTGCGCCCAGAACGTGCCGTCGCGCGGGCTATGCGGATCGTTTTCGGTTTCGGTAAAAGCGTGATGAATCCGGTGCGTCGTCACCCATTGCAAAGGTCCCGACTGCAGCGCGAGTGTCCCGCAAATCGTCAAAAAATACTCGACCACCTTCGGCGTTTTAAATCCGCCGTGCGTCAGCAAACGGTGATAACCAAGCCCGATTCCCAAACTTCCCGTCATCCACCAGATCAGCACCGCCGCAAAAAGGTTCTGCCAGCTAAATGTAAATAAAGCCCAGATTGCCAGAATGTGAAAACTGATAATTGCAATCGAAGTAACCCACTGAATGCCGTTCGTTTTTGAATGTTCCGCCGTGATGATATTTTGCAAAGTTAAACCCCTTGAAATTATTTAGTAATTATTAAAAACACAAAACCGCAAACTTTGTTCGATTTACGGTTTCTATGATGTAAGTTTAACCAATTTTCAGGCAGTTAGATTGTAAGAGTTTCGTAATAAGTAAGAAACTTTATTTTTTTTTGGCGTGAGATTTATTTTCTAAGTAGATAAAAGTATTTCAAATATTTGTAAAGCCACAGTAAAAAGTTACGGGTTGATTTTGAGCCAAGTCAAGGCTTCGGACTGCCGAATAATTCGGCAGTGATGTCCAAGTCTTTGGTTTGGCTCGATTTGTTTAAGGCGTTCACTAATTTATCGCGTGGATTGGCTTCGCGCTTTTTGAGTGTTTGCAGGATGCTCGTCCACGTTTCGCGCGTTTTCGCCCCTTCCGCGCTTTGGGAACCGTAACTCATTTTGCGGGCAATGACGACTTTTCTAATTTCTCTTTCGGCATAATTGTTTTCCGCCGGAATCGAAGCACTTTGACACCATTGATATAATCTTGCCGCCTTTTCGACGAAGAAGTCCTGCCATTTTCTGACTGCCGGATGGCGGGCTTGGCGGTCACTTAACTCCAGTATTTTTGATTTGATGGTGGCGGCTTCCGTTTGATACTCACTTTGGGTCAAGCCGCGTTTTCGCAGTTGCATCGCATCCGTCAAGTGCAATTTCATCTGACAAGTATAACTTTTAATCTCGGCGTTATTTTCGAACTCCTGCTCCAAATCCTTCATTTCCCTGAGCAGATGAGCATATCAATACTGGATTTGACACGGCACCCGATTGTATCCGCCGTAGCGGTCAACCACTAAAACTCCGTTCAACTCGGCGGTTCCCAAGACTTCTGCGGGCGACACTCGCGCTTCCGGTGGCTCTGAATAAATGAAGGCTGACATTTTCACTCCCGAAATACCAACTGTAGCCATTGCCGCCATCCGTGCGCCAACTTGTTTCGTCGGCGTGGCGCACGAAAGATGAGCAATAATCGGTTGTGAGTCTTTCCAAAGACGGCTCGAGTAATTTGCCGACGCGTTTGAGCGACTCGCCAAGCGTCGAATAATTGATCCCGAATCTTTCCGCAATCTGTCCCATAGTGCGTCCCAAAACATAATGCTGCTCGGCAACTTCCACCACCAATTCATTGCTCAAAGCGACCCGCGCCAACGCATTCCCGACTCGCCCGCTGACAATTGTGCGACAGTTTGGACAAATTTTGCGTTCAATCGAGTAATAAACCTTTCTCACTCTTTCACGTTCAATCTCATAGATTCCGCGCTCGTTTGATGAAAGCCGATGCAATCCACACGCGCAACTCGCACAGGTTTCCGCCACCACTTCGGCAATTCTCACTTCATCGGCTTCCGCCGCCGAAAATGTTTGCCGCCCGACTCCGGCGTGTCCGGTTTGCGCTCCACCTTTTTTCGCTTGATTCTCCGCTAACGAATTCGGCTTGACCGGAAGCTGCGAACTCGGCGTGGACAACCCGAAAAACCCTTCCGTGCTTTTTCGCTGATTGACCTGTAGTTTCTGCTTGAGCCGCTTGATCTCTTCAAACTGGCGGTCAATCACCTGCTGCTTCGCCAAACAACCCTCGCAACTATTGACTCCGTAATCCTTACTTTTCGGCTCTTGATAACTCACTGCTTACCAGAAATGTCTAATCAAAAGATTTCTCTATCTTTTTACTGAGGCATAACAATGTCTCCTTTAAAAACCTTTACTTTGCAAAATAAATGAGCCTATAATTGCTTATCACAAATTTCTCGACAAAGATTCAATCACTTTGTCAATCTATTCAACCAACGACCGTTAAAGTAAGGAGTCCTACAATGAAAAACTTAAGAAACCTATTTTCGTCAACCCGTCGAAACAATCTCAGATTGTTCATTTCCCTATCAATCGTCGCATTATTTGCCATAACAAGCCTGCTCGTGTGGCAAACAACGGCAGAAATGCAAACCGCTGAACAATTTTCGATCAACGGTATTCCAACGCCGACTCCAACTCCAACTTCAACTCCAACGCCGTTTCCAACTCCAACTCCACTTCCGACTAATACACCGACTCCGACCCCAAGTCCAACTCCAATTCCTACTCCACTTCCAACACTTGGCAATTATCCTAATACAGTCGTTACAGTCGGTGCAAACACGACTATTTCGCCAAATGTCGTTCCAACAAATACAACGAGCATCAACGTATCAACTAACACCAATTTCAAAGGCTTGCTTACCGCCAATCCAACCACCGGAGCAATTCGTGTCACCAACGCACATCCGGCTGGCACATATACAATTAGTGTCAAAGCATTTAACAGTAATAACAGTGGAATGACAACCAGAACATTCACGCTGACGGTTGGAAATGGAACAATCTGCAACGGCACAATTCAATTTAGTAATGCCTCTGATGTCAATGTTGGTACTAATCCTTCCAGTGTAGCGGTTGGAGATTTTAATAATGACGGCAATCAAGACTTTGCTACTGCTAATACCGGTTCAAGCATGGTATCTGTTCGATTAGGAGATGGCACAGGTAATTTTAGTAGCGCACCTGATGTCAGCGTTGGTGCTAATCCTCGAAGGATCGTCATTGGAGATTTCAACAATGACGGTAATCAGGACTTTGCCATTGCTAATGGTGGAACAGGCGTATCCATTCGATTAGGAAATGGCACGGGAATTTTTATCGGCTCGACCGAGATTAGTGTCCAGCGTAGTCCCACGAGTATAACAATCGGTGATTTCAATAATGACGGCAATCAGGATTTCGCCACTTCTAGCCCTAGTGCCTTTATATCCGTTGGGCTGGGAAATGGTTCAGGCGGCTTTACCAATACTTTTAATATGGGTGTTGCCAATTCACTAAATAGCATAGAAGTATTGGATTACAATAATGATGGCAATCAGGATCTTGTAGCAAATTCCCAAGGTCTCGTTTTTCTTTTCCCAGGCAATGGAAGTGGCAGCTTTCCCAACGGTCCGTTATTGAGTGCCGGTAATACTTCTTTTTCGTTGGCAATAGGAAATTTCAATAATGATAGTAATCAAGATGTTGCCACTACTAATGCTAATTCGAATACAGCAACCATTCGCTTAGGAAATGGGTTAGGCGGCTTTACCAATGCACCTGATGTCAATGTCGGAAGTAATCCTCGAAAGGTCATAATCGGCGATTTCAACAATGATGGCAATCAGGACATTGCTACTGCTAATGTAGATTCCAGCACGGTATCTATTCGATTAGGAAATGGTACGGGAAATTTCAGTGGTTCGACTGAGGTAAGTGTCGTCACTAATCCTAATAACCTGGCAATCGGAGATTTCAACAATGACGGCATCCAGGATTTCGCCACTACCAATGAAAGTCCAAACACAGTGTCCATTCGCTTGGGAGGTTGTGCTATTCCAACCCCTACTCCATCCCCGACTCCGACTGCTACTCCAACACCTTCGCCAACGCCAACAGTTTCACCAACACCAACTCCGACTCCGAGTAATTTTTGTACTCCGGTTACTAACGTCACTGAAGGCGATTTGTTCCCAGGTGGAGTTATATCATTCGGTGTGACCAGTGGTGCCGGTTCTGTCACGGTCGATCACGTCAATGCCGGAACAGGTCTGCAATCCTTGACGGTCGTCAGTGCGACTAATGCGGTCGTCAATATTCCGCCGTTCACGCCGGGAACACAAATGCCGGTTGTAGTGACATTTACTCCGATCAATCCGGGACTTGCGGTTGACTTTACTTTGCGGGCGGCAAGCACTTTCCACGCTGCGTTTATCAGGGCAAGATGTGCTCAGGTT
>JANMAA010000144.1:0-3088 GCA_031359215.1 Acidobacteriota bacterium | reverse complement strand
GTGCAGTCACGACTTTGCCGTTTTGGGCGAAAATGTTAATCGAAAAAGCGAAAATAAAAAGACAGAATAGTTTCATTGAATTAGTCCTCGAAATACGGAAGAATTTTTATCCACAGATAAACACAGATGGACACAGATAAGACAAGAGATAAAAAACAAAATCTATCCGTATTAATCTTAAATATCCGTGTTTATCTGTGTAAATCTGCGGTTAAAAATTCCTTCGTGTTTTGAGGCTGATTCAATGAAACTGAAACTATTTTGTCTATTTATTTTCGCTTTTTCAATTAATATTTTCGCCCAAAACGGCAAAGTCGTGACTGCGCCGAACGGGTTGTTTTACGAAATAAAAGGCACGGACGCGACGCGCAACGCCGATCAGATTTGGTATTACACGCTCGATTATTACAAGAAATCGCCGCCGAGCAATGCGGGCGTTGACGTTTATGTTGCGGACGACAAAATCGTCGAAATCGCAGACCGTGCGGGCGCGGTTTTTCTCCAAAATAAACCTGATCCGGGCGCGATCAAAGTTGGGAAAAACGGTTATGTTTTAAGCGGCAACGGCGCGGCGCGAAAATGGATATTAGCGAATTTCAAAGTCGGTGACGCGGTGACGGTCGGTGCAAAATCAGTTTCGACGGCGGAAGTTCCGCCTGCGAAAACGATGCCGTGTTTTCTCGGCGCGTATTACCGCAAAGCCGTTTCGTCGTTTGATGTTTGGACGGGAATTGCCGGTTTCGTCAAACTCGGAACGCCGCAGTTTGATGAGAGCCGTCTGCGCGTCGAAGACAAAAACCAGTACCTCGACAATTTTTCGGTTTATATGGGCGGCAACGCGGGCGGCAAAACTGAAGTTGACGCAGGACTGACGTGGGAATTTACGACGGACGCGAACGGCAAAAAGAGCGAAAGCCGCAATGCTTTTCGCCCGTTTTGGCGCACAAAAGTTTGGAACGCCGCGCCCGCGCAGAAAGAATATTATTTCTATCCGGGCGAAACGGTGCAGATGGCGGTTCTCGTCGCCGGACCGAATAAATTGCGCTTGATAATCTCCGACGGCAAATCGAAAACCTTTCAAACAGACTTTGACGCAGAAGGTTTTACATCAGGAATCCCGCGCCAATTCAAGCGCGTCAATGCGATAGATCAAGTCGCTAACGAAGGCAAACCGGCACAGAAAACGACCGCCCAAATCGTCAACGCCGAATGGCTGTCAACAATTCTATTGCGCGGCGCAGGTGCGGACGCGAAACAGATTCCGATGACGACGGAAAAATTCACCGATATGCGCTGCCCAAACGTCAATAATATTGTGGTTTTGGAAACGGATAAATCAAAAGGCGGCGAGAAAATTGATATTTTCGGAACGCCGAAGAATTGATCCACGAAGGACACGAAGGAAGCACGAAGGGAAATCAACAGTCATCAATTATCAGTTATCAGCTATCAGTTATTCCGAAGTAAATCGAAAATATTTTGTTTCATCTATTCTTTTCCTAACTTCGTGCTTCCTTCGTGTCCTTTGTGGACAAAAGTTTTATGAAAAAGTTTTTAGTTTCAAATTTGATCGTTTTACTGCTCGGTTCGCAACTATTGTTTGCCCAAAAAACTGATAAAAAGCAGACCGAATCAGTCGAAAAAACACTCAAAAAAATGACTCTGCGCGAGAAGATCGGGCAGATGATCGTGATGCCTTTGAACGGTGAATTTGCGAACGTCAACAGCGCGAAGTTTAAGGAAATGCGCCGACAAATCGTTGATTTGCACGTTGGCGGATTCACACTATTTCGCGGCGAAGCGAATTCGATTGCGGTGCTGACGAACGAAGCGCAAAAACTTTCAAAATTGCCGCTGACGTTTTCCGCCGATTATGAACGTGGTCTAAGGATGCAGCTTCGCACGGGAACGCCGTTCACAACAAATATGGGCGTGGCGGCGAGCGGCGAGACGCAGGCGGCTTATAGTCAAGGCAAAATTATCTGCGAAGAAATGCGGGCAATCGGCGCAAATTGGCTGTTCGCGCCTGTCGCCGATGTCAATAATAATCCCGATAATCCGGTGATAAATATTCGTTCGTTCGGTGCTGATCCCAAAAAAGTCGCTGAATACGTCGCGGCGGAAGTGCGCGGTGTGCGCGAGGCGAATTGTCTCGCCACACTCAAACATTTTCCCGGTCACGGCAACACGGCGACCGATTCGCACATCGGTCTTTCGACGATTTCGGGCAATCGCGCCGAACTCGATTCGACCGAAATCGTGCCGTTCAAGCAGACGATTGATTCCGGCGTTGATGCGATTATGACCGCGCATCTTGCTGTGCCAAACGTGACGGGCGACAATTTGCCTTCGACGCTGAACCCGAAAATTCTCAACGACATTCTGCGAAAAGATTTGAAATTTAACGGCATCATCTCGACCGATTCGATGGAGATGGGAGCGATTACAAAGGCTTATCCGAACGGCGCGAGCGCAGTAATGGCGATCAAAGCCGGAGTTGATGTCGTGCTTTTTCCGCCCGATATTGATGCGGCAATCAGCGCGATTGAAACGGCGGTCAAAAACGGCGAAATCACCGAAAAAAGATTAAACGATTCGGTCAGAAGATTATTGAACGCCAAATATAAAATCGGACTTTTCAGCAATCGTTTTGTTGATTTATCCGCCGCGACTGCAATGGTTGAAAAACCCGAAAACGTCGCCGAAGCCAACAGAGTCGCCGAAAAATCAATCACGCTCTTACGCAACGAAAACAACTTTTTGCCGCTTGATAAAAATGCTTTGAGCAAAACTTTATTCGTCATCATCGCGGCGGATGACGACCAAATTGAAGGCGCGACTCTGACAACTGAAATTCAAAAACGCCAGCCGAACGCGAAAATAATTAAACTGGATTTTCGTTCAAACGCTGACGATTACACAAAAATTTTGAGCGAAGCGAAAAGCTGCGATTCGATAATTCTCGCGCCGTTCGTCAAACGCGCTGCTGCCAAAGGAACGGTTGCGCTGCCTGAAACACAAGTCGCATTCGTCAAACAAATGCTCGGCTTAAACGGCAAAAAAGTCGGTGTCATCGCGTTCGGCAACC
>JANMAA010000143.1:0-3678 GCA_031359215.1 Acidobacteriota bacterium | reverse complement strand
CTCCAAGTCGCTACCAACGGTTAAGACAACTTCGGAGTTTGGGTCTGGAGTAATTTTGAACTCATTTCCGTCTGCGTCAAAAAATCTCGGCATATTTGCTTACAAAGAAAATCGTTTCGGAGTCAAGAGAAAAAGCCCAACGGCGGCGTTGACGCGGGGCGAAACCGAATCCACGCAAGCTAAGGGAAACAAGACCCGTTGATAAGAAAGTCGCTGTTTCGCCCTCGCGTCCAATAACTTGTTAGATGCGTCATCGGATTCACCACGCCGTTTGCCTTCGCGCAACCTTGCGAGAAACGCGGAGCGTATTCTCTTGGTTTTCAAATCCGCTGCGCTTTGTGTTTTTAAACACGAAGCATCTAACTTTGTATTGAACCGAAGTTCAGTTTTCTTATACCGAATTATTTATAGCGCAGGTTAAAACCAAAAGTCAAAGATTATTTGACTTTTGGTTGTTCTTGAATTCATAATTCGGTTGAATTGGGAATTCGGTTGAATAATTTCAACCGAATTATTAAAAATATGTCAGAATTGCTCAATAATGTGCGTAATGTGATGCGTGTCCGGCATTATAGTTATCAAACTGAAAAAACTTATATTCATTGGATCAAGCAGTATATTTATTTTCATAAAATCACCCATCCGAAAGATATGGGCGCGGCGGAGGTCGAAGCGTTTTTGACGTATCTGGCGGTTGAGCGAACGGTTGCAGCTTCGACGCAAAATCAGGCTCTTGCCGCGCTGTTATTTCTTTATAAAGAGGTTTTGAAGATTAATCTGCCGTGGCTCGAAGAATTTACGCCTGCTAAAAAATCAGAGCGCGTTCCGGTTGTTTTGACGAAAGAAGAAGTAAAACTCGTTCTCGAACAACTGAAAGGAACGAATTGGATTATCGCCAATCTGCTTTACGGTTCGGGTTTACGCCTTATCGAGGCGTTGCGTCTGCGGGTTAAGGATTTGGATTTCGGCTATCGGCAGATCACGGTGCGCGACGGCAAAGGCGGAAATGACAGATTTACCGTTTTGCCGACGAAATTGATCGAACCCCTTCAAAAACAGATTGAAAAGTCGGGAAAAATGCACGAACTGGATTTGCGGCACGGACTCGGACGGGTTGAAATGCCTTTTGCCTTGGTGAGAAAATATCCGAATGCGGAAACGGAATTTGGTTGGCAATATCTTTTTCCGTCAAAAAGTTTGAGCAAAAATCCGCGTTCGGGCGCGACCGGACGGCAGCACGTTTCGCCTTCGAGTTTGCAAAAACCGTTTAAGGATATTATGCGAAAAAGCCGCATCGCCAAAAATGCCAGTCCGCATACGTTGCGGCATTCGTTTGCGACGCATCTACTCCAGGACGGTTACGATATTCGCACTATTCAGGAACTGCTCGGACACAAAGAATTGACAACAACTATGATTTACACGCACGTTTTAAATCAGCATCGGTTAGGCGTGAGAAGTCCGGCTGATTTTTAACCTTACGGATAGAACTTTTACATTATCTCTCCAATCCTGTCTATACAAATTTTCATTGTTCGGAATATCTCATTCATCAAAACAAATATTCCATCGTTAATTTTAACAAAACAAACTTTTTTCGCGTCTGTGCGTAAAATAGACAGGTATTTTGCGTTTATGCAAAATTAGAGCAGATTTGAGATTAGTGTATGGTCTGTAAAGGCAGAAACCCGCGCGTGAGCAAGGGTGCCACAAGTTGAGCATTTGCACCCAAGTTCGACGCGCGGGTTTCTGCCCCATACATCAAACTCGAATTTGCTCTAGTAAAAAGTTTTTTGGAGTAAATTTTAATAAAATGGCAATGTCAAAAACAGCAAAAGTCCTTCTCATCGTCGGAGGCATCTTTCTCGCCGTCTTTTTGGTGGCAATTATCGGAATCGCTCTAATTGCGGAGTCAATGAGCAAACCTTCCGTGCCTGAAAATAGCGTTTTGGTCTTGAAGGTTTCGGGTAGTTTGCCCGATTATGCGCCGGAAGATTCGACGGCGAAACTTTTCGGGATCAGTCAGCCTCAATCTTTTTCGAGCCTTTTAACACAACTTCGGAAGGCGAAAGTTGACACGCGCATCGGCGCGGTTTTGCTGGACATTGAATTCCCTCAAATCGGTTGGGGCAAAGCGGACGAATTGCGCGAAGCCATCAAGGATTTTCGCGCTTCGGGCAAGCCGATCTATTCGTATATGGAACTCGGAATGAATAAGGAGTATTACATCGCTTCGGCGGCTGAAAAGGTTTTCCTGCCGCCTGCCGGAGATTTGTATGTCAACGGTTTTGCGGCGGAAGCGATGTTTTATCGCGGATCCTTGGACAAACTCGGAGTCGAGCCGGAAGTAATTAAAATCGGCAAATACAAAAATGCGCCCGACCAATACACCGAAAAAACAATGACGGACGGACAGCGCGAAGTTATCAACGCGGTTTTGGATGAATATTTCGCCCGTTTCAAAAACTCCATTGCCGAAGATCGTAAATTATCGCCCGAAAATGTCGGTGCGATTGTTGACAACGCGCCGTATCACGCGCCCGAAGCATTGCAACTCAAACTGATTGACGGCGCAAGCTATCACGATCAGGTTTATGACGAACTGAAAAATCGTCTCGGTTACAAAGAAGACGACAAAATTCGCACGATCAGCGGAAACGATTACCGCGAAATACCCTCGGATTCTTTAGGATTAAATAAAGGCGAAAAGATCGCCGTCGTTTACGCTTCCGGCACGATCAATGGCGGAAGTTCCAGCAAAAGTCCGTTGGGCGGTGAAACAGTCGGTTCGGATACGCTTGTCAAAGCCATCAACGATGCGGCAACCGACAGTTCGATTAAGGCGATTGTGCTGCGCGTTGATTCGCCCGGCGGTTCGGCTCTCGCGTCCGATCTGATGTGGCACGCGCTCGAAAATGCCAAGGCGAAAAAACCTCTGGTAGTTTCGATGTCGGACGTTGCCGCTTCCGGTGGTTATTATATCGCTTGCAACGCCAACAAAATCGTGGCTGAACCTTCAACCGTTACCGGCTCGATCGGTGTTTTTCTCGGCAAACCCGTCGTCAAAGGAATGTATGATTGGCTTGGCGTAACCAACGAATATGTGATGCGCGGCAAAAACGCCGGAATTTTCCGTGAAACCGAAAAATGGACGGATGAAGAACGCGCCAAGATGCAGGATCAGGCAAATAAAATCTATTTCGGTGATTTTGTCCCGAAGGTCGCAAAAGGGCGTGGTAAAACCGACGAAGAAGTGAATTCCATCGGTCAGGGACACGTTTGGACGGGAACGCAGGCGAAACAAAACGGTTTAATCGATGAATTCGGCGGACTCGAAAAAGCCATCGAAGTTGCCAAAGGTCTGGCAAGTCTGCCGGCTGATAAAGATGTCAGAAGAGTTGTCTATCCTGCGCCGCGTTCATTTTTTGACCAATATTTCGGCAGTGATGAAGACAGCACTTTTGCCTCGACTAAACAAAAGGAAGCACAGGCGGAATTATTTAAATCGCTTCCCGAAGATGCCCGCCGCGCACTGCGTTACGCTGAAATGTTTGACAAAATGAAGCACGGCGAAACAATGATGATATTGCCGTTCGAGTTCGAGATAAAATAATTGACGCGTTTAGAACAATTTAGAGCAAATTTGAGGTTAATGTATGGTTATAATTCAAGGGCAGA
>JANMAA010000138.1:0-41171 GCA_031359215.1 Acidobacteriota bacterium | reverse complement strand
ACACCGACTCCGGGTAATGTCTGCACACCAAGCACGACGGTCACCGAAGGCGATTTATTTCCGGGTGGAATTGTCTCTTTTGCTGTTACCAGCGGTGCAGGCTCAGTGACGGTTGACCACGTTAATGCCGGAACTGGCTTGCAATCCTTGACCGTGGTTTCTGCTACCAATGCAGTGGTCAACATCCCGCCGTTTACGCCGGGAACACAGATGCCGGTTGTAGTGACATTTACTCCGATCAATCCCGGTCTGGCAGTTGATTTTACTTTGAGAGCGGCAAGCACTTTCCACGCGGCGAATATCAGGGCGCGTTGTGCTCAGGTTTGCACCCCGACAACAACCGTGACGGAAGGCGATCTGTTCCCCGGCGGAATAGTTTCCTTTGGAATCACGAGCGGACCGGGGTCAGTGACGGTCGATCACGTCGATGCGGGAACAGGATTGCGTTCATTAACAGTTCTCAACTCATCTAATGCGGTGATAATGATTCCGGCATTCACACAAGGAACATTTATGCCGGTGACGGTGACATTCATCCCGATCGATCCGAATCAGCCGGTAGATTTCACCTTGCGAGCGGCAAGCACATTCCACGCGGCGAATATCAGGGCGAGATGCGGAACTCCACCGCCGCCAAGACCTGAAGAAAAGTAAAGAAAAACTCATCATAAAATGATTAGCCGTCGAGATGTCGAATTCGATATTTCGACGGCTAGTCTCAAAAACTCTAAAAAACTACTTAACCTGAGAATTTTATGGTTGCTTTGTCTGCGATGGCAAGTGATGAAATAAGTTCAAAAGGCTTGAAATTCGAGAACATAAAGGGCAAATAGACTGCCGGTTTTATCAATAAGACAACTTGGTTTAGGAATATAAGAGTCCAATTCAGGAATAAGACGACTCAATCATTCAACAAAGCGACTCGTCTCATTAACAAGCCGACTCGTTTTATACAACTAACCATCCGTTTACAAAACAGGTCTGTGAGATTTGAAACTAATGTTACATAAAATATGTTTTTGAGAACAAGGATGTAACTTCCTGTGCTTTATTTCTCGAATTCACGATTTACAATGCCCGGTTTGATTAAAAACAGTCCGATAAGATAAAAAATAAGCGCGAAAAATTGGATATAGCCGGTCGCGGATGAAAATTTTGGCAAGTCAAGCAAATAAGTAAAGGCTTCTCTGGTCAAATTTCCCGACGAAAGCGTCTGCCACCACGTTTGGCTTTCAGGCGCGGTTAAGTTTGCCAGCAACAGATATTTCACCGCAAACGCCAATCCGAAAAGTCCGCCCAAACTTTGCAAAAGTCGTTTCGTATCGAAATCTGCAAACAGATTGTTCCAAAGCGTCCAGAAAAAACAAAAGGCGATAATCCAAAACGGTAAACCGCTTTCAGGCAAAAGCGAATTAAAAACCTGTGTCGAAGCGGCAAAAAGCGTAAGTAAAATTGCCCCGTTCGCAATATTTGTCTGCGTCGAAAACCTTTCCGAGAACCAACCGTCGAGCAGTATCAGGTGAGCGCGAAAAAAAAGCACGATTAAAAGCGTTGCAAATATCAAACAAACAAGCGGCGGTTTGAGAAAAATAAACGCGCTGTCAATCGCGCCAAAACGCATTCCGCCAAGCAAAGTAACCGTCAAAAAAATCAACGGCAAAAAGATATATTGCAAATATGAAGTTTGGTTTTCGGTTTTCGGTTTTTGTTCTTCGGCAATTTGTTTCCCGGTGCGCGGCGCAATTTTGGTTTGATCTTCGTCGGAAAAATCAATTTCGTCATTGCTTCCAACTTCTAACAATTCACCGTCTATAATTTGTAGATTTTTGACAGAATCATCTTCGACTTTGGACTTTGGACTTTGGACTTTGGACATAATTTTATTTTCTTTCGCGCAAAACTTTGAACGGATTAAAATCGCCCGCCGTAACTTTTAAGCCTTCTTCAAATTCGTTTTTTAATTCGACCGGCGTTTTTAAACGTAAATCCTGATCGTCGGATTTGAAGTTTTTATCGAGCGTAATGACTTTATCGAGTTCTACTAAACCTTTTTTGAATAGTTCATCGTCGTTATAAACCTTACCGAAACCTTGCCGGTAATAACTGTAAGCGATATAAAACTGTGTTTTCGCGTCGCGCCGTTCAGGATCGGCTTTTAGAAAATTATCACGCGCAACAATAAAATTATCCTGCCGAAACGCAGTTAAACCTTCGGCAAATTTCGCTTTATCAACTTCATAAGTGCCGATCACGATCTGTCCTTTGGTCGTTACGTTTTCGATGGTCGTCTGCGCTTTGGTCGAAACTTCTGCCAGACTTTTCGGTTCAGCCCAATACAGCCACGCAATAAAAAACGCATAAAATACCGTGAGAATAATACCTAAAAGTTGAATATGCTTTTCTTTCATTGTTATAATGCACCGTGTAAAAGTTTGAAAGATGAGGTTTCCGATGTCAAACAAATTCGCCGTGCTTTGCTTAGTTTCGCTTTTTTGCTTTGCGGGTTGCACCCAAGCGCAGCCGATAAATTCGACTTCTGTCGTGAAACCTGAAAACACGCCAAAGACGGAAGTTACGAAAATTGAAAATGTCGGGAAAGTCATTCACGTTCTCGTCGCGTTGTGCGATAACGAAAATCAAGGAATCGTGCCGGTTCCGGCATTTTTGGGAAACGGTGCAGACCCGTCGAAAAATCTTTATTGGGGCGCGGCTTTCGGCGTGAAAACATTTTTCTCGAAATCGGCAAGTTGGCAAAAACTTGCTACTATTTCAAATCCGAAGGAAAATGTTTTGGAAAGGATCGTTTTCAAACATAAAACACAGAATGTCTATCTCGTTGCCGACGCTTATCGCGGAAGCAAAATGCAAGCCACGATTGATGATTTTTTCGCGGCAACGGCGGGCGCAAAACGCGAAAATGTCATAATTGATAATATAACCTTGCAAATTCTTGGAAGCGCAAATCTCGTCGCGTTTGTCGGGCATAACGGTTTGATGGATTTTAAGTTGGAAAATCAACCGGCGAAAAAAGACGATAATGACCGTGAGGCGATAATCCTAGCGTGTGCGAGCCGCAATTATTTTTCCGCGCCTTTGAAAAAAACTTCGGCAAAACCGCTTCTTTGGACATCGAACCTGATGGCACCCGAAGCCTACATTTTGCACGACGCACTCGAAGGCTGGGTAAAAGGCGAAACCGACGAACAAGTCCGCAACCGGGCGGCAACGGCTTACAGCAAATATCAAAAAATCAGTCTGAAATCCGCGCAAAATCTTTTGGTTACAGGATGGTAATTATGAAAAACTCAATTAAATTTATACTTTTTTTAACTTTCACTTTAATTTTTGGTCTTAAGACATACGCTCAAAATTCCGAATGGATCAGAGTTCAAAGCAACAATGGCGAATTTTCTATCGAAGTTCCGGCTCAACATAATTTTTTTTATGATAAACAAGGATTTCAAGTTTCAATTGATAGTTCAGATTACAAAGTTAAAGAAATGAATCTGCTAAATGCTTATAAAGATTCTACTTTATTAAGTGTTGAAACTTACGAGGCGCAAAAAGATGCGCTTAAAGCCCTTTACCCATTTAAAAATACTAAAGAACTTACTGATTTCAAAATCGACACGCTTACTGCTAAACAATATGTGGAGAAAAAAGATAATTTTTACTCTAAAAGTTTGTATTTCTATTCCAAAAAAAATATCTTTCTTATAACAGCGGCTTCGAGAAATGGCGAGACAGCGGTGATGAAACATTTTTTTGATTCTATAATTTATAATTCAGAAATAAAAATACAAACTAAGTCTGGGGGAATTCCGTTTTCATCCTTGAATTTAAATACGATGGAGTTAAAATTTCTAAAAGAACCGAAAAGGAAAATAGATAAAAAAAGTGAAATTCCGAAAACCGAACCGCTCGAAGATGAAAATCCTAACAAACTTATTATTATTAGTAAGCCTAAACCTGCCTTTGTTGATTCGGCAAGAGCGCGTGGAGTGCAAGGTTTGATTCAGTTTAAAGTATTATTTTCGCAAGATGGTTTCATACCAAAAATAGAAGTTACCAAATCTCTGCCTGAAGGCTTGCTGCGACAAACTGTTTTTGCTGCAATCAGAATCAAATTTTTACCTGTGGAGAAGAACGGAAACCCACAAAGCACTACAAAAACAATAGAATATAACTTCACACTCTATTAATGCTGAAAGTTGTTACCAATTTAAATTCACTGTTCAATGTGCAAATTAGATTTTTAGAAATAATTAAAAAAGGAGAAGTTAGTAATGAAAAAAATTTTAAGTTTAATGATGTTAGTTTTGGCATTTTCTTTGACCGCTTTTGCTCAAGAGAAAATGGACAAAATGGACAAAATGGAAATGGGCAAAATGTCGCCGTCGGAAATGGATAAAACAGAAACGATTCCGGCTAACGGCGTTTTGAAACGGGGTGCGGCATTGGGAAATTCAAAACAAGTAAGGCTGGCAAAAGTTTTAGCTAATCCATCAAAATACGCCGGAAAATCGGTGCGCGTCGAAGGCGTGATCGTTCGTTCGTGCAAAATGGAAGGTTGTTGGATGGAACTCGCGCCGTCAAAAGAAGCAAAATCGGTGCGCGTCAAAATGAAAGATCACGCGTTTTTTATCCCGCTCGATTCAGCCGGTGCGAATGCCAAAGCGGAAGGCGTTTTCACCGTCAAAACTTTGTCAAAAGAAGAAGTCAAACATTTAGTTGAAGAAGACGGAGCAAAGTTTGACAATATCAATAAAGACGGGACAGTTACCGAAATTTCATTTGAGGCGACGGGCGTGGAATTGACGAGAAAATAAACGCTTTTAATTAAAAAGGCAGACGAATTGATAAAATTCGTCTGCCTTTTTTGCTGTAAAAATTTAAGAGTTCTCGTTAAATCGAATCGCCTTTGTCTTTGGAATTTTCGTCCAATTCATAGCGGTTGCGGTCGCGTTTTTCGATTTTCTCTAAAATATCGAGCGGCTCATTGTCCTGATAATCAATGCCCATGGCATGAGCATTTTCTTCAACATCCGATTGGTCGGGTGTCGGATTATGACCGAAAACCGATTCCGCGCCGCTGTCGTTGGCATCTTCCCATTCGGCATCGATGTCGCCGCCCGAATCGGCAGGCGATGTCGAATGATGTTCTTTCAGACGTTGGGCAAGTTCACCGGGAGCTTGCGGAACGTGAGCAATTTCTTCGTCCATAAACTCTTTTATTTCTTCATTCGGTGGAGTTTCCTGTTCGTAAAATTCCAAATCCTTGCCTGAAATCATATCTTTGTCCTCGCTGTTTTCCATATATTTGAGATTATAACATCAAAAGCCGATTGAAAAAGAATTCGGGCTAGATAAAAACGATTGACTGCGCCGACGGAATTTCAAAACGGCGGCGGCAGCGCATATTTTTGCACATCAGCATATCGTCCACGCGCACCATATAATCGCGCGATTTTTCAAACTGTGCGCGTTCTTGCTGATTTATGTTGCGCGAAATGTTTTTTTTCTTTATGCGTTTGAGCCACCGCACCTCATAATCGTTACGCTCACGACACATCGGACAAACGAAACTCGCTGTTTTGACTTCTTGTTTTTCGTCGAAAATATCTTTTTCCTGCATAAAAATAAATCACGAACAGTATCTTTCTATTCGTGATTTCTATTATAACTCAATTCAATTTTTTTGATCTTATTTTTTCGTATCTGAAAGTTGGCGCAGATAGTTAAAAGTATAAATACCCGTGCCGTGTCCGTCGGAAAATTGAAAATTTAGGGCGTAACGTCCGACGATCGAGATAGATGAAAAAATAATATCGTCGGCAATATTTTCGTCCTTCAAAACCTTTTCGCCCGTCCATTCATTGATACAACTCGCGCACGGACACGCTTTTCTCAATTGCGTTGCGGTATATTCAGAATCGGTTTTATTCGACCAGTTTATCGAAAGTTCGGTATCACTTTCTTCGACGATATTTATCGGTTCAATCATTTTTTTGTCAATCGTAAATGGTAAAACAAATCAACAATTAACCATTAATAGAATCTTCGACATCTGCCGCCGTTACGTCGTAATGCGAAGCGTGATAGACCGGTATTCCGGCTTTTAGCACGATTGCCTGCGGAGTTTCGTGTCGAATTCCGGTTTTATCGGCAATAACCGTTGAAATATTCCGCGACGTTTGAACGACAACCAGATTTATATCTGCGTCGGCATTGGAAATCTCCGTATAAACGCCCGAACTTATCGGACAAGTCAAGCTGTGTTTGAAAAGCACAACCGGCTTTTCGTTAGATTGTTCGAAAAGTTCATCTAACTTTTCGGTGGAAGTTATTTCTTTAAATCTTGCTTTCATAATTACCTGAAGTTTCCTGCGTCTTGATACATATTCGGTTGCGGCGGGTTGTAAGATCGATTGTTACGGAGCGGCGGAAACACTTTGCGATACGCAACTAAAACGCCCGCAAACATTATCGGTAAAACAAAATAAACGCCGATTGCAAACGCCATATAGCCGACTATGCCCATCACGAATTCGAGCAGAATAATGCCGATAACACCCGAAAGATTTGCCCAAACTGCTTTTGCACTCAACTTGAAAGCATCAACACCATTCAAATTGCGGTCAACAATAAGCGGATAAGCGAACATAATAAGAGCGTGCAGACAACTTAAAATCAGCGCAATAATTATGCCTTCAATGAAAAAACCGGCGAATGCTCCAATAACAACTGCACCATCACCGTTTGAAGCCGCCACTGCTAAAAATAATGCAACCATTGATCCGTAAATCACAATCACGGCAATTATTGACGGAACGATTACGATAAGGCTTGTAACAAGTCCGGGAAGAAAATAGTTAAAACCTTTAAATAGATCGCCAAACTCGAATCGTTGTCCGTTCATTTTTTGCAGCATAACGAAATAAATACCGCAAAACATCGCACCAAGACCGATTCCAATAGGAATAACGCTGGCGACCAACATTCCGACAAAGGTAATGCCGAGAAAAAGCCAGTAATCATCCTTGATCAATTCCCATCCTTCTTTCATACATTCGACGGGACGAATTACTCCTGTATTAAATTCATTTGCCAACATATTTCACCTCACATTGTTTGGTTTGAATAAATCTGCTCGATATAATCTTTAACCATTCTATCACTGGAAAATTGCGGTGTCAGCGTAATCAGAGCGTTTTTCATTCGTCGAATCCATTCGCCTTTCAAGCCGTTTTCATCTTCATTATAATATGCCGGAATGACTTGTGTTTCCAGAATATTATAAAGCGATTCGGCATCGGCGGCATCGATCGTCGCTTCGTCAATTCCCTCTTCATCGTCCAAAACACCGACTGAAAAACCGTTGATCCCGTTGTCGCCTTCAATCCACCAACCATCGAGAATCGAAAGATTAAGCCCGCCGTTCATCGCTACTTTCTGACCGCTGGTTCCCGACGCTTCGAGCGGACGGCGCGGAATATAAAGCCAAACGTCAACGCCCTGAACGAGATAACGCGCTACTTCCTGATCATAATCTTCGATAAAAACGGCTCGACTTTGCCAGTCGGAACGCTGCAAACTCATCAAATTTTGCAAAAGTTTTTTAGCATTACGGTCTTGCGGATGAGCTTTTCCTGCGAAAACGAACTGCACCGGTTTTTCACTGTCGTTTATCATTAGCAAAATTCTGTCTAAATCGGACAACAACAGATTCCAACGCTTATAAGCCGCCACACGTCGGGCAAAACCGATGGTCAAAACATCGGCATTGAATAACTTATTAGTATTGTCGTGTTCGTTAATCGTGTCGTGCAAACCTGTTTCTTTTGAATAAGTTTTTTGCCGGATAAACGAAATAAGCAATTGTTTCAAAAGCAGATGTGTGCGCCAAATTTCCGTGTCAGGGATTTTTTCGACAGCATCACGCCACGCTCCTTGATCCCGCAGAATTTCCGCCCAGTTTTTGCCGATATGTTGTTCATAAAGCCTTTGAAAAGTCGGCGCAACCCAGGTCGGCGCGTGAACTCCATTGGTAATATGCGTAATCGGAACTTCTTCGGCAATTGTTCCTTCGGGAAACATCTTAAGCCACAATTCACGCGAAACTTCGCCGTGTTTTTCGCTCACGCCGTTGGCAGAACGAGCCATTCGCAAAGCCAGCGGTGTCATTCCGAACCACTCTTTCGTATCATCGGGATTAGTGCGCCCAAGCGCGAGCAGGTCTGATTTTTCAATCCTGAGCGATCTGATAAATTCAGAATCGAAACAGGCTTCAATATACTCGGGCGGAAAGGTATCATTTCCCGCCGCAACCGGTGTATGCGTTGTAAAAACACATTTTTCTTTAACGGCAGATATGGCATCCGTAAAATCGTAATTTTCGTTCGCTTCTAAAAATTCCCGGGCAAGTTCCAACGTCAGAAACGCCGAATGACCTTCGTTTAAGTGATAAACCGACGGTGTAATTCCGAGTTTACGCAAAAGACGAACGCCGCCGATACCCAGTATTTTCTCCTGCACGATTCGTGTTTCTTCGTTTCCGCCGTAAAGATGCCCGGTAATCATCCGGTCAATTTCATCGTTATTCGACACATTTGTATCGAGCAAAAAAAGCGATATTCTACCGATTTTTGCAAGCCACGCCTGAGCAACAACCTCGCGTCCGCGCATTTTAATGTTTATCAAGATGCGGCTGCCGTTTTCATCTAAAACAGGTTGAAGTGCAAGTTCCGATTGAAAAATATCGTGATAGCGTTCTTCCTGCCAACCATCGTGCGCGAGTTTTTGCCGAAAATACCCGTAACGATAAAAAAGTCCGACAGCAACTAGCGGCACGTTCAAATCACTTGCCGATTTCAATTGGTCGCCCGCCAAAATCCCGAGTCCGCCCGAATATATCGGTAACGAATTATGGACACCGTATTCGGCGCAGAAATAGGCGACCGGATTCTCCGTCGTTATCTGCCCAAAGACATTTGGCTGTTGCGATAAATAATCTTCAACTTCCCCCGCAAAACTATGTAACTTTTCGACATATTCGGCATCATTCGCCTTTTGCCAAAGCCTCAGTCCTTTGATATTTTTCAAAAACAGACGCGGATTTTGTTCACATTCTTCCCATAAATCCGTATCGAGTTCGCGGAAAAGTCGTGAACCTTGCGGTTTCCATGACCATAGAAAATTCCAGGAAAGTGTTTCTAAAAGTTGAAGGTTTGCGGGAAGTTTCCGGCTATAACAAAAGTCTTTATTAAAATGTTGTAAACTTTGTTCGGATTGTGGACTAACTGCTGCTTGCATATCTAAATAGTTTTCTGATGAAATTTCTTTCATATCTTAAAGTATTCTTATAATTATATTTATTGGTTTCTAGGTCAGTATAAGCAAATAAATTTAAAGTGTAAACTTTTTTATTATCCATAATTTGAAAGTGATTAGCAATTATTCGTTTGTAAAAACTGAACCTACGGCAAATCAAAAAGTTAAAAAGAAAGAATACGGTTGGTTTTTCAACTTTATAAAATAATTGACCGAATGATTCATTATAATCACCGCTTTTTCAATTTATCCTTGATTGAGGTTGATAAAACAATTAAAATCAAAAAATGTTAATATAATTGCCGTCCAAAAAAATTATCTTTTTGCGTGTGCAAAATACCTGCTGAACTAATTTTCTAAGAAATCGAAATGAAAGAATGTCAAGTTTGTAAAAAATGTTATAGCGATGATGTCAACACTTGCCCGACAGACGGGAAAAAGACATTTCACTCAATCAGTGGCGAACCTGTTTTGGAAGGTAAGTATCATCTCGAATGCCGCATCGGACAGGGCGGAATGGGCGTTGTTTTTAAGGCACGGCACGCATATTTGAAAACTTCGCACGCCGTCAAGATCATTTTGCCCGATCTGGTCGGAAACGATCCGCAACTCGTAACCCGATTTCGTCAGGAAGCACTTGCCGCCGCGGCAATTCGGCATCAAAACGTCGTCGGTGTTTCCGATTACGGCGTAGCGCAGGGAACGATGCCATATATTGTTATGGAATATGTTGACGGTGAATCCCTGCACGACCTTTTAACCCGTGAAAAACGACTTTCCAACGAAAAGGCATTCGAGTTGATGTCGGCAATTTGCTCAGGAGTCGGCGCGGCACATCATCAGGGCATCGTTCACCGTGATCTGAAACCTTTAAACGTGATGATTCTCAAAGGCAAATCGAATTTATACGATTCTGTAAAAATTCTCGACTTCGGGCTGGCAAAAATAAAATCAGGCGAATTACTCGGTTCATTTATTCAAGCGCAAACCACCGGATTGATGGGTTCACCCTATTATATGTCGCCCGAACAATGGGCGGACGAAGAACCTGACGCACGCTCCGATGTGTATAGTTTGGGCGTAATGCTCTATCAGATGCTGGCTGGCGATGTGCCTTTTAAGGGTTCTTCGATTCCGGCGATTATGAAAAAACATCTGAGCGACGCGCCGCCGCCCTTTAGCAACTTTAATTTGCAAATTTCACCGCAAATTGAAATGGCGGTGCGCCACACATTGGTTAAAGACCCTGCCAAACGGACGGAATCGGTCGAGATGTTCGTTGACGAACTGAGAACGGCTCTCGGCATCACTTCGCAAAACACGGGAGCTTTAGGCGCGGTCACGAGTTCGACCTTGCTGCCTGTTTCAAAGGTTAGTATTTTGACCAATCCGCCGCAATCGGATGTTTTTGTTGATGATGTTGCAATTGGGCAAAGTCGGGCAGACGGATGGCTCTTGCTGGAAGGATTGCGAAGCGGCAGCCATCATTTCCGGGTGAGCAAAGAAGGTTTTCAGAATTGGGAAAACGATCTCGTCTGCGATGGAGAATCAAAACAAATCGTCGCCGAACTGAAGTCGAACCAAAAAACCGATGCGATACCCAAACCATCGGAAACGATTCCGGCGATTAGCCAGCAATTTAACCAAAGTATGCCTTCAAATATGGCGGCTTCGCAAAATCCGCAATTAGCAAGCCAGCAAATATCTCAGCAAAATTGGCAGGCATCACAACAAGTTGATTTTTCTCAAACTCAAA
The DNA here is from genome assembly GCA_031359215.1 of Acidobacteriota bacterium. GTDB lineage: Bacteria > Acidobacteriota > Blastocatellia > Pyrinomonadales > Pyrinomonadaceae. The sequence continues at coordinate 30,085 of JANMAA010000138.1, read as the reverse complement.
CCGAGCCGAAAAAATCATGGCTGTTTTCACCTTTATTTTTAGCAATTATTGGAATTTCGGGTTTATTATTACTTGCTATTATTGGAATCGGCGGCGCATATATGGCAGGTTTGATCGGAAACGCTGCCGGCAATGCAAATACTAAGGTCAATAATTCGCAACCAAACGCAAATAATCAGCCGCCGCCAAGCGATGCTGCGAAGAATGAAATGGTAAAGATACCGGGCGGCAGGTTTATGATGGGACGCAACGACGGTTTAGATACGGAAAAGCCGCAACACGAAGTTGATGTCAAAGATTTTTGGATGGACAAGACGGAAGTAACCGCCGAAGAGTATTACGCATTTGTCAAAGCAACCGACTATAAACCGACACCGCCGTATTGGGAAGACGGCAAACCGTTGGCGACCGAAGTAAAATTGCCGGTTCGGTTCGTCAATATGAACGATGTTAAAGCATTTATCGAATGGCGTTCCAAAAGAGACAGTGTGATTTATCGTCTGCCGACGGAAAACGAGTGGGAATATGCGGCACGAAACGGCGCGGCAAACAACTTGTATCCGTGGGGCGATGAATTCAAAAATCTTTGTGCCGTAATTAATAAACCCGATCCGAAACCCGAACCGGTCGGTTCAAAATCTTGTGGCGCAGATAAGTGGGACGTGCAGGATTTGATTGGTAATGTTTATGAATGGACCAGCACAGAATTCGGCGTTTATCCGGGCAATGCGGGCAAACTTGATGACAAATTTAAGAACACTTTTGTCATTCGCGGAGGTTCGGCTTTTGATAAATCAATCGGCAAAGACGCGATTACTTCGACATATCGCAGTTTTGTCGAACCAAGTAAAAGAGATTCGCGGCTGGGTTTTCGCCTGGTTCGCTCAGACCTATAGAGTTTTTATGATCAAAGATGTGAAGTTTTATCAATATGGATTATGGTTAATTTGTTTTATAATTGCATCGAGCAATGCTTTCGGACAGGATTTGGGAAGCAGTAACGGACTTTTCAATTCATCCAACCCGAAAACTTCTAAAACAACGGTAAAAAAAACGACACCTAAAAAAACTTCACCGACAGCAAGTCAAAAACCCGTTAGTAAACCCCGTCCGATAGCCAAAGTCGAGAAAAGCACGACCAAAAAACCGACCAAATCAAATAAACCGGAAAAAACGGTTAAGATAAATAAAAGTAAGCCGCCGTCAACCGCCCTCATTCCAAAGCCGCAACCACCGCCACAAAACAATATCGTGATCAAGGTCGGGCAACCGATACCGGCGACGGAAAATTTCGACGATCTTTTCGAGCAAGCTATTGCAGACGGGAATACGGCGCGTGATGAGCGCAATTATGATAAAGCCGAGGCTGCCTATCTTCGCGCTCAAAGTTTGAAAAACAGAGATTCACGGGCTGTTTACGGACTCGGAAATCTGTTCAGCGATCAACAGCGTTGGGAAGAAGCCGAACGCGCCTATCGTGCCGCTGTTCAACTCGAACCGAACAGCCCCGAAGCCTATATAGCTTTGAGTTTTGTATTGACGCAACCGATTTCCGCCACAAATTTGGGCAATCGCTACGCCGAAGCCGAACAACTAGCGCGACAGGCATTAAAACTCGATGCGAACAGTGCCGTCGTTTTTGATCAACTCGGCGTTGCGCTCGAACTTCAGGGAAAGATCGCTGACGAAACGCAGAACTCCTACAAAAAGGCGATAGAGATCGATTCGACTTTTGCGCTTGCATACGCGCATCTCGGCAGACTTTTGCGGCGCAAAGGTTTGCTTCCCGAATCGACTGCTGCATATCGCACGGCGATACAACTTTCGACCGATGTGCCAACGATGATTTTGGTCGCGGATGTGATGCAATCACAACAGCGTTATGCCGAATCCGAACAATTATTGCGTCGTGCGTTGATGCAAGATGCCAAAAACCCGACGGCACTTTATCTGCTTGGACGTGCGTTGACAATTCGCGGCAGCTACGACGAAGCCGAGAAAGTCTTGAAAAAAAGTGCAGATGTCAGCCCGAATAGTTTTGTTTCTTACACGCTTTTAGGTTCGCTCGCTTTACGCCGCGAAAAATTTGACGATGCGGAAAAGTATCTGGTGAAGGCTTTGACCGTCGTTTCGCCGAATGAGAAAAAACGTCTTGCTCAAGAATTTGAAAAGGTTGGCGACGGCTATTTGCGGGTGGGGAAAACCAAAGATGCAGAGCGTGTTTTTCGGCAAGCTATCGAACTCGATAAGGAAAAATCCGTGTTAGCAAATAAGTTGGCAAATTCTCTGAAAAATTGATCAAAGGCTAAAAACAATTTCAGGCTTTATAGAATCGGATTCAAGTTTGTTATCGAGAAATTCGATTCCGCTACAATCGAATTCGAGTTCGTTTTAGCAAGACTCGATTCTGCACCGGATATATTCAAATAATTTTAGCCGAATTCAATTTAGAGAAACCTTAATTCTGACCGGAAACAACAAATTTATTTAATGTTTATTGAAAATCGCACCTAATTAAGCATATTTCTTGGTAACGTGTTTATCAAAAATACTTAAATTATGAAAAGAGGTTGCAATTGAATGTCTGTCTCAACAGTTAAAGAAACGATGCTTTATTGTCCAAAATGTCAACAAACATACGAAGAAGGAACGCAAAGATTTTGCACGAATGAAGGTGGGAGATTGCTGTCTGCGCCGTCGGCAACAACCGGCGTAAATAAAGCGGGCGGAGTTTTTACAAATCTTTTAGGCAGAACTGCGCCGACTGATGAACGGGACAAAAAAATTTCGGCATCTCCGAAATTTACTAAAGTCGAGCCGGCACGACCGGCGCAAAAAGATTTTATTCCGCCATCTAAACCGATAGTTATACAAACTGAATTCAAACCTAAAAACGAAGTTCAGCCGCAAGCGCAAAAACCTCTGCCACGCGTTATTAAATTAAACGATATTCCGACGAGTCAGGCGAAACTCGGCGACCGTCAAATAAATCCGACAGGCAGACCGGCTTTAACTTGGGAAAATCCTGATGCGCTGCTCGGGCAAACCGTCAAAGGTCGTTATATGGTGGTTGAAAAATTCGGCGAAGACGAATCTAGTATTGCCTATCTCGCTCAAGACAAACTCGCCGACGTTAAAAAGGTTGTTGTCAGAGTTTTGATGAACGAAGAGGAGAATGATCATTTTACTAACCAAATTCTCGCTGAAGAAAGAGTTTCGCTTTCGCTTATCAATCATCCGAATATTGCCAGAATTTTAGATTCAGGCGAATTGTCAGAAGGCAAACCTTTCATCATTTCCGAATATGTCGAAGGTAAATCGGTCAAAGATATGCTCAAACAAACCGGGCAATTCAACGGTTTGCGAACTGCCCGCATTATTCGCCAAGCCGCCTACGCGCTGAGCGAAGTCCACCAAAACGGCGTTTTGCACCGCAATGTGAAGCCCGAAAATATAATTCTGACAGTTTCCGAAGTCGGTAATGAGCAAGTCAAACTGACTAATTTCAACATTTCAAAAATCAATGCCGGCAATAAAAATCTCGACTACAAAGCACCCGAACAAGTTGTCGGAAATCTCGCCACTTTTGCCGGTGATATTTATTCGCTGGCGGCGGTCGCTTATCAAATGTTGACCAATCGTTTGCCATTTAGTGCAATATCGGCGGAAACTTTACACTTTGCACAAAAGTCCGGGTTAAAGATTCATCCGACGAATTTGCGGCTCGATCTGCCTTTGCTGGTTGATGAGATTTTAGAAAAAGGTTTAGCTTTTAATCCATCGGAAAGGTATCCGAAAGTAAGGGATTTTGGCGATGCCTTTTATAATGCTCTGACCACGGTTGCGCCTTGGGAAAAAAATAAGATAATCGAAGAAATCGAGATAATTACGGATGAAAGCGAATTTGATGCGGAAACAAAACAATCATATATTGCCGAAACCGCACCCCTTACTGCTGTTCCTGAAGTAAAAAAAGAAACGCCGAAGATTGAAAGTTCGCCGGTGAATTCCGATATTCATATTTCTCCGAGCATCGCCCTCAAAGTTGGCAAAACTGCGGGAACCGGCAACTTTAAAGCAAAAGAAGAATTAGCATGGGAAAAACGCTCGCCCGAACCGCCGAAAGTCGCAAATCCGGGTCGGATTTGGTTGTCGATTCTCGGTTTGGTAATTCTTTTCATTGGAATCTGGGCTTTATGGCAATATGTTCTTAATCGTCCGTCTGAAGTAATTGCTGTCCAACCACCGACAGAAACCAACGAGACTGTCGAGCCGGTTTTGCAAAAATCCCCGTCACTGCTCGAAGACATCGAGATTCCGCCGGTAGCGCGAACTATTTCTCAACCGGCGGACACTGTTTATTTTCAAAATAATAAAGAAAATTTGAAGGGCGACACGGCAAAAAACTTTCTCGGATTTTCGCTCTATTATCCTAACGACTGGAAACTAAATGAAATAAATGAAGTGAAGGAAAAAGGCGTGCGCGGCAAGTTCTTGGATATTTCAAAAAATGCGCCGAATAAATTTCCGATAGAACAAATGATTGTCAGCTATTACGACAGCAAAGGCACATTTAAAGGTGACATCGCAATTTTCCCTGAGTTGGTCAAAGAAACCAATGATTTTTTAAAGAAAGAAATACCAAACTACCAACTAATTTCACAAGGTGAGAAAACAATAAATAACGGCTGGAGATCATACGAAGTAATATTTCAAGGTGAGGCAAAAACTTCCGGCGGTGAAAATGTGCAGATTTGGGGAAAACGGCTTTGGATTCCCGCCGCCAGAGTCGGAATGAAAAACGGGTATGCTATCACAATGCTGGCGACTTCGCTTTCGCCTGATGTCAAAAGTGCGGAGGATGTCGGAGTAAGTGGCGACCTTGCAACCATTCTCGAAACTTTTGAGCCGAATCAAAAGTTTTAGAACTGCAAATCTTATCTTATACTTTTGGTTTTGGTTGAATTAGGCTAATATTGTGACAAAACAGTTTTCATTTCAAATTATCACCGATGAAGTTAGTTTTAGCCGAAGAACGCAATGGCGGGCAGTTGCCCGAACAATCTTTTAATCAGGAAAACATCCGCTTCGGGCGCGATCCGGCGGATTGCGACATTGTTTTCGACAATACGATTTTTCCGATGGTTTCACGCCATCACGCCGAGTTGCGTTTTAAGAACGATCAGTGGATTCTGCAAGACTTAAACTCGAGTTACGGAACATTTGTCAACGGACAAAAACTCACGCAACCGCAGGCTATACAAGTCGGCAACAATCTTCAATTCGGCACACAGGGACCGATTTTGCGGGTTATTTGGTTTGAAGTTAAATCTGCCCAGCCAAAACCCGATTTTGCAGCGGAATCTTTTCAGCCTTTACCAATACCATCATCAACTCCGATAAATTCACCGTTGCCGCCGCCGAATTTATCTAATCAAATCAAGCCGGTTCAGGCGCAAGTCGCCCAAACTGCTCATCTCGATTTTTTAAGTGGACACTCGTCTTCGATCCCCTTTAAGATCACAAAAGACAGTATTTGGCTCGGGCGCGACCCGGGCGGTGATATTGTTTTTGAATCCTCAGCCGTGATGGTTTCGCGTCGCCACGCTGAAATCCGCCGCTCGAACGGTAATTTTATTTTGTATGACAACGGTAGTTTCAACGGGACTTTGGTTAATGAGCAAAGAATTTCCGCGCCGACACCGATTTACCATAACGATAAAATTCAACTCGGAATGGGCGGACCCGTTTTGCGTCTTGTCGCACCTTCGCTGGTTGATCCGATGGGTTTGAGTCTTGCCGGACAGCGTTCTATCGCCATCGGATTACTTGCGGAATTAAAGGGGACAATCGGTGAAACCGCTTCAAAAACGATGGCTTTTAAAGCGGATAGTTTGACGAGCAAAACTCCGTCGCGCCAATCCGCCCAACCGCAGCTTTTGATGTCGCTGTCTTTCGGTAATAAGCAAGAGTTGATAATCGGACGCGCCGAGACAAGCGACATCAAAATTGACGGGCTGCAAATTTCCAACCGCCACGCCCGACTTATAAATAGCAATTCAGGCATCGTTATCGAAGACCTCAACTCGACCAACGGCGTTTATGTCAACGGAAATCGCATCTCGCGCCAAACCGTTTCGACCAATGACGCGGCGCAGATCGGCTCTTTTCTCATCAAAATCGATAATACGGGAAACATCGGTGTTTTCGATACGCGTTCAAAAACACGGATCGACTCGGTGAATATCACCAAAGAGGTCAAAAATCGATCCGGCGGCGGAATGCTTCGCCTCCTCGATAATGTTTCGCTTTCGGTTCAGCCGAATGAATTTGTCGGATTGTTAGGACCTTCCGGTGCCGGTAAATCAACATTGATGGACGCAATGAATGGAATGCGTCCGGCATCGAGCGGAAGCATTTTGATAAATAATCTCGATCTGTATCAACATCTCGATTCACTGAAGCAATCAATCGGTTATGTTCCTCAAGATGACATAATTCACCGCGAACTGACCGTTTACCGAACGCTTTATTATGTTGCCAAATTGCGTCTTTCGAGTGACGTTTCGGCGACGGAAATTAAACAAATCATTGATGAAGTGATGGATGTTACGGGACTTTCAGAGCGTCGCAATGTGCCTATAAATCAACTTTCGGGCGGACAGCGGAAGCGTGTTTCCATTGCGGTTGAACTGATTACGAAACCTTCCGTTATTTTTCTCGACGAACCGACTTCGGGACTTGATCCGGCAACCGAAGAGAAGATAATGAAACTCTTTCAGCAAATTGCCGAATCGGGAAGAACCGTGATTTTGACGACGCACGCGATGGAAAACGTCAAACTTTTTGACAAGATCGTTGTCCTGATGCGCGGCAAACTCGTCTTTTACGGCAAGCCGGATGAAGCTTTAAATCATCTCGGTGCAAAGAGTTTCAAAGACCTCTACGATAAACTCGAAGAACCGATCGAGCAGAAAATAAAGCAGAACGATAATGCTAATCGTCAACAAATTACCGAACAAGTTGCCGAAGAGTGGAAAAACAAATTCACCCAAACTCCGCAATATCGAAAGAATGTTTATGAACCGCTCAAAGAAGTCGGCAAAGTTCAATCGCAAGGCACGAAGTCGAAAAATCGGCTGGGTGTTTTCGGTTCGGTTCGCCAATGGCTGACACTTTCCCGCCGCTATGCCGAAGTTCTTTTCCGCGACAAATTAAATCTTTTCATTTTGTTCGCGCAAGCACCGATCATCGCCATAATGACATTTTTTGTGATGGGCGAAAGTCAACCGCGTGATTTTGCTTATTTCATTTTGTCATTGGTCGCAGTTTGGTTCGGCATTTCGGTTGCGGCACGGGAAATTATCCGCGAACGTCCGGTTTACAACCGTGAAAGAATGGTTAATCTCGGACTTATGCCATATATCGCCTCAAAACTTTTTGTGCTCGGATTGATTGTCGGTGTGCAGTGTTTGATGCTCTTTCTGCCGCTTAAATTTTTCGACATTACCGGTTTGATGCCGATGCCGGGTGAACTTTTAGGAATTCCGCAACTTTTTGTAATGCTCCTGACAGCCGGTGTCGGCATCGCCTTAGGGCTTTTGGTTTCCGGTTTAGTCAAGACCTCGGAGATGGCGACGAGTCTTGTTCCGTTAATTTTAATTCCACAAATTTTATTTTCGGGATTAGTTGGCGTGCCTTCCGGTATTAATAAAGTAGCGGGTTTAATTATGCCGGCAACGTGGTCGTTTGACACGATGAAGCGGTTTTCGACGCTCGACACTTTGGAAAAAGAAGGCGCAGAACCAAGAGGCAAAACGAACGGTCAAGGGCTTTACAAATCTATCGAAACCGAAAACGATAAGATTATTGCCGACGCGAAAAAGGAATTAGACGATTATAAAAAAGATTCGGAAGCTAAATTGGACGATTTCAAAGATGAATTGAGTCGCGGAAATAACCCGCCTGCGCCGAAACTCGACGCGCCGCCGAAAATTGCCGATGCCAAAAAAGTTCCGAAAGATTTGAGCAATTATGTAAATTTTTTGCATCCCTGGATGCACGAGATTTTAAATCAGTTAGTTTTAATGCTAATGTTTGGTATGTTGGTTATTGCTACGCTGATTGTTTTGCGAATGCAGGATATTGGCTGAAAGAGGTTATTATGAAAAATTTATTTACAAATATTGTCTTATTAGTTGGGTTAAGTATAGCATTTTCCGGTTTTACAGCTTGCACGAATTCTGCCAGCACAAAACAAACTTCTGCCGACAACACAGTCAAACCACCGGCAGGCAAAGATCCGACGGCAACCAAAAGTGATGATTACCCGGCAGCCCCGAACGGGATCATTCAGGCAGATATAAAATTGACAGATGGCACAACTTTCAAATTAGCGGACAAGAAAGGTAAAGTCGTGCTGGTAAATATGTGGGCGACGTGGTGCGGACCGTGCGTTGCTGAAATGCCGGAAATCGTCAAAATGCAGGACGAATATCGAGACAAAGGATTTGAAGTAATCGGTCTCAATCAGTCCGATGAACCTGCCGAATTAATAAAATCTTTCGCCACCAAGCATAATCTTAATTACCAACTGGGCTGGTCGGATGCGGCATTATTTGCTGAGTTTAATAAAATCACACGACTGAACGGGATTCCGCAAACAATTCTTATCAACCGCGACGGTAAAATGACGGGAGTTTTTGCCGGCGGCGGAAATGCGGTTTTGGCGAAAATGCGGGAAACGGTCGAGAAAACAGTGAATCAATAAATTTTGCTAAAGAGCTTAAATAAAGAAACCAAAAGTTCGCCTATCAGAAAAAAAGCGGACTTTTGGTTTCTTTATTTTTCAATCATTTTCGGCTCAACCAAGATCGTCTTAAAACTAGCTAAACTGACCAGTCCGGCAACCGCGCCTTTTGGCTTATTGACAAATTTTTTCTGCGTATAATGAACTGCAACCTTAGTTTCTGATCTTGCCCGACTAAAAAAAGCCGCAACTTGCGCGGCTTCCAGTAAAGTCTTATTAGGAATTTCCTGTCGATTCGGATTTTTGACGACGACGTGAGAGCCGGAATAATCCGCCGCGTGAAGCCATAAATCCAATGATTTCGCCACGCGAAATGTTAAAAAATCATTGTCCTTTGCGCCTTTTCCAACCAAAATCTCAAAACCATCGGAAGAAATATAGTTTCTTGCTCCTTTGAAATTTTCCGTCTGTTTCTGTTTTGTTTTAGTGGGTAGTATTTCGAGTTTTTCATCAAAAAATTCGGCTAAAATGTCCTCGTCTTTTTCGGCTATCGCATCGTCGAGTATTTGTTTTTGCTGTTTCAACTTTTCAATCTCAGACTCTACAACTGACAGCCGTTGCTCGATTTCCGCCTTTGCATTTCGCGCTTTCGTGTAGCGTTTGAAAAACTTTTCGGCGGCTTCCGAAATTGAAAGATTTTTTTCCACTTCGATTTCAATCGTCGGCACATTTTCGTCATAAAAATCACTGACGAAAACTTTATCGCCTTCGCGTCTTGCCGTCGCTAAATTCGCTAACAGCAAATCGCCGAACTTTTTCCAACTATCCGCGTTACCGTGATTTTCAAGGTCTTTTTTTAAATTCTTTTCCAACTTTTCCCGCTTCGCAATCTCTTTTTTCAGATTGACCTGCGCCGAATTTGCTTTTGCCTGAAAAATCTTTTCCCGTTCGATTTCTTGAGCGTGAATGTCTATTGCTTCGGATAGAGTTTCAAAATCGCCCTGCGGAAAACTTGCTTCGTCCGTTGTCTTTGGTTTTGAACTTTTCGGAATGGCATATTTATTGGCAATTTCCTGACCTTCGCCGACATTTTCACGCATTGCATCAATTATAAAATCTCTTTCATCCAACAAAAAAATATTTGCGGAACGTCCGGTTAATTGAACGATAAGCGTATATTTTTCGGTTTGTCCGATTTCATTCCGAGCTAAAAAGGCGAACTTTATGACACGCTCATTCTCAAATTTTTCGATTGCCTGCAAAACTGAATTAGCCAATCTTTTCCGCAGCCCCAAAACAAAAGGCATTGAATTTTTCGATTGTTTTTCGAGATCGCGCAGCCGCCGTTTAATAAGATACATTTTTGGAGCCGAAGGTTCCGCACTTATCAAAAGATAGCCGGAATCATTTAAGCGAAAATCAATCGCCAAACGAAACCGCGAGAGTGTAAAAATTTTGCCGAACTTTTGTCCGACCAATATAGACGCAAGTTCGGCACAGATTTTTTCGAGAGTTGGTTCGTTCACGGTTAAAAACCTAAAGTTCAAAGCCGAAAGTCCAATGTCTTACATCTTTCAACATTGGACTTTCGGCTTTGAACTTTGGACTATCTTAAAATTCTCTGACGATAATCGTTCCCGAAACAATGTCGTGAACGGCTCTTTTTTCTTCATTAAAAGGCAAAGTCAAAAATCCGATGCCGCCCAAGGCAAGCGATAAAAGATAAACGGAAGAACTAACCGCTGCCTGATGAAGCGACGGGTAATCCTCATTTTCGACATCAATCATTTCCAGCGAGAAAATACGCATTCCGAAAGTTCTGCCAAATAAACCGACGGCGGTTGTCATATAAATAAACATTACAATCGCGCAGGTTGCCAAAAATGCGAAAAACCCGCCAAAAGTAAGCCAGTTTCCACCAACCAATACAAATGGCGCAAGCAATAACAGACTCAAAAACGAACCGATTATAAAATCGAATAGTCCGGCGTTAAAGCGCATTGCAAATGGTGCATAGTCATCAATTTCATCAACAAATTCTTCTTCAATATCGATAATTTCTTCGGATTCAGTAGCTGTCAGATCAACTTTGTCCCCGGCTAAAACCGTCGAATCGTGATCAAAACCAGAAGAAATTGTCACGGTTTTCTGCAAAGGCGGCAATTTATTCGTGTCGAGCGGCTCGCTCTCTAATCTGAGCGAAGTAGCGAGTTTCGGTTTTGTCGGAACAGTGATCGGAACATTTTTACTCGCAGTTCTCGGCACAACTTCCGATTGTTTGAAAGCAATGTGAAAAGGGTAACTTTTACTTGCGGTTGCCGGAAGATTATCCCCAACAATTGGCGGCTTTTCTTCTATTAAAAATTTCTGCCGCGATTCTTCAATTCGTTGTAAAGCATTGTTTAACGTCGGATTTTTGTATTTAACGGGTTCGCTTTCGACAATAATCTCCGCCTTTAGCGCGTTCGCGCCATTGGTTACTAACTTCGTTTGCCGTCCCAACGCCATATTAACTTCATTTGAATCCGTGCTTTCCTGCCGTTTCCGCACCGCGTTTTGCAGTTGCAAACGCCATTCGGGTACAGTCGCGGTTTTGCTGTGAAACTCGACTAAATTCGGAACTGCCGATTTTGGCATAGTTTCCGCAATCGGTGGTTTCAACTCGATTTGCTTAGGAGGACTGGTAATTTGTTGGTTCAATTTATTAGACACAGGCATATTTCCTTGTATTTCAACATTTACAGACTTTGGTAGCGACAGGGTTCGGGGTTTCAGTTCTTCACGAACAGAATCATTTATCATCGCTCCACAACTGGGACAAACTGACAAAATTAAGTCGTTGTTTCGATTACAAACAGGGCAGTTCATAGTTTTGAAAAAATCTAAGTCAGAAAAATTTTTCTGAGAGTCAAGGTAAATTCACTGAAATGACAAAACTGCAAGGATAATATCAGAAACTACTTTAACTAGTCAATAGTAAATTGAAGCGAAACCACAAGTTTTTCGATTTTGATCTTTCGATTTTGGATTTTGGATTGGAAAACCGGAAGAAACAAAAATGTTAACGAGTTCAGAGAAACGTAATAAGGTCAGAGAAAACAACCGGATAAATTATCAAATCAAAGTCGTTGCCGCCCGATAAAACCGGCTTCAACTTCGTGCCACCATTCGATCTCGTCCCCTTCGCCAAGTTGCCAGCAGAGCAAAACCATCTGACCGCCGCGCATCGTCGGAAAGTCGATCAAACCGCGCGAATAGTCTTTGAGTTGAACGCCGAGAGCGTGAAATTCCGTCGTCAATTTGCCAACCTCGTAAAGCGATTTTACATACTGAGAGCCGCCCTCCATACCGCCGCCGCCAAATTGTGCCGAATTCGCCGCAGTTTTTGCCGATTCACGAAAAAACTCGATCTTACTGTAATGCGCCTTCATACTTTCAAGTTTCGGGCGAATGACCGGCAACAAATCATTAGCTTCTTCGAGTGTAAAAAGTTTCATACTCTACCGAACATTTATTGAGCCGATTAATTTAAATCTGTTCACAACGAACTTGATAAAATTAAAAACCCAGTAAGCTTTTCCTAGTCTTTAATACGAACTAAGTTAGAAAAATCATCTGTTTCTTCTTCCTCAAATGCGGTTTCAAATGTAATTTTGCTTGGGACCCGAGAAAAATCATTTTCCGTCTGCTGATGCAAAATTTTTGGCGGCGGTATTTCTTCGGGCAACACAAAAGACGGAATGTCATATTGTTCGCCTTGCGAAATATCTTTGCGGACAAGTTCGGCAATTTCGCCCAAATCAATAAAAAAATCGGCAACATCGATCAGGCGCGGCGCTGTGTTCGAGCGAAAACCCGCCACCTCAACGCGACAACCTTTGTATGCCACGGCGTTCAAGGCATAAACAAAATCTTCATCGCCCGAAACCAACACGGCTGTATCATAACGCCCTGCCAAACTCAGCATATCTACCGCAATTTCGACATCGAGATTTGCCTTGCGCGTGCCGTCGTAAAAGGTTTTCAATTCTTTCTGCACGACGCGAAAACCGTTGCGCCGCATCCACAGTAAAAAACCCTGCTGACGTTCCGCGCCCGCATCAACGCCCGTGTAAAAAAAAGCACGAAGCAATCTGCCGTCGCCCAGCAAAAGGCGCAGAAGTTTATTATAATCAATGTCTATATTATGAAATCGTGCCGCGTGAAAAAGATTGTTTCCGTCAATGAAAACCGCGACGCGCCCGCGATGTCCAAACTTCCACGACGGATTAGTCGCTATATCAAACTGCATTTTTTAAATCCTTATATATTAAAATTTATCAGATAAATCGCCCTGCAGTTGATGGAAAAGACGGAAGAAAAAAGTCGGATAATATAAAAAATTGAAAGTTTTTACCGTAAATCAATGTATAATTTATAATTGATGAATAGATATATGTCTTACAAAAATAGTTTCAAAAAAAATTGTTAAAATTAAAAATGTTTCCGTATTTTCTTAAATGCAACTACATTCTGGCAAAAATAATTACTTTATAGTGTGCCTTTTTGCTTGCCCTGCGGTCAAGCGAATTATCTATTACGATACCCGGTTTTCGTCGTATAATCAAAAAAATGGAAAAAAAAGTTGAAATGATTGGTTCGGATGAATGGCTGAAAGATTTGCCGATTCAAGCGGAAAATCCGGCGTTTAAAGCCGAAGAAATGATTTCGTGCAAGAAATGTGAGCGAACCAATCCGCCGACCCGCCGAAAATGTTTTTACTGCAATGAGGAACTCGAAATAAGCGAATCGCAAAGCCGTTTTCTCAGACCGAATGTGCGAAAACTCGAAGTTTGGGAAAAAGGATTTAATTTGATTTATCAGCCGATGATAAAAGAGTTGGAAGAAACGAAAATAGAGGAAATAGCTAAAATGTTAAAACTTGAAAATGCCAATTTGCAAAAAATGATTAAAATTAACCGGGCTTTGCCATTGGCGCGGGTCGAATCGGAAAAAGAAGCGGAAATTGCCTGCCAACGATTGTCGGAACTCGGTTTGGAAACTTCCCTTTTGAGCGATGAAACTTTAACGGCGGAAAATCAACCGCATCGTTTGCGCGGTATTGAATTTTTTGACGGTAGTATCATTTTGATTTTTTTTAATAAGGACGAGATAGTTGAAATCTCAAATGAGGATTTAGTTTTAGTGGTTGCAGGCGCGGTCTTTGAACGCAAAGTCGAGGCAACCGAAATACATAATAAAAAAGGCGATAACAAAATTTTACAAACTACCGAAACGGCTTCCGATGAACTCTTAATCGATATTTATAGCCGCAATGATACAACCGGTTATCGCATTTTTGCAAGGGGTTTCGACTTTTCGGCGTTAGAAGAAGAAAAAGAAATTTTGGCAAAAGACAACCTCAAGAAACTTGTCATAAAGTTCCGCGCAGTTGCGCCGAATGCTAAATTTGTTGATGATTATCTTCAAGTGAGGGAAATTTTAGGCACTGTTTGGGAAGTCGAGCATAAATCTGATTCGAAAGGTGTAAAAAGAGAAAAGATCGGTAAATACACTTTGGGAAATATGACGATTGTCAATAATTTATCGCAATTTACCAAATATTCGCGTCTGCAACGGCATATCTTATGAGTTCAAAGTTCAAAGTTCAAAGTTCGAAGTCCAAAGCCCAAGGTCAAAAATTTAAAGCTGAAGACCGCAGACCGAAGGTGGAAGACCGAAAACCGAATTCGTCAATAATTTTTGGGGTTCTGCCCGTTTTAGAAGCCTTACGCGCCGAGAATCGAAAAGTTGAAAAAGTCGTAGTTGCCGAGGGCGCGAACGAAAAACGTCTGCACGAAATTTTGCAGTTAGCCAGACAGAACGGCGTGACGCTGAACAAGGTTCCGCGTGAAAATTTATCAAGAATGGTTGAAAACGGCGCGAATCACCAAGGCGTTATCGCTTTTACTGCGTCAGCGGATTATCATTCTGCCGATAAACTTTTAGCCGGGATTTTCCAAAAGGAAAATTCCTTGAGCGTAATTTTAGACGGCGTGGAAGACCCGCGAAATCTGGGCGCGATTTTGCGAACGGTTGAATGCGTCGGCGTGGATGGCGTTTTTATTCCCGAACGCCGCGCTGTCGGTTTGACCGAAACTGTCGCCAAATCTTCGGCGGGTGCAATCGAATATGTTAAAGTTGCCAAAATATCTAACATAAATCGGTTGATTGATGAGTTAAAAGAGCATAATATTTGGGTAATCGGTGCAAGCGGCGATGCGGAAATGAATTATACCGATTGGGATTGGACCCAATCTTCTGCACTGGTTTTAGGCGGCGAAGGCAAAGGTTTGCATCGTTTAACGGCGGAAAAATGTGACGTTTTGGTAAAAATTCCGATGCAGGGAAAGATAGAATCTTTGAACGTATCGGTCGCGTCGGGCGTAGTATTATTTGAAGCATTAAGACAGCGAAAACAAGCAAAGGACAAATAACAAAAGACAAAGGACGAAAAATTATGTTTTGCCCGAAATGTGGAACGAAAAATCCTGATAACGGCAGATTTTGCCGCAGTTGCGGTGCAGATTTAGGCAATGTTTCCGAAGCTTTGTCGGGAAATCTGAAAAAACCGCAAAGTTTGGTTGACCGCAAAGGAAAACCGATTAACTGGGAAAGCGCAATTGTAAAAATATTTTCAGGTTTGGCGTTTGTAGCGGTTGCCATTGCCTTAGGCTTCTCGCAGATGGGAAGAGGTTGGTGGTTTTGGATGTTGATTCCTGCATTCGGTGCGCTCGGCAGCGGAGTTGCACAACTTGTTCAACTGAAAAAATCTGAAAACCGGAACCTTTCTTTCGCATCACAAAGTGAACCGAATGTAATTCCTTCCGCACCGCCACATGCCGTCTTGCCGTCATCGAAAAATGATTACATCGCGCCCGATTCGCGTTATCAAACTGGCGAACTCGTGCCGCCAAGTGTAACCGAATCAACAACGCGGCATCTTGAAATAAATCACGAAGGCGAAACGATGACTTTGCCTAAAAAATAGATTATCGACTCTCACGCAAATCCAATCTATGTCCTGAAAGTTTTTCCAGAACCCGCAAGTATTTTTTTGGAAAAAGACGCGAAATATAATTGATGGCGTGGGCATCTTTGCCGATTAAAATGCGCGGATTTTTGGCTTTGATACCGCGCACAATCGTTTCGGCAGCTTGTTCGGCGGAGGTTTGCGCGACCTGATCGAAAAATTTTGCGCCCTGAGTTTTGTATTTTTCGGGTGTGTCTTTGCCGAGACGTGAATTGCGGGCGATATTGGTTTTAATGCCGCCCGGATGAACCGATGAAACACGAATATTTGTATTTTCAAGTTCGTGGCGCAAAGATTCGGTAAAACCGCGCACGGCAAATTTACTGGAACAATACGCCGTCTGTTCGGGCGGCGCGATCAGTCCGAAAACGCTGGAAATGTTGACGATATGCGCCGATTCTTGTTTTTTCAAAATCGGCAGAAAAAATTTACAACCGTAAATCACGCCCCAAAAGTTGATACTCATCAGCCATTCAAAATCTTCAAGCGAAATTTGCTCAAACGTGCCAAAGAGTCCGACCCCGGCATTATTGATTAAATGCGTTACTTTTGTGTATTTTTGCACAACATCATTGGCGAATTTCTCTACTGCTTCGCGGTTTGAAACATCAACGATGTAAGCCGAACATTCAACACCGAGATTTTTGACGATTTCAGCCGTTTCGTGCAAATCTTTTTCATTGACATCAGAGATTGCAATTCCGGCAATTTTTTCCTGTGCAAGGCGAACAGCCAAAGCACGTCCGATTCCCGAAGCCGCACCCGTAATGACCGCAACACTTTCGTTTGTTAGACTCATCTTATTTTCCGGTAATAATTCTCATACTTCCGACGTTTCCGTTGACATCAAAAACGCGCAACGCAATTGTTTGTTCGCCTGTAGTTTTGAGCGGAATATCCAAAGTATAACGCTCTTTCGGGCTGTCGGAAATTCCATCATCGGCAAAAACCGTCTGCCAATCACTGCCGTTGATGCTGTATTCGGCGCGGTTTAAGAAACTTGCCGCATCACTGGATTCAAATATAATTCGTGCTTTTTCGCCGTTAATTTGGGGTGTTCCGATAGCAGAAACAATCGGCGGCGTGTTATCAATATCGAACGGCTCGCTGATTCTTTCACCCGACAAACTCAATCCGTTCGGATTTGAAAGCGAATCTTTTGCTACGATTTTAAAGATATAACGACCATCTGCCAAAGCCGCGCCGTCAATCGTAAAGAAATTATCGGCTAAATTTTCGCGCAGAAGTTTGAAAGCGGTTTCGCTAACCTCACGATAATAAACATCGTATTCGAGATTGTCGCTGTTGCGATCTTCCGCCGTCCATTGCAAGGAACGCGCACCGCGCAGATAAACTTTTCGCGGCGGCGTGTTAAATATCGCCGGCAAGCCGAAATCAACCGGATTCAAGCCTGAAAGTTCGATGTTCGGGTCAATCTGAACTGCCGGATTTGCCAATAATCCGACATTTGTCGGCAGAATCTGAATTGACAGAACTTCCGGCGCAATATTTCGCGCCAAGTAAGAAACATTTACTTCGCTCAAAGTTGCCGAATTTTTCAAAATCGCCCGCCATTGCAGATATTTTGCCTTCGGACTCGAAATTTGCGCTCCTTTTTGATCGGCATAATTCGCGCTCCAATCGCTCCAAGTTTCATCGGCTTTTTCGGTATTTCCGCTTCTCGTTTGCAAAACGACATTACCGCTCGAACGCCACCAAATTCTGCCCCAGGACGCGCTTGCTTTCGCATTCAAAATCGACGATTCATAATTGCCTTCGGCTTCGGTTTCCGCGCCGAAACGATAAAGTTTACCCTGGTTGCTGGAGGTGGCAAAAAGACTTTTCCCGTTAGTTGCTAAGGTAGAGATTTGTCCTTCATTTGACTGTAAAAGCAGAGTTTCCCGTCCGTCTTTGGTTACGGAATAAACTCTGCCCTTGTCGGAAGTTCCGATTAAAACACCATTTCCCGTTTGATGCGCGTAAATTGAAAATGCTGTTACGCTTGCCGAATTCCAAATAACATCGCTTCCGCCGTCAGGCAAAATTCGATAAACTGCGGCTTTTGCGCCTGACAAATCATAGCGGCTTTTCGGTGCCGGTTCCGGTGTCGGCGTTGTAGTTGCTTCAACGCTTTCCGTCGTTACGATTGCTGTCGGCGATACGGTTTTAGAAGCCGAAGCCGTATCGCTCAAGGCTAAAACATAAACTGAACCGTCCGCACCAACATCGATGTCGTGAATCTCCCGCAATGACGAGTCGAGAAGCGCGAACGGCTTGCCGTCGGATGAAAAACGCAAAACCAGACCGTTGGCATCCGTTCCCGCATAGAGATTGTCTTGTTTGTCGGTCGCCAAAGAAATTATATGCGTTTCGCTCGTGTCAAATAAAAGTGAATTTTCGGGCGAAGCATTTGCCGATTTAACTTTGTAAATCTTGCCGTTTTCACCTGTTCCGACCGCTAAACTTCCATCATTGAAAATTGCCAGAGACCAGATATATTTTTCCTTCGGATCAAAAAAAACGGCAGCATTTCCACGCGCATCAATTTGATAAACCTTCCCGTCAGGCGACGTTCCGGCAAACAATTCGCCGTTTTTACCGATTGCCAAAGCCGCTACGTTAAGTTCGTTAGTGTCATAAAAAAGCGTTCCTTTGCCCGAAGTGTCAACCTTAAAAATCTTCCCGTCGCTTCCCGTTCCCAAAAAGACGTTGCCGCCCGCATCGATCGCGCTTGACCAAACGTAAGATTGTCCGGTGTTATAAACCTCTGTCAATTTCGGCGCAAGCGTAATCGCCCCGTTTTCATTGATGGAAACGCCCTTTGCATCGCCTTTCAAAACTTCGGCGCGAGTGTTGACCGACCAAATCGCCGGTTGACTGGCGGAAATTGTAAAAACAAATAAAAAAATCTGTGCAATAAGAAAATAAAATCGCTTCATAAATTAGTAACTGAAATTAATATAGTTCAACGCAGACTAATTAAAATCAGGCTGCGTCTAAACAAACTATATATTTTGAGAGAGTTATTGAGCAGGTATCGATGGCTCCATTTTCCTTAATTTATTTGTTGCCAGCAAACCTTTGACAATAAAGAAAAGCGCAAAAGCGTGAAAACCAATGCTCCAAATATCTCCAAACAGAAAAAACAGCATCCCGTCCAAAGTATATAAAACTATTCCGACAATAAATACCCATATCATTCCCCGTCCGGCAAAATAACCAATCACGGCAAAAACAGTCGAGATTGCCAGATTGACTAAAAATGCACCGATTTTAGGTGTAGTCATTGAACCTGTTTGCTGTTCGACGGCGAACGCGATTCCGCTGACGATCTGGGTAATTCCGAGACCAATGATAAAACTCAAATTTCCGTTAAATAAAAAAATAACTGTATTTACTAATGATGCACCCGCAATCCAATAAAACCAATTTGCTCCCTTCTTAGCTTGGTTTTGTAATTCTACATTATCTTCTTGGACTAAATTTTCGGACGGATTATATTGTTCAAACATATTTACTCCTTTAAAATTGAGATTAGATGACAACACTTAGCGCATTTAAGCGACTAATGCAACCGGGATTTTGTATATTTGTATTCGCAATTCTTAAAATTGGTATGATGTTTTAAGATTTTTGTCATTTGACAGATTCTTTTTTATGTTTGTCCGGCAAACTTTCCGCTTTTGGTTTAGCCTCCAAGAAGCGCATTGCATTTTCCAATTCTTCCGCGTCGCCGGTTATCAATCTTGCACTTCTTTCACGGGTCAGATACGCCCAAAACCATTCGCTCAATACATAAAGGCGATTTTTGAAGCCGATGAGCGAAATGACGTGAACGAAAAGCCACGCCAGCCAAGCGATGAATCCGGTCAATTTAAACCTCCCGGCTTCGACAATCGCTTTGTTTTTGCCGATTGTCGCCATCGAACCTTTGTCCCAATATTTGAAGTCTTTGCGTGGTTCGCTTTTTAGATCGCGCAGAATATTTTCGCAAGCTGTGTCAGCCATTTGAATAGCGGCGGGCGCAACACCCGGAACAGGTTTGCCATCATCCATTTGCAGCGAAGCCATATCGCCGATAACAAAAATATTTTTGCAGTTCGTAATAGACAAATCTTTATTGACGAAAACCCGTCCGGCTTTGTCGGTTTCCACACCCAAATCTTTGCCGAGAGGCGATGCGGCAACGCCCGTTGCCCAAACTGCGACATCACATCTGATCCATTTTTCGCCGACTTTTACGCGCCCGTCTTCAATGTCGGAAACGAAACTATTGAGATAAACTTCGACTCCCAAATTTTCTAAATCTTTTTTTGCGTGAGCGGAAAGTTCCGGCGCAAATGTATTCAAAATCCGGTCGCCGCCTTCAAAAAGTTGCACGAGAGCGCGGCGCGTATCAATCAAATTAAAATCTTTTGAAAGTGCTTGACGTGCAATTCCGGCAATCGCGCCCGCAAGTTCAACGCCGGTTGCACCGCCGCCAATCACCACAAAATTCAGGTGTTTTTTTACGCCGGTCAAATACGCTTCACGTTCGGCGAGTTCAAAAGCCAGCAAAACACGACGGCGAATCTCCAGCGCATCTTCAAGCGTTTTAAGTCCGGGCGCAGAATGTTCCCATTCGTCGTGTCCGAAATACGAATGCCGTGCCCCCGCCGCCAAAATTAAATAATCGAATTTAATGAGCGAACCGTCGTGCAATTTTACTGTTTGATCTTTCTCGTCAATCTCAACCGCTTCACCTAAAATAACCTCGATATTTTTATAACGATGAAGAATTCGCCGAATCGGTGAGGCGATTTCTCCAGGCGACAAAACGGCTGTTGCGACCTGATAAAGCAAAGGTTGAAAAGTATGATGATTTTTTTTATCGATCAGAGCAACTTCGACAGGTTCATTTGCCAACTTTTTCGCCGCTTGCAGACCGCCAAAACCGCCGCCGATAATTAAAACTTTTGGTTTTTTCGCCATTGATAAACCTCCATAAATGAAAATGCGGGAACTTTGTGAAAATTATCTCATACACCGATATATTTTGCATAAATCGAATGTGCCGTTGATTCATCATCTGTTCCGCGAATAATAGCGCGGGCATCTCGGAAAACTGTCAATTCAAAACCATCGACAACTAGGCGAATTAAGTATTCGTTTTGTTTTACTTCGGCGACGTTTTTTAAGTTTTCGGCGAGTTTTTCCAAATCTAAATCGGTTGGTTTCGGCGGCAGAATCTGAATTGCGTCTCGTCCGCAAAGCGTAGTTGAAAACTTCGCATTTTCTGCATCGAGCAGTTCAAATTTACGCTGTCCGCAAACTACACAATCAGGACTCGGTTTATTGAGTTTTATCTTCCGCCAATCGTTTTCCCACAGATCGAACTGCATCAAATTTCGATGTAAGAAATTGGTTTTGCCTGTGAGAATTTTCAACGCTTCGGTAACTTGAACGGCGGAAATCGTAGCAATAATCGGCATAATCACACCTGCTGTATCGCACGTCGGCGCACTTCCTGCACTTGGCATTTCTTCAAAAATACAACGAAGGCACGGCGTTTCGTTCGGAATTATCGTCATCGTCGTCCCGTAACTCGAAACTGCCGCGCCGTAAATCCAAGTTTTTTTGTGTTTAACGCAAGCCTCGTTGACCAAATAGCGCGTAACAAAATTGTCCGTGCCGTCTAAAATAAGATCACAATCTTTGATAAAACTTTCGATATTTGAATAGTTTACATCGGCGACAATGGCTTCAATATTGATTTCAGAATTGATTTCGCCAATTCTTTTTTGTGCGGCAACCGCTTTGGGCAATCTTGCTTTTGCATCATTTTCGCTAAACAAAGTCTGTCTTTGCAAATTGGTAAATTCGACAAAATCGCGGTCAACGATCCTTAAATTACCAACTCCGGCGCGAGCCAACATTTCCGCGTGAGATGCGCCCAAAGCACCGCAGCCGACAAGCAAAACTCGTGAATTTAATAACTTTTCCTGTCCGTCTTTGCCGATCTCGCGGAATAATATTTGGCGGCTATATCTTTTGTCCATTTATATTTAACCTAATCGTTTCAGAACCGCTTGGCTCATTTCCTTCATCGGCGCATCTTTTCCGGTCCAAATTTCAGATTGTTTCATTGCTTGGGCGATGAGCATTGCCATTCCGCCGATAGTCGGGACAAAAACACTTTTTGCTTCTTTCAAAAATTCGGTTTCAAACGGATTATAAACCAAATCATAAACGAGTTTGACTTGCTTTAACTGTTCGGCGACAGCGGGAGTTTCGGTTTCTAAAATTCCTTTTGTTCCCAAAGGTGTCGAATTGACGACAATATCAAAGTTTTTGAAATCGGCATTACTTAATTCCTTTAATTCGATCTCGAATTCATTTGCTAGAGTTTTGGCTTTTGCTAAATTCCTCGCAAAAATCGTAACCTCCGCATTTTCTTTTTTAAGTGCATAAACACAAGCCCGCGCCGCGCCGCCGTTGCCCAAAATAGCGACTTTCACACCTGCTAAATCACCGTAAGCCATTTTTAACGGCTTGATAAAACCGTCTGCGTCGGTGTTATAGCCGTAAAATTTCCCATCAATAATTTTCACCGTGTTGACCGCGCCGATTGCTTTAGCAGTTTCGTCAAGAAAGTCTAAATGTTTGATAATGTTCTGTTTATGCGGAATAGTTACCGAAAAGCCTTTGAAATTTAGTTTGATTTCGCGCGTTTCCTCCTTTACCATTCGGCGTAAAAATTCATCTAAATCCTGCACTTGAAGCGGAACGAAAACAGAGTTTAATTTGTGAAATTTAAAAGCCGCATTATGAATAAAAGTAGACATCGAATAAGTCGTATTTCCGCCGATAACTCCGTAAATTTCGCTTTGTTCGTCCAATTCTTTGGCGCGATAAACTTCAATCAAATCTTGCGCGGAAACTTGTCCGGGCGCGGTTTCTTTGCCGGATTCAAGCGATGCATAAGTCATAAATGCACCGTGCGCCAAGCCCAAAATCCGCGTCCATTTTCCCGCTTCGCCCATTGCGATTGGGATGATTTTTCTATTCTCTCGTTTGGCAAACTTAAGCAGTTCCCACACAGGCAAACTTTCGGTTATATCGAAAGTCTGCGTAGCAATTTTTACAATAGAATTTTCTATTTTTGATTTTATTATATGAGCAGTTTTTCTTGATACTGTGAACTTTAAACTTGTATAAGCCAATTGCTCGTAAAGATAATTCAGCTTTCTATAAGTATGTTTAAAGTTATGATAAGAACATATAAATTGAGAGTTTATAAGTTCATGCAATTTCCAGTTGTGTCCTTCATCACAAAACAAATCAAACTCAATATCTACAAAATCAATCTCTCGAATTTCTTTACAATCTAGCCAAAACCTAATTCTGTCGCCGAAATAATCAAGTTCGCGCTTACCACCTTGTTCTTTTGGACGAAAAGTAATTATAAAAGGCTTGCCAGTTTTTTGACGCAAATCCTTTAATTCTCTTAAAACACTTTCGACATCGCTTTGTTTCAAACAATCAAAGCGAATCTCAATAATATCCGCTAAGTTTTCGGCGCGTTTTATTTGCTCAATCATTTCGTCCGCTGTTTCAGCGCATACCGAAACGCAGATTTTTCCGTTATTCATTTGTTGGTTTGTTTAGGTTTAAGAATGCCGTCAAAGCCGAAACTAAAAGCGCGATGACACCGAATGCGGCGCAGACGACGATGGCGGTTTTGCCACTTTGTTTGACGGCAATTGCGGTTAAAGCCCAAGCAATTGCTAATGGATAAGCAAAAATCGCCAGTTTGAAACGAATTAAAAGTCCCAAAACAGTTGCGCCGACGATCAGAATTGCGCTTAAAATTATTGCAGTTGATTCTGATGTATTCACGCCGAGAAAAACCAGCGCGATTGAAAAATTTAGAATCGTCGCTACCGTAACCCAACCGAAATAAAGACTGAACGGAATTTGCGCCAGCCAAGTTTCCGCCATTGACTCGCTTTTTTGCAAAGTAACATTGATTAAAACGAGCGTTCCGAGTAACACGAACATCACACCGAGAGCCGCCAAAATCGAATCGTAATGCCACAGATAGATCCACAAACAATTTGCCGCGCAGTTGGCGATATAAACGGTGCGAATGTTTTTGAAACGCGGATTGTCGGTTTGCGAAGGTAGTGCCTGATAAATGCTGAACGCGATCAAACCCAAGTAAATCAAACTCCAAATCGCAAAAGCGTAGCCTGACGGCGTAATAAATGTCGGGTATTTGTCGGAAATAACTTCGGGTGTAACGCCGTTAATATAACCTTGGGCGGCGAAATAATTTATTACGATCACGCCGACGGTGGCGATGATAACGAGAAATTGTTTGAAGCGTTGACTATTATTTGACATAATGAATCCCGGTAAATCGAACTAATATTTTGATAACAAGCAAATTATAATATCTTTAGACAAATTTATGCCAAGTTTGTAAAGGCGAAAGATTTGTGATTTTACTCAAACCAAATCCCGAAAGCGATTGACTATCACCATTTCGTATAAATTTTACGGAAAACGTCAGCCGGTAAAAGTGAATCAAACTTTGCGGAGTTTGATTTTCAGTCGATTATATTGGAAAAAGACAACAAAAGCAGTTATGGCACTGATATTGCCTTTATGAAATGCGGCGCATATATTATCTTTCCCCGCCGTGCCTGACAGAATAGAGGAAAGAGGAAAATTAGAACGTAATGAAAAATTTGAAACAAATATTATTAGCAATCGCACTTGTCGCCGGAATTTCGATGACGGCTTCGGCGCAAAACAGTGACAACAAAAACCGTCCGCCAAAGGAAAAGCCGCCGGTTGTCCCGGTTGTCCCGAAGGAAAGACCGAAGGATGACAAACCGAAGAATAACGACAAAGATAAAAAACCGGAAATGAGTTTTTATCTTTCAGAGAACCGGATCAAGGTAAATTTGCTCTAAGCTAATCAGTTTTTATGATTTAGCTTCTTAAATAAAAACAGGCAGCCTTTATTTCAGAGGTTGCCTGTTTTGCATTTTGAAAACCGAACTTTTAAGTTCAGGGAAAACGTATTCTAGTCAAATCCAATTAAATGTCCCATCTTTTCTTTTTTGGTTTTAAGATAATAGGCGGCAGGTTCTTGGGATGCAACCTCAATCGGAACGCGCTCGACAATTTTCAATCCCGCTTCTTCCAAAGCCTTTAATTTGTCAGGATTATTTGACATCACGCGCACGTGACAAAGACCTAAATCAAAAAGTATTTCGGCACATTGCTGATAATTTCGCGCATCAATGGCAAAACCCAAATCTTCATTCGCTTCAACCGTATCGGCTCCTTCGTCCTGAAGCGCGTAGGCTCGAATCTTGTTGATGATCCCGATGCCGCGTCCTTCCTGTTGCTGATAGACGATTGCGCCGCGTCCGGCTTGCTCGATTAATTCCATCGCTTTTTTTAGCTGCAATCCGCAATCACATTTTATCGAACCAAAGACATCGCCCGTCAAACATTGTGAATGTATTCTAACCAGCGTCGGCACCGCCGCCTGCATTTCGCCTTTGAATAAAACAACAAATTCCTCACTGCTTGTTTTCGAGCGATAACCGGCTATTTTGAATTCACCAATTTCTGTCGGCAAGTTTGCTACTGCAATCTTTTTCACCGAAATTGTGTGCGTTCTTGGCAAACAATCGTGATTACTTTCTGTCAAATTATATCTCCAACAAATTGATTTGATAATATTATAACTTTATCTATGAGGAAATTATAGGATTGGCTTACGAAATTAATCTGTTTCTAAAAAATCCCGAAAGTTTTTAATCCAGTTCCAAATCTTTAAAATGGAAAAAAGCCGGTTGGTTGTTATATTTTATAGAATTATAACAACCAACCGACTTTTTAACTATCAATGGATTTTTATTTTTTACTTTCTTCGGAATTTTCGGTATTTTCCGTATTTTCGTCGTTCTCCTGATGAGCGAATACAACACCGTCATTCGTGCCAAACATACGCGATAAAAGTCCGCTTAAAACCTCTGAAACTCTTGAAGGTTTTTCTTCATCAACCAAAGTCGGTATTGCTTCTTCTCCGGCTAAAGCAAAGTCCAGTTTAACAAGTTCAGCCGTTATATTTCGGCAAAACGAACAACCGACCAAATGTTTAATAACAGGCTGAGATTCACGCTCTGTCAGATTTCCTTCAACGAAAGCCGCAACCGAATCTTCATCTAAATGAACATCTCGTGATGACAAATCGTTTTCGGAAACTTTCAATCGTAAATAGCGGTCGAGAATACCTCGTATTTGAACATCTTCCGAATTTATTAACCCCGTGTTTTCCATTATAGTTCCAGCCTCCCACATAGAGGACGAAACCTCTCCGTGTTTTTGCATAAGTTTAAATTTTTAAGGGGCTTTTTAATTAAATATCTCTGATGTGAAGAATGTTCCTCAGGTTGTCATTAAATTTCGATAGAGATTCGGGCTGGCAAGGTCTTGTGTAGCAAGTTCCAGACAAATTTCAATCTCTTCTTCGCTTAACTCGTGGGCAAGGCGAAGTTCCGTGCGGAAAAGTTTTAAGACTTTGGCGTAACTTTTTTCTAACCAGCGCATTATGGTCGATTCGTGAATGCGGCTTTCAGGCTTGTTTTCACGGCTGGCAGATTTGCGTTGAAACCAGCCACGAAGGGGCGAAGCAGTATTTTCGACCATTCGTGCAATTTCGCGCAACTTTAAATCCTCGACGTGATAATAAAGCAGAAGCAGTTTTTCGTGATTATCAAGACTCGCAAAAGCATTTTCGATTGCTTTTAATGTTGCTTTTCGATAACGGTCTTTGGAAATTTGCTCGATCATTTCGTCTTCACCACCCAGATTAGTGTCGGCAAAACTCGCGTGAGCATAGCTTTCACCTACATTTTCCGTCATTTCATCAAGCGAAACTTCATCGTGGCTAGCACGATGCAAATCAACCAACGAATGCCAGATCACAGTCCGCAACCAACCACGCAAGCTGCCGCGTCCGCTGTAGGTAGCAAATTTTGAAATTCTTTCGCCGTCAACGACACGAGTTCCGTAAAGTTCGACATAAACCGTATCCACAACTTCCTGAGCATCTATTTCCGTTCGCGCCAAATGCCGCGCCACTCTTTCCAGATACGCCCGGTGCTGTTGGTCAAATTCCCACCAAGCGCGTTCATTGCCGTTAGAGCAAGCCAGTGCCAAAAACAAATCATCAGCCTGAATTTGCCGTAAAAAGTCCGAAATTTCTTTTTCTGTTATAGTTTCTGAAGAAGCGGTATCAATATATTTTTGGGTGGTTTTGTTCAGAGAGTATTTAAAACAATCCTCACGAACTCCGAAATTTGGCGCATTTTCAGCACATCTTGCGAAAATCTCGCTTGTTATCGGTTCACAAGAAGATAATAAATCTCGATGATGTGTCAGTTCAGGGGACATTTTATATTAACATTATAACCATTTTTTGAAATTTGTCATTTTTTTTTTGAAGCAGGAAGTTAAATAAAAGTTAATTAACCGGCACTTCCCGATTTCAGCTTCAAATTTTGATTTTGGACTTCAGACATCGGGCTTTGGATTTTATCTTCCGAATATTGAAGTTGATAAAGCCGCCAATAAAGTCCGCGCTTGCCCAAAAGCTCGTTGTGCGTTCCTGCTTCGCGCAGTTCGCCGTGATGGAATACTAAAATTCTATCACATTTTTGAATGGTTGATAATCTGTGCGCGACAATTAGCGAAGTTCTCGCCTGCATTACGCGATCAACAGCTTGCTGGATCAATTGCTCGGTTTCGGTATCGATCGAACTCGTTGCCTCGTCCAACACCAAAATCGAAGGTTCAAAAGCCAGCGCACGCGCAAAAGAAACAAGCTGTTTTTGTCCGACCGAAAGTCCCGCGCCGCGTTCCCTTACCTGCGAATTATATTTTTCAGGTAATTTATTGATAAATTCATCGGCATGGACTTCCCTCGCCGACCAAACGACTTTTTCATCAGAAATTTCCTTATTTCCCAGCCGAATGTTATCTGCCAGCGAGCCGCTGAAAAGAAAAACATCCTGCAAAACCACCGCAAAATTCGCCCGCAAACTTTCCAAATCCCAATCACGGACATCAACGCCGTCAAGCAGAATCTTACCTTTCTGCACATCGTAAAAACGCATCAGCAAATTTGTAACGGTAGTTTTTCCCGAACCCGTATGCCCGACTAACGCGATCGATTCGCCAACATTTATTGAAAACGACACATTTTTCAAAACATAATCTTCATCTTTATAGGCAAACCAAACATTTTGAAATTCGATTTTGCCGACGGCTTTTCCCGATTTTTTCGGATTTTCGGGAGTTTTGACCTGAACAGGTAAATCGAGTAACAGAAAAATGCGATGCGATGCGACGATGGCGGCTTGCAGAACATTAAACTTATCGGAAAGATCGCGTATCGGCTGAAAAAGCTGTTGCGAATATTGAATAAAAGCGATGACAATCCCAATAGTCAACGCCTTTCCGCTTGCCGAAACATCCGTCAAGATCAAATAACCGCCAAACCAAATAACCAGCGCGATGCCGATTGCGCCGATAAAATCAACCAGCGGATAAAAAATCGAGTAATAATAGATCGTTTCAAGGTTGGCATCACGATAATCATCGTTAATGTCGTGAAAACGCGCCTGAGTTTTTTGTTCGGCATTAAAAAGTTGGACGGTTTGCGCTCCCGAAATATGTTCTTGGAGAAAAGCATTGAGTTTAGCGGTGCGTGTCCGCACCTTGTCAAAACCGTTGCGGGCGTGTTTGCGAAACCAATTTGTTGCCGCGAAAAGAAGCGGAACGGTGATTAGGGAAACTACGGCAAGTTTCCAATCAAGCCAAAACATCATCCCGATGATCGCAAAAATAATCACCAAATCACCCAATACATCAATCACACCCGATGTAAAAAGTTCATTAAGCGCATCAACATCCGAAGTTATCCGCGTAATAATCCGACCAACCGGATTTTTGTCGTAATAGGCGACTTCCTGTTGTTGAAGTTTAGTATAAATCTGTGTTCGCAGGTCGAACATCACTTTTTGCCCGACGACATTAAGCAAAATTTCCTGAATGTAAGAAAATATAAAGCGAAACAAAAACAGGCAAAAGAAGGCAAACGAAAATAGCCAAATGCCGTCAGTTTGTTTTGGCGTGATAAAATCATCAACCGCTACTTTGGTGAAATAAGGTTGCAAACTTACTAAAATATTAGTTACAAATGTCAGCACAAGAGCAACCGCCGCCAACTTCCAATACGGTTTCAGATAACGCAATAATCGTCCCGTTACGCGCAAGTCGTAAGTTTTCTCGATAGGTGCTTCTTCGTTGGTATTTTTTGCTTCGTCGGACATTTTAATCTTTGATTTTAGATTTTAGATTTGCGCTTGGCAATGTATTATCTCATTATTTTAAGTGGATAACATTTCAAGAAAACAAATCCAAAATCCAAAATCCAAAATCACCATGAATCGTTTTATCAATGAACGCAAAAACAATTGGCAACGGCTGGAAGATTTGCTTTCCATTCTGGACGTTTCCAGCCTGAGAGGACTTTCGCGGATGGAAGTGCGTGAATTCGGCGAACTTTATCGTCGCGCTGCTTCCGATTTGGCGATTGCCCGCGCTGAAACGCGTGATCCGAAACTAATCAATTATCTCAACAGCCACGTCATTCGCGCTCACGGCAAAATCTATCGCGCCGAAGGCAACGGCGTAAACTTAATATGGAATTTCTTTGCCAAGGATTTTCCACAAGCATTTCGGCGCAATTGGAAATTTATCGCGCTTGCCTTTGCAGTTTTTATGTTTCTCGGTGTCGCAGGTTTTATTTTGTGCTACAACGACCTGAATTTTGCCGATGAACTCGGTTTAACCGAAATTAAATATGCCGCGCAAAGCAATCAACAATGGTGGATGAGATTGAATGAGGCAAATCAAATCGGGTCAAGCCAAATTTTAACCAACAATATCTTGGTTTCGTTTATGGCTTTTGCCTACGGCGCGTTTTTCGGCATCGGAACGCTCTATGTTTTAATGACCAACGGACTCAGCATCGGCGGCGTTTTGGGCGTTTGTTACAAGGTCAATCCGAGTTTCGGCAATGAACTCGTAACTTTTATGGTCGGACACGGCGTTATCGAGCTTTCCTGCATTTTCATCGCCGCCGGCGCGGGAATGTTTTTAGGCTACACGCTAATCAATCCCGGCGACGCGACGCG
>JANMAA010000111.1:0-4313 GCA_031359215.1 Acidobacteriota bacterium | reverse complement strand
TGATATTCCAAAGCTATGTCGCGCCAAGTCCGCTAAACTTAAAAAAGCATTAGGTTTTTTTGCCTTTTCTTTTTTCCTGTTTTTCGTCCTGTTGTTTTTCTCTCATTTCGTCCTTTTTCGATTCTTCTTTCACGCTGAGCAGTTTTCCGGTTTTCGCGTCAACCTGCACTTCCGTGATCGAACCTTTGCTGTTGCGAATGTCGAACGAATAAAGAAGTTTGCCGTGTTCTTTTTCCAATTCTTCACCTTCGATTTTGCCGGACGCTTGCTTTTGGGCAATTTCACGCGCCTGCGCCATTGAAATTTTCGCTTGACGGGCAAGTTTCGATTGCGCCGAAACATTGCTCGAACCGATGGCAAAAATACCGACTAAAAATAAGAACGAAATCGCCGCACCGACGATTGATTTGTTTTTTAATTTCATAAATTTTACTCCTTGACCTTATATTCCCGCCTGATTTTTTGCGGGTGCGTTATTCAGATTAACAACCCGGACATAAACAGAAGATTAACACACCAAAGATTTTTTTCGGGTAAAGTGTAGTTTTTTGTTACAATCGCTGTAATCGGCAACAAGAGGTTCAGACGGAAAACATTAAAACGTGTAAGATGGTTGTAATTAGTCAGATGATGACTAATTCGATATTCAATTCTTCCGGTAAACAGTTTTCACAAAGTAAAAAATGGCAAAGATAAACCGTATAAGTTAAGTTCCCGATAATCTTTGCCATTTTATTTCTAAACCTCAAATTTTACCTTATTGCTCTAAAGGCTCGCCAAGTCCCGAAATACGTTTATCCCGAAAAGTCGTATCCCGAAAAGTCGTATAAACGATAAAAACTACGAGCAGAATGGTGAGAACCAAGGATGACCCGATGGTGCCGATGCTGATCTTTTTTGCCTGGATCATCGCCAGTTTTGTTCTCATTATCGGCTTTTTTCGCCGCTTCAGCGACCATAACAGGATCGGACCCGAACAACTCACGCGGTGGGCGGTGCGCACCATCATCTTTATGGTCGTCATCGGGGCGAGTCCGTTTATCATTGACGGTTTGACCGTCACTGGGAAATTCTTTGCCCGCCCCGTTAAAAGTTTTAACCGCGATCTGGTGCGTGAATCGACCTGAAGATGATCCAATACGTCAAAAATAATTTCGCCGTGTCCGACCCGAACGCACTGCTTGCCGAAACCCTGCCTGACGGAACGCCCGGACTGGTCGGCATCATTTTCGACAGAGAATCAAGCGTCAATGATATTACCGCCGAATTGAATATGCTCGGCTGGAATATGCCGCGTCTGTTCACCGTTATGGTCATCTCGCAAAACATTATCAAATTCGGCGGTTTGTTCTTGGCGATTTCCGGACTGTTTATTTTGATCGGATTAAAACTTGCCGCCCCCGTTCTGTCCGCCTTCGGCTTTGACGAAAAGTTTGCCTCTTCCATCTTTTACCCGTTTTGCTGGGGCGTAGTGACGTTTTCGCTGGCTTTTCTGATTGTCTACCGCATATGTTGCCTACGGAATAGGGCTGATCGGGCTTTCGATTTACAACAATGAGGTGGTTTTTACGCTTGATCCGAATACGGCGCAGATTATAACGAGCAAAAATTACGATCCGGCGAGCAGTGCGCTGATTGTCACGCTCTTATTTTTTATTTCGTGTCTGTGCTATATTCTCGTGTCTTGGATTAGTTATCGTGTCCTTAAAGGTCAGGTTTTTGAAGGCGTGTCGCAGATTTCGATGGGCTGGATGTTATCGTCCGTTGGCACGGCACTCGAATCCTACGGACTCGTTGCCGGAGCAGCGATTAACCGTCAGGCGGAAAACACACAGATTCAGGGAATCTACAACGCCGAACAAGCCAGTGCGAAAAAAGGTTTGGAAGCCTCGAATCTCTCGACCGATGCCCGCCGAGTTTCATCCGTCGCCGGTGTCGAAGGCGGGCTTGTGAGCAGCCTTGGTCAAATCAGGGCGAATCAAGTAACACAAACGATGATGGCTAATGCTAATCGAAATTTCGGAATATCGAGCAGTCAGGCATAAACCAACCGGGAAATTGCCACGATGAGCGCGGAAAACAAAGGTATGCAAACCAGTCGGACGCATGACGGTATCAAGGAAAACGCCCTTCGCAGTCAGGGAACAATTCAGCAATTCGGAATGCTCAAATATGAAGCCATTCCCGGCGGCGGCAATATTCCGATCAGAAAAGGCGTTGAGTTTTATGACTATATGAACGACCAGCGTATTTTGCAAAAATCAACCGATTCAATGAACCGGACATCAACGGATACTTACCAGTTTCAGAATGAAAACACGCAGAATGTGACAAATCAAAAAATTGACGCTTCAAAGACGTATCAAGGCGATATGAATTCCGCTTTCAACCGGCAGGCAAATGAAACTATCGGAGCCGTCAACGCCGGTAGCCATTTTGCCGCTGATTCTGCTAAACAAAGCGCGGGCATCCAAATTTCGGGAATTAACAAATCAACCGAGATGGAAAAACAGGCGAACAAGCTTAATTTTG
Organism: Acidobacteriota bacterium; assembly: GCA_031359215.1. Taxonomy (GTDB): domain Bacteria; phylum Acidobacteriota; class Blastocatellia; order Pyrinomonadales; family Pyrinomonadaceae. The sequence continues at coordinate 1,781 of JANMAA010000111.1, read as the reverse complement.
ACGGACGCATCGAAGCCGCCGGCATTAACCAAAAAGCGGTGACTGAATCGGCACATCTCAGAATGATGTCCACAGTAGTAACGGGATTTTTCCGTGATATGGACAGAAGACTCGAAGAAATGAAACCCAAATATTAGGATTTCAGCAAAGTATTGCCAACTGATTTTCAACCAACAAAAAAGCGGTGGACAATCAGGCGTAATTTACTATTTTTGAGATTATTGTGTGAATTCACTTTACAAACGCGTCAGTCGCCGAAGTACTTGTTTTATATGTGGGAAGCCCGATTGGTGCAGTTACACGCAGGACGCTAAAATTTCTTTTTGCGCCCGAATTATCACTAACGCCGACCGGGTAAGCCGCACGGGTTGGGGAGTGTTCTATCACGAAAAATCACTTTTCGGTGATGCACCACTTCACTTCCCTTCCAAGCCTCCGCCAAAAAAAGCGGAATTAGCTCCAATCGAAATCAGAGATTTTGTATATCGAAAACTGATTGAACTTGCACCTGCCATCAATTCAAAGGAAATCATTGACGGTGAGAAAGGCTTACATAGTCGGAAGATTCTTGATTTTGAAAATTACGGGGCATTACCGCAAACTCAGTCTGAACGGCGCGATTTAGCCAGAGAAATCCGTTGTTTGATAAATCGTAAATTCCCGGATTATGTCAGGCGGCAGAAATTCGGCATCAAAGGTCTTCCGGGCTTTTGGCTTGATAAAAATGGTGAGGCGCAGTTGTGGAAGAATAAGGATTATTTATGTCCGATGCTGCTGATTCCCTACCGCGCGGCTGATGGTTTCGTGCATGCTTGTCAGATTCGTTATATGTGTCGGACTTTATCACCCGACGCGGTTCGCTACTTTTGGCTCTCTACACCTGACAAAAACCAAGGGTTGAGCTGCGGCTCTCCTCTACATTTTGCTTCTTATGACCATTTCTCGCAGCATAAGCCGCTTCTAGTTACCGAAGGCGCTTTAAAAGCCGCAACGACGCAATTCTTTCACAAAAATTTTAACGTATTAGCAAGCGCGGGAGTAAACTGTTCGCACAACGAAATAATTGCTGCGGCTGAATTACGCCCTCTTTTTCTCGCTTTTGACACTGACTATTATGAAAATTATTTTGTTGCGCGTGCGTATGCAAAGTTAATAAATTCAACATTCGCCGCACTGAGATTCGGTTCTCATAATCAAGTGAAAATTTTAACTTGGAATCCTAAAATTAAAGGAATTGACGATGCGCTTTTACAAAACGCCCCGAAAACACAGCAATCACCTTCCGAATGGTATAAATCTCTCTGCAAATTATGCCAGGACAAAATAGCCGGAATACTTCCCAAATAATCTACCCACATCAAATTTTTCAACAATCTAACTATGAGTCCACTCCGAAAACCCCTTAATTTCAGATTTTGGACTTAAAACTGAATTTTACTATTTTGCTGCTTGTTGTCTTCAATGACATACAAAACTAAAAATTCAATAATTGGTCGTTTTTTTGTCAAATAGGGGGTTTCGTAAGGGATTCAACCATGTCAAATTTGTCATAAGCAGTTTATCGCAATTTCACAATTTCAAAACATTTTACAATTTCTCTCTAATTAAATTGGTTAATTGGTTAATTGTAATTGCTGACTTTCTTTCAACTCTTACTTGAATAATTGTTATTTATAGTTTACTTTTCAGATAGTATTAAACATTTTCTTTAATACTTATGTATTTCCAGAAATCCAGAAATAAAGATTTATTTCCAGTTTTCCAGAAATCCAGAAATACTT
>JANMAA010000123.1:0-21555 GCA_031359215.1 Acidobacteriota bacterium | reverse complement strand
GATGTCGGCGCGGATTTGGTCGGCAAGGTCGAAGCGGGAATTCCCGAAGACGACGTGCGAAATCCGGCGACGATTGCCGATAACGTCGGCGATAACGTCGGCGATGTTGCGGGAATGGGCGCGGATTTGTTCGGTTCGTATGTGGCGACGATTCTGGCAACGATGGTTTTGGGACGCGAAATAGTTGCGGCAAACGACGGTTTCGGCGGTATGTCACCGATGCTTCTGCCGATGCTGATCGCCGGACTCGGAATCATTTTTTCGATCATCGGTTTCACGCTCGTCAGAATTTCCGACGACAAAGGCAATGTTCAAAAAGCTCTTAACTTGGGCAACTGGACTTCGGTTATCATCACGACGGTTGCGTGTTATTTCATCGTGATGTGGATGATGCCCGCGAATATGACTCTGCGCGGTTTTAATTTCACGAACAAAGGCGTTTTTGCGGCAATTTTAGTCGGCTCGATTGTCGGCGCGTTGATGAGTCTGGTTACTGAATTTTATACATCAATGGGCAAACGTCCGGTGATGTCAATCGTGCGTCAGTCAAGCACGGGCGCGGCGACGAACATCATCGGCGGTTTGTCGGTCGGAATGGAATCAACCTTGATTCCGACGCTGATTCTTGCATCGGGCATTTATCTGTCGCACTATTTTGCAGGTCTTTACGGCGTGGCAATCGCCGCCGCCGGAATGATGGCGACGACCGCGATGCAATTGGCAATTGACGCATTCGGACCGATTGCCGACAACGCGGGCGGCATTGCCGAAATGAGTCAACTGCCGAAAGAAGTTCGCGGCAGAACCGATATTTTAGATGCCGTCGGCAACACGACCGCCGCGACCGGAAAAGGTTTTGCGATTGCTTCGGCGGCTTTAACTGCGCTCGCTCTGTTTGCGGCGTATGTCGGTCTCGCGGGAATTGATTCGATTGATATTTATAAAGCTCCCGTTCTCGCCGGATTATTCGTCGGCGGAATGATTCCGTTTATCTTTTCATCACTGGCAATCGCGGCAGTCGGTCGTGCGGCGATGGCGATGGTCGAAGAAGTCCGCCGTCAGTTCCGCGATATTCCCGGAATTATGGAATACAAAGCCAAACCGGAATACGATAAATGCGTCGCCATTTCGACGCAGGCATCTTTGAGGGAAATGATGCTTCCGGGCGCAATCGCTTTAATCACGCCGGTCGTCGTCGGATTCGCCTTCGGACCGGAAGTTCTCGGCGGTTTATTGGCAGGCGTCACAGTTTCGGGCGTGTTGATGGGAATGTTCCAGAACAACGCCGGCGGCGCGTGGGACAATGCGAAAAAATCCTTTGAAGCCGGTGTCGAAATTAACGGCAAAATGGAATACAAAGGCTCGGACGCGCATAAAGCATCGGTCACGGGCGACACGGTCGGCGATCCGTTCAAAGACACTTCGGGACCTTCAATGAATATTCTTATCAAATTGATGAGCATCGTCGCCTTGATTATTGCGCCTCATATTGCAATTAATCAGAATCACAAATCTCCGACCGAAACAAAACCGAAAGCTCAAATTGAAAGAACGGTTGAAGTTCCGGCTGAAAGGAAGTTGTAAATTTTGTGACTAATATCTTTTTGGTAAAAGTGATAAAATATGAAATAAATGTTAAGGCATCCCGTAGGTTGAGACTATTTATTTTCAAGGTAAAACACGCTTAAGACGTTATTACCTGCGAATATCGAAAAAGAGCGCGACGAAAATTATTCGTCGCGCTCTTTTTCGATATTTAATATACATTTCAGCCAAACGGATTTTGTTTTGCATTATTCTCGAAAATATTCTTAACCGAATCACGCATCAAAACGATAATTCCGAAAACACCGAGAATTGTTCCCATCGGCATAAAGGCACAGTTTATACAACTCATCACGAAGCAGAAAGTGTAGTTTCGACGTTCTTTCAAAAAACGTCCGACATAAAAGTTACAAACCGAAATTGCCCAACCGAATAGGATAAAAGCGATAGCAAAAATAATGAAAAACCAGCCGAAAAATGCCGGTGGCGCATCTTTCCCACTGTCCATTGCACCAGTCACCATCATAATTCCGAGAAAAAGATGAATAAACGGAATGCAAGAAAAAAGAGCATTGACAGCGGCATAAATCTTAAATCCTAAAGAAAGTTGATCCAAATTTTTCTCATCTTTAGCGCGTTCAAATTGAGCATTGAAATTTTCGTGGAGCATTTGATGGTGCTGAGAACTTGCAGGAAACTGCTGAGGCGCATTATTTTCATAATCTTCAAAGCGATATTGAGGGCGATCTTCGGAAGCTGGCGGTCTGAAACTATCGTTTGAGAAATCTCTTTTGTCCATAATTTTAAAGTTAATAATTAGCGGTTACGCTTGAAAGTTTCTAAATCGAAATGGTAAAAATTCACCTCTAACCAACAGACATTATATCACGCCGAGTCATAATTTAAATGAACTTTTCTTGGAAATTATATTTTCTTCAATTGTGAAATTTTTCGTTGCCAATTCAAATAAAATCTGCTTTTTGGAAATTTTTCGCTACAATATAAAATTAATCGATAAAACTTTAAAGCATAAGAACTTAAAGTATGAAAAGCATAAAAATCAGTTCAAAAAGGCGCGAACAAATGATCGAAATCACGCGCGAAATCGAAAAAGAAATTCCCGAATCGGGCGAAGGCGTTTGCGTTCTTTTCACGCAACACACGACGTGCGGTTTGACGATTAACGAAAATGCCGATCCAAATGTGAAAAGCGATATGCTTTTGTTTTTGAAAAATATAATTCCGCAATATTACGAAGGTTTTCGCCACTTTGAACATAATTCCGACGCACACATCAAATCTTCATTGGTCGGTTCGAGCATTACGGTTCCGTTTGAAAACGGAAAATTATTTTTAGGCAGATGGCAAGGAATTTATCTTTGTGAATTTGACGGTGCGCGGGAAAGAAAGGTTTTGTTGACGCTTCTGAAGTCATAAATAAATTAAGGTTTATTCATTTTGTCCAAGCGTTTTTTTGTAATAAAGCCTATTCCAAGCATCAATAATCCAATACCAATCAAGTAGATATTGATGTTTTTGGACAAAAGATAAATTACGAACGATATGGCAAACACAATAAGTGCTGCCAAACTGCTGAGAACATATATCAACTCTGCATAATCTTCTTTCATAATTTTAGTTCGTTTCCGCGTCAAGTATCTGCTGTAAGTCTGACTCGTTAAGCGTATATATTTCATTACAAAAACCGCAGGTCATCTTTGCACCTTTGTCTTCAGATAGCATTGAAGTAACTTCTTCGTGCCCAAGAGCGGAAATAAGTGAAACAGCACGGTCAAACGAGCAGTTACACTCGAATTCGACTTCTTTTTCTCCTAAAATTTCGAAATCGATCTCACCGAGTGCAAGGTTTACAAGGTCTTGCGCGGTTGCGCCGTCGCTGATAACATTTGTGATATGCGGCGCGTGGGCGATGGTGTCTTCGATCATCGTAATAATATGTTCGTTTGCGCCCGGCATAATTTGAATTATCACACCGCCTGATGCTTTGACAAAAGGCTCTTTATTTTGCAATAACACGCCCAGCAAAACGGCTGATGGAATTTGTTCTGATTTTGCCAGATAATAAGCAAAATCTTCGGCAATCTCACCGGAAACTATCGGCACTGAGCCGACATAGGGTTCACGGTGAAGTCCGATGTCAAAGCCTGATTCGCGGATTACATAAAACATTCCATTACCGATAATTCCGGCTACATCGAATTTTTCGCTATTGTTCGGCGGAAGTTCAGCCAGCGGATTTTTAACGTAGCCGCGAACTTTCCCATCTCTTGATGCTTCGGCAGTAATTCCTTCAACCGCGCCGTCACATTCGATTTTAACGGTCATCCGGTCAAATTCTTTGAGACTTGAACCGAGAAGAAGCGTTCCGGTCAGCACGCGACCAAGCGCAGCGGCAACCGTTGGCGAGGTTTGATGTCGGCGCATTGCTTCGGTGGCAATTTCGGTGGTTATTGCCGCCATAAAACGAACTGTCCCGTCGGCAGCAGTGCCATTTATGAGTTTGTCCATAATTTACAGTTTCGACAAATTAGATGATAAAAGTCAAATTCCTCAGTTGGTAGAATTTTATTTTTTATGACAAAAAAAATTTTAAGCCCAAAACTTAAGGAATTACTTTAAGTTACACGATATTTTGGTAAAAATTTTGTGACAGCCACAACATATTGTGCATTTTTTTCTTGACAACACAATTTGAATTCGGTTATATTTCATTCACTTGAGAGAAAAACCAAGCCCTGACTTTCAGGTTGGAGTTCAGAAGCAGTTCTTCCATACTCGAATTTTTAGAATGCAAAAAACGGATAAACAAGTTAAAATTATAATTTAATAGTGTTGTTACGGACACGAGGAGAGATGAGTCAAATGAGTACAGTCTTTGAGCCTGTGGTATCTAATGTTGTCGCCAAAAACGGAAAATCTAATGGAAACGGCACGGGAACTTCCCGTCAGCGTGAAATTAAACCGATTGGTTTGAACGGTCAGAAAGTTGTCGGGAAACGCTATTCGATAAAAGATGCAACGGGCGAACCGCTTGAAACTTGGGACGATATTGTGCGCCGCGTCGTCGGTCATGTGGCAACTGCCGAAAAAGATTCGATGATGCGTGAATATTTCTACAACTCGATGACGGAAATAATGCTCAACCGCGAATTTGTTCCGAACACGCCTTGTCTCGTCAACGCCGGCAAACCGAAAGGTCAACTCGCCGCCTGTTTCGTTCTAAATGTTCCTGATTCTATCAACGGCATTATGGAACACGCGCAAGCCGCTGCAATTATTCATCAAACGGGTGGCGGAACCGGAATGACATACGAATTTTTGCGCCCTGCCGGTGCAATGGTTAATTCGACACGCGGCGTGGCAAGCGGTCCGGTCTCGTTTATGAACATCGTCAACACGATGACCGAAGTCGTCAAACAAGGCGGTGTGCGGCGCGGCGCAAATATGGGGATGATGCGATGTTCGCATCCTGATCTCCTTCGCTTTATTCACGCCAAGAATGACCAACATTCATTGACCAATTTCAATATATCCGTAAATGTAACCGACAAATTTATGTATGCGGTTGACCATAAAGAATGGTTTCAAACCGAATTCAAAGGCGAAGCGTGGACACAGCCTGTTTTTGATCCGCTGACCGGCACGGATTATGTAATTTATCGTCGTCCTGATGGAGAAACCGTAACTTTTGCCGATAAACTCGCGTTTGAAATTTCCGATCTTTCCGATTGCACAATCGAACAACCGCCGAATGCGGGAATGGTCTATGCAAAAGATATTTGGAATCGCATCATCGCTTCGGCGCACAAATATGCCGAACCCGGAATCGCGTTTATTGATCAGGTAAATCGCCATAATCATATGATGAATTCAATGGGACCGATTTACGCAAGTAATCCATGCGGCGAACAATTTCTTCACTTTTCCAACTCGTGCAATCTCGGAAGTATTGATCTGTCAAAATTTTACAAACAAATCGGTGGCGGCACGAATCCTGATGAATGTGTCGAATGGGAACGTCTGGCGCGGGCGACACAACTTAGTACGCAATTTCTCGACAACGTGATTGATGCCGGGTATTTTCCGCTTGATGATATTGATGATGTCGTCAAACGCACTCGTCCGGTCGGTTTGGGAATTATGGGATTTGCGGATTTGTGTTTGAAACTGCAAATCACTTACGGCGAACTCGATTCGATTGATTTGATGGACAAGGTGATGGGTTTTGTCCGTAAAGAATCGTGGAAAGCGTCGCTGAAATTAGGCGCGGAAAAAGGAACATTTCCCGAATTTGAAGGAAACCGCGAGGCTTATGCGAGATTTATTTATGACGAAATCGGTATTTCGCGCGATGTTCCTTTGACTCCGCGCAATTATGAAACAACGACCATTGCTCCGACCGGCACAATTTCGCTGGTTGCAGAAACATCGAGCGGTTGCGAACCGAATTTCTCTTGGGCGTATGTTCGCCAAGACACGATCGGAACGCGGACTTATGTTCATACATTAGCGGCGCAAGCGTTGGGAATGGAAGTTGATCAAACGGATGAAGAATCAATCAAACGCGCCGCGCAGTTTGTCGTCGAAAACGAAGATAAATTGCCGTCGTATTTTATTTCGGCGATGAATATCACGTCGAAACAGCACGTTCAAGTTCTTGCCGCCGCACAGCGTAATGTTGATAATTCGGTGTCGAAAACCTGTAACGGCGCGAAAGACGATACGGTTGAAGTGGTTGATGAACTTTATCGTCTGGCAAAAGATTTGGGTTGCAAATGTGTTTCGTATTACCGCGACGGTTCGCGCGAAGGTCAGGTTTTGACTTCTATGAAAACTGAAGAAAAGAAAGCAGAAGAAGTAATCACGGCTGAAGAATCTAACAAATTAACGGAATATGAAACCGTTTCTGAACTGAAACCGCAAAAGGCGGAAACGATCAATCGTCCGCGCGAACTGCAAGGTTCGACGTGGCGCATCCCGTTCGATAACGTCAATCTTTATGTAACGGTCAATCATAACGGCGAAGCGGTTTTGGAGGTTTTTGCGACCGGACCGATTTCCGAAGGTGTCGGATTGCTGGCTTCGAGAATGTTGCGCGGCGGATTCGATGTCAGAGAAGTTGCGCGAAGTTTGAACAAAGTTACCGCGACACACGCTGTTTGGTTTAATGAGCGGCTTCTTACGTCACCCGAACAAGCGGTTGCCGAATGTCTGCTTTTAATTGACCGGCGATTGCGAAATATGCCCACGTCGGAAAGACAAATAAGCAAAGCAGCGGTGGAAAATATGCCGACAGATAAACCGCAAATGTCGAGTTTGACCGGAACTTGTCCTGAATGTAAAGGTCAACTCGAACACGCTTCGGGTTGCGATTTCTGCCGTGATTGCGGTTATTCAAAATGCAAGTAAGCGTTTTAATAATCTCGTTTTCAATTGAATCAGCCTTTAACTCGTGAACGAGTTAAAGGCTTTTATATTTTGTTACAATGTTTCGCAAAAACGTATAATTAAAGCGATGCCTGAATTAGAAATATTTTTCGCCGATTGTGCTGAATTAATTGAGAAAAAACTTGATGAATTAGTTCCGTCCGCGCTGGTTGAGCCGAAAAAACTGCACGAAGCGATTCGTTGGAGTTTGCTGGCGGGCGGAAAGCGATTTCGTCCTGCGCTTTTGTTTGCTGTCGGCAAAACTTTTGGGGCGGAAAACGAAAAACTCCGGCGAACCTCAGCCGCGATTGAAATGATTCACACATATTCGCTTATTCACGACGATCTGCCGGCGATGGATAATGATGATTTGCGGCGCGGACGTGAAACTTGCCACAAAAAATTTGGCGAAGCGACAGCGATTTTAGCGGGCGATGTTTTGCAAACCCTTGCTTTTCAGGCGATTGCAGAAGATGAAAACTTATCACCGGAAATTCGCGTCAGACTGATTTCCGAAATTGCCAAAGCCTCAGGCACACCAACCGGAATGGTTGCCGGACAGCAGTTTGATCTGGAAGCCGAAGGAAAATCAATTTCAATCGAGCAGTTGGAAAAGATTCACCGTCGCAAAACAGGCGCGATGATTTGTGTCGCGGCGCGTTCGGGGGCGATTATCGCTGAAGCGAATGAAACAGAACTCGAAGCCGTTTCAAATTACGCTGCCGGACTTGGATTGCTTTTTCAAATCACCGATGATCTATTGGACGTTACGCAAACAACAGAAATTCTGGGCAAAACTGCGGGCAAAGATGTTTCGGCGGAAAAAGCGACCTACCCGGCATTTTACGGATTAGAAAAAACGCGCCAACTTGCGGAGAATGTTTACACTAAAGCGTGTCAGGCATTGGAAAAAATTAACAATGAAACGGGTTTATTAAGTGAAATAGCAAATTTTATTTTGAATCGACAGAAATAATTAGAAAAATCAAAAAGTGTTTGAGTTTTTCTAATAGAAATTTATGTATTACTGTAATTAAACATTGAAATAGCTGGATTACAATTTATAATTACAGGCATCAAATTGATTTTTTTCGGAATTATGCTGGAAGAATATTTAAGACAATTTCTCGAACATCTGCGCTATGAGCGTAATGTGAGCGCGCACACTTTGCGAAACTATTCGAGTGATTTGGAGCAGTTTCACGAACACATTGCGCCTGCCCGGGTTGACGGCAAGCGCGAACAGATTCCGGTTAAAGACATCGATCATCTGACGATCCGCGAATGGATGGCTTCGCTTCATAGTGATAATAAAAAGAAAACCTCGATTGCCCGAAAACTCGCCAGCTTAAGAACTTTTTTTCAATTTCTCGTGCGCGAAGGCATACAGGAAAATAATCCCGCAAAACTCGTTGCCACACCGAAAATCGAACGCAAACTGCCGAATCATCTTTCGATGGAAGATGCCGTGCGCTTTATCGAATCGCCTGATTTGGAAAGTGATTTGGGAAGGCGCGACCGTGCAATTTTGGAATTTCTATATGCGACGGGAATGCGCGTCGGCGAACTCGTTAATTTAAATCTCAAAGATATTGATTTCCGCGAAAAATTAGTGCGAGTTACCGGAAAACGCAAAAAACAACGGATTTTGCCGTTTGGTGAACCTGCGCTTCAGTCGCTGATGTTTTATCTAAACGAAACGCGTCCGAATTTTCTCAACAACTGTCCGCCTGCTGAAAGAGACGAACAAACCGTTTTTTTGAATTATCAGGGAACGCGGATTACAACCCGTTCGGTCGGGCGAATGGTTGATAAATATATCAAACAAGTTGCCGACATACACGATATTTCACCGCATAGTTTACGCCACTCGTTTGCGACGCATCTGCTTGATTCAGGAGCTGATTTGCGCGACATCCAAGAACTTCTCGGACACGCACGACTTTCGACAACGCAGATTTATACTCACGTTTCAATGGAAAAACTAATTGAAGTTTATGACCGTTCACATCCGAAAGCCTAAAACGCATTTTAATTTTATACTTTCTTTGCTCCGTTTGGCTGAAGACGGTTCAAAAGTTCTTGGTCAAAGATTCTTACATTCAGATCGCGTTGCGGGAATGGAATTTCGATGTTTGCCTTTGTCAAAGCCTCGTGCATTGAAACGGCAAGATCGCTTTTGACGACAACCCATTGCGAAGTTCGTCCGGTCCACGCACGCGCTTGAAAATCAAGCGAATTATCGCCGAAGCCAAGAAATAAACAACTTGGCGGCGGGTCTTTCAAAATATCGGGATGGTCTGAAACAGCTTCGGTCAAAAGTTTGATAATCTCCGCCGGATCGTTGCCGTATGCCACGCCGACATTTATTTCAAGCCGCCGTTGTTGGTCGGAGAGAGTCCAATTGATGACTTCTTCGGAAATAAATTGACCGTTTGGCACAATAACCTCCGAACCTTGCAGAGTGCGAACGACGCTTGCCCGCAATCCGATGCGCTTTAGATCACCTTGATGTTCGCCCAACTGGACCGTATCGCCGACTTTGACCGGACGCTCGAACAATAAAATCAAACCCGAAACGAAGTTGTTGACGATATTTTGAAGACCAAAACCCAAACCCACACCGAATGCACCAGCCAAAATCGAAAATTTTGTCAAATCAATGCCCAACGCAGCAATGGCAAAGAAAAAACCGAGCAATAAAATGAGGTAGTGAGCCATCGTGGAAATCGCATACGGAATACCGCCGGCTAAGGCAACACGAGGATAAACGTCTTCTTCCAAAACAAAGCGAACAAAACGCGAAAGAGCAAACGCCAGCCAAACCGTGATGCCGAAGGCAATAATATCGCTCAAAGAAATGCGAAGCCAGCCAATTGCCAGTTCGGTCGTCAAAATATTTGTAATAAAAGTGAAAATCGGTTCGCGGATGGAAAGCAAATTTAGCGTCAAAACAGCCCATCCGATCAAAGCCAGCCAACTTAAAACGCGGAGAATCGTATCTTGAAATTTACGGCGATTGGATTTTATGATGCCAAGCGACGAAAGCGGACGAACCCGAACGGCGAAAACCAGCAAACTTTCGATAATTTTGAAAGCGGCGTAAAAAATCAAAGCAATATAAATACTGCCTAAAACCCCGTTGCCGATTATTCGCGCCAAACTGACAAAACCGAAAATATTGGCAAGAAAAGCTATCGCAAAAATCGCCAAGGCGAAAGGAATCGCTTTTTTGATTAATATAAAAATGCGCTGATGTTTAACTTCGATGGTGTTTGACAGGCGTGTTGAACGTAGAACCCAAGCGAGAAAAACAATCGCGCCGAGCATTTCCGAAATAAACAAAAGCCGTGAAATAAACGGCATTGATGCAGTTACTTCGCGCAGACGGTCAACGAAATAAAAAATCATCAACGCGTTAAGAACCGGAAAAAGTGATTTTTCAATCAAGCGGCGCAAAATAAGAACGCCCGGAATAAGTGCCGCCGCACCGAGCAATGCGCCTAACATTCTCGGTGCTTGCGGATATAGCCAACCGCTTAAAAGTATCGTCAAAATTAGCGCAGTCGCAAACGGATATTCAAAGACGACGGTTGCCTGTTCGAGTTTCGGTTCTTCCAAAACTTTCGGACGCACACCGCGCCGCGCCCAATAAAGTCCGGCGATCAATAGGATTAAAAGTATTCCGTGCAAAACAAATCGGTCGGTTTTACGGTTAAAATAATCGGATAAAAGCACCGTCTGCGCGACAAATGAATTTTGAGTTTCCTGCACGACACCGTTCGTCGAATTTGTCCCGCCGTAAGTATTCCAAATTGCCGGACTATCCTGAATAAAAAGATGTGATAAGGCTTCTTCGCGCACTTTTTTGACAGCTTCGAGAGTTTCGCTTAACCTCGCTTCGACTTCGCTGACGCGGGTTTGCAAGGTCAGTAATTGAGTTCTCTGTTCTTCAACTTTTGTTTTTGTTTGATCGATGGAAGAAATCGTTGCGGTAATTCTTTCCGACAATTCCGGCGGAACTGCCGCGCCTTCCGTCGCTTTGAGCGTCAATTGCCACATCTCGCTAAGATCAGCTAATTGTTCGAGTTGGCTGTCAATAACGGTGGAGTTTGTCGTTAAATCTTTTTTCCATGCGGGAATATTCGAGGCAAGTGAATTCCAATCCTGCTCGACTTTACGGAGTGTTTCCAGCGAAGGTTGCGCCGTCAAAATTTGGTTTGTTTCCGTTATGCGTAAATCTAATTCTTCCGACAATTTAGGCAATTCCGTTTGAACAACCGTAATACTCGGATTATTGGAAAGATTTGTTTGAATCTCTTGTAATTTTTTTGAAGTTTTTTCCGCCTCGGTAACGACATTTCCCAAAGGAATTGCCGTTGGTGATGGTTTGGGTGTCGGGCTGGCAATCGGCGTTTGATTTGTATTCGATGAATTGTCTTCTTGTGCGTTAACGGAAAAATTAAACGTAATTAAACTTATTATTATCACTGGAAATAGCACGACGAACTGAACTTTCTTCATAAACATTTACCCTGAATAAAAAGACTAACGCCGTCCTCAAAAACAATATTTTGCCGACGGCGTTTAATTTTAATCTAATGATTTGAGGGATATTTCCGTTTTCGGGTTGTTTCTTTTATTTTATTCATCGAGAACGAGCGCGGTGCGAAAGCCTAAATATGTCCAATCCGATGCAGTTTCGATCTCACTGATGTAGGAAAAATCATTGGGCGCATTTGAGCCGACTGCATAACATTTGGCGTTGCCGTGGTCGTCGCGGTAGAAACCTAATTCGAGCGATTCGGTCAAACTCCATTCAGGATGAAACACAGTTCCGATCAGGTTAAAAATGACCGGCGGACAAATTGTCAGCCGAAAATCTTTAGGCATTAGACGGCGCGAATTCCAATCTTCATTGACGATATTAACGAACTCCCGTAAAGCCTGATAATTATGACCGTAACGATTTCCCGTAGTAAAACCTGCTTTTTCCATATAAGGCAAAAACGGGTCAACGCGCGGTTCAAAACCGTAAGGAGTTCCGTAAAGTTGTTTGTTTTCGGGCAGATATTTCGGCTTCGCCGTCGTTTCAACGGCAATAATGCGCCCTTGATGTCGGCGATGTCCGTCAATTACAGCGCGATAAGAACTCGTTTTTTTATGTTCGATCGGAGGCAGTTCACGTTTTAGTTGTGAATAAAGCCGCTTTCGATATTCTGCATCTTCAATCGAAACCGCAGTTTCCGATGGAACAATGTGCCATTCGAGATTGAATCTTTCAAGATGTTCGGTAATATTTTTCGACACTTCAAATGAATCAACGGATTCCGGCGAAACAATTACAGTTGAAAGCGTAAGTTCAAAAAACTCGCGTAGTTTTTGCTCGCGGTTGATAATCCAATCTTTCATCGCTTTTTTAACCTCTAAAAGTTGTTATTTCCAAAAAATAAACACAACCTAATTTACAAATTATTTAACATTCTGTAAATAGTGTTGTGTTTATTTTGAAAATTATTGCTTCAGTTTTCAAGCTGTTTGCGAGGCAATCGTTTTCATCTTTTGTCTTTTACGCGCAGCCCGCCACGTTGAAAATCCTTCTTTTGTCAGACCGTATATTGTTCCGCGATTTTGCAATAACAAATTTATCCAATCGCGTTTTTTCATTTGCGGGAAATAGATTCCGCGAAAAAACAGACGCGCAACTAAATGACTGATGCGATATTGAATCGGTTGATGTTTGAGCATATCAATCGCTTCGGCGTTCCTTTCGGCACTATAAGAATTTGTCCACGCTTGTCTGACTTCGACACTCGCCTGGTCAATCGTCATTTTTGAAGGTGTGTGAGCCATCACGAACGGTGCAAATTCGAGCCAATGTTTCGGGCGGCTCAAGCGACCTTCTTTTTCCAACCGTGTATAAAGCGGAGTTGACGGAAACGGCGTAAGTTGTCCGAAAACAGGAAGTCCGGGCGACCAACTTTCGATTTGCTCGAGCGTTCTGCCCGCTACGCCGTCCGTATCGTTGTCCATTCCGAAAATAAACGACGTAATCGCATAAATATTGCGGCTTGCCAGACGGTCGAGAACTTGTTTGTAATCTGATGGTTTGGAGAAATTTTTGTTGACCGAAGCCATATTTTCCGGATCAATCGATTCCATTCCGATAAAAACCCATTTGCCGCCGGATTCGGCAATCAGATCGACCAATTCCTCGTCGCCGAGCAAATTTGCGCTGATTTGTGCAACCCACGGTAATTGTGCGCCAGCCGCTATTATATCTTTTAATAATGATTTAACTCGCTTTTTATTAATGGCAAGATTGTCGTCAATAAAGAAAACAGCGATTTGTCCTTTTTCTTTTTTGGCACGTTCTTTTAATCTCAATAACTCTTCAACAACGCTTTCGTTTGTTCTGAAGCGAATCGAATCTCCGAAAAATCCAGTTACCGTGCAAAATTCGCATCCGTAAGGACACCCGCGTCCGGTTTCAATCGGCACGACAAAAAATTTGCCCCAACCTTCGCCCATTTTTGACATCATCGGCTGCAAAAATTTGGGCACGAGACTGAATTGATCCAAATCGAGTGTTTCCCAGGGAATGTGCGGATATGGTTGCAAACTAGGTTTCTTGTCATTGCCTTTAGCGTCGAATTCGGGTTGGTAAATGTCTTTAAGTGTTCCATTTGCGGCATCTTCGACGATCAAATGCCAAGTTTCGTCAGCTTCGCCAAGCGCAACTGCGTCGGCGTGTCGCTTTCCGCCGTCACGTCCTAATGCTTCGTCGGGACATTCGGTAACGTGCGGTCCGCCCATCACGACCTTGATTCCGGCATCGCGCAAAGCGTCAGCCACACGATACGCCCGCGCTACCATGCGCGTCATCGCACCGATGCCGACAAGTCCGATATTTTCATCATGGCAAAATCGGACGAGTTCTTCTCTCGTCATCGCTTTGGCGTTGCCGTCAATTAAAATTACTTCGTGTTCTTTCGGGGTTAACGCTTGCAGTAAAAACATCCACAAATGCGGCATAAAATTTCGGGTAATGCCGTTATCGGGATTATATAGTAGAATTTTCATACATCTCCTTCTGTGCTTTTCGACAGGCACACTGCCAATATAATTTGGGCTTTTTTGCTTGGGAATAAATCGTTTCGGTTCTTTCTGTTTCACACAAACCCCGCTTTAATCGCGTTATGTCGGGATTGGGTTGTTGTGGTGTAACAGTTTGAAAATCGGAAACGAAGCAGACATCAGAAGAGAGTTGTTGAACTCAAGACTAAATGCTAAAACGCGATTTCGATCAAAAAGATTGTATCACATTATGTTAGATAGATAACATAGCGGAATGGTTGGCTTTATAATTTGCACGAAACTGTCTAATGCAAAATAATCGGAAAAAGTGTTCATAATCATTTATAACTCTATTTTATGATTAAAGATAGCAAGGAATTTAAAAAGTCTATAAACATTTGCCGACTTTTTAATGTTTTTCGGAAGGAATAAGCACAGGTTCCTGAAATGAGGCTTTGGCGGCAGGTTCGCCGCCGGTCATTTGAAGCGCAACGATAATTTTGCGACCTTCGACACTAAGTTTCGGAAGGCGCAACCCGAAAACAATCGCACCGATAATACAAATAAAACCACCTAACGCAACCGTATTCGGTGCGCCGAGATGATTTGCCAACACTCCAGCCATCAATGCTCCCAACGGAGCCATTCCCATAAACATCATCGCATAAACCGACATTACGCGACCGCGCAGATTGTCCGGCACCATTGATTGAACAAGTGTGTTTGAAGCCGCCATCTGCGTCATCATCGAAAATCCGACCGGAATTAAAAGCAACGCCGAAAGCCAAAAAACGGTTGAAAATGAAAATAAGATCAGACTCAATCCGAGTCCGCCGGAAGCAAAAGCTACCCAACGTCCAAGACCAAAAACTTCTTTTCTCGCCGCCAAGCTCAATGCGGCAATCAATGCACCAAAACCGCTTGCGCCCATTAAAAAACCGAGTGTGCTTGAACCGCCGCCCAAAATTTTATCAGCAAAGATCGGCATCAAAACGGCATACGGCATTCCCATCAAACTGACCAATCCGAGCAATAACAGCAAAGCGCGAACAGGTGAAGTTTTTGCCACAAAGCCGAAACCTTCCGCAATATTAGAGAGTGCCGAACCGACTTTCGGACGAATTTCGATGTTGATTTTCATCAAAATAAGACCGCCGATAACGGCAACATAACTTAAAGCATTGAGAAAAAAGCACCAACCTTCACCAATTGCCGCAACCAGCAAACCGGCAATCGCAGGTCCGACGATTCGTGCGCCATTAAACATCGAAGAATTCAAGGCAATCGCATTAACCAAATCTTCCTTGCCGACCATATCAACGGCAAAAGCCTGTCGCGTCGGGATATCAAAGGCGTTAGCAATACCGAAAAGCGCGGCGATGACAAATAAATGCCAAACCTGAACAGTTTCCGTCAATGTCAAAATCGCCAAAACAAACGCGAAAAGCATCGCCGCCGTTTGCGTAATTATCAAAATGCGCCGCCGATTGTAGCGGTCGGCAATCGCGCCGCCAATCGGCGCGAGCAAAAAAACGGGAATCTGTGAAGCAAATCCGATCAGACCGAGCAAAACCACCGAACCCGTCAACCGATAAACCAACCAGCTTTGTGCCACCGATTGCATCCACGTTCCGGTTAGCGAAACAAACTGCCCGCTAAAAAAGAGTTGAAAATTCCTATGTTTTAAGGCGCGAAAAGTTGTAGCTAAGGTTGAGTTTTTTTTGTTAGAAGCGGCTGGCTTATCAAGTTCCCTAATCCCTTTGTCCATAAAATCTAAGTTAGCAATTTTTCAGCAAAATAAAAATGTTTCTGACACGAAAAAAACAATTTTAATCCCTGACCTTAGAAAATTCTTCTTTGCCGGCATCAAATTTCTAATCAGTCTTATCAATGTGTTAAAGTTAGCTTTCGGATAGTTTAAAAATCAGTATTAAGATGAAGGAAGTAAATGTAATCGGCGGTGGTTTAGCGGGAGTTGAAGCGGCGTGGCAAGCGGCAGAAAACGGTGCGAAGGTGAAACTTTATGAAATGCGTCCGGTTCAGCAAACACCGGCGCATCGGACGGACAAACTCGCGGAGATCGTTTGCTCTAATTCGTTAAAGTCGGATGAAGTCGGCTCTGCACCGTATTTGTTGAAAGAAGAATTACGGCGCGGGAATTCGCTCGTGATGAAAGCGGCTGAAGCGACAAAAGTTCCGGCGGGCGCGGCACTTGCAGTTGATCGCGGAAAATTTGCTGACTACATCACGGAAAAGATCGAAAATCATCCGAATATCAAACTGATTCGTAAAGAAGTCAAAACGATTTCACCCGATGAAGTTTCGATTATCGCTACCGGACCGCTTACTTCCGACGCTCTAACGCTCGAAATTATGAGGTTGACGGGCGATGACCAACTTTATTTTTATGACGCGATTGCGCCGATTGTCGCGGCTGATTCGATTGATATGAGTATCGCTTTTATGGCGGCACGTTACGGCAAAGGCGGCGATGATTATGTTAATTGTCCTTTCACACCGGAACAATACGAACGATTTTACAGCGAATTGATCGAAGCAAAATCAGTCCCGTTAAAGCGATTTGAAGATACGAAATGGTTTGAATCGTGCTTGCCGATCGAGGAATTAGCAAGGCGTGGTGTTGACACTTTGCGTTTCGGCTGTATGAAGCCGAAAGGTTTGCCGTTGCCGACGACAGGGCGCGAACCTTACGCGGCAGTTCAGCTAAGACAGGAAAATCTGATGGCGGATGCTTACAGTTTGGTCGGTTTTCAAAATCATCTGCGTTACGGCGAACAGGAACGAGTTTTGAAATTGATTCCCGGACTTGAAAACGCCGATTTTCTGCAATTCGGACAGATTCACCGCAACACTTTTATCAATTCGCCGAAGGTTTTGACCGATACCTTGCAAACAATCAAAAATCCGAATCTATTTTTTGCCGGACAAATCACCGGCGTTGAAGGTTACATCGAATCGGTTGGCACAGGTTGGTTGACAGGTTTGAATACAGCGCGGCTTGTGCGCGGTGAAACTTTGATTACTGCACCACCGACTTCGGCAATCGGCGCGTTATGTCGTTATGTAACAAATACGGAAACGAAAAATTTTCAACCCGTCAATATTACATTCGGCTTGCTCGAACCGCTGCCACCGGAATTGAGAAAAAAATATCGCAATAAACGCGAACGTCATAATATTCAAGTAGAACTTGCATTGAAAGATTGGGATAGCTGGATTAACAGGTTTATTTGTAAATCTAATTCAACAAATGTTTAACAATTCACTTTCTTTACTCTTGTTTTGCATAAATATAGAATAAAATAAATGAACCAACCGCCCTTAAAGTTTTTGCACTCCGAAAGTAATTTAATCAAGCTAAAACTGGAAAATTTCCGACGGATTTCAACCGAAGATTTGATCGAATCTTTAAAACCGGAACAGGCAGGTGCGCTGAAAACAAAATCTGATGGAACGATAATGGACGGACATCATCGCATCAAAGTTTTGGGCGAACGCGGGATCGATGTTAATAATTTAGCGCGTGAAATTTGGGAAAGAATAATATGATTGCGGAAGTATTTTGGACAAAAGAAAAATATCCCGGGCGGGTGTCGTTGGTGGCGCGTCCGCGCGGAGGCGAATGGCTTGAAGATGAAGCGGCGGCTTGGGCAAATGCCGGTCTCGATATTGTCGTTTCGATGCTAGACGCAGAAGAAACACGGGCGTTTGAACTCGAACGCGAAGCTGAATTTTGTGTTGCAAACGGTATCGAATTTATTGCCTTTCCGGTTACTGATCGAGGCGTTCCCGATTTGAATCAAGAGTTTTTGCGTCTGACGGAAAAACTAAAAAATTCACTTTTGGAAGGCAAAAATATCGGCATTCATTGCCGCCAAAGCATTGGTCGCGCACCTTTGTTAGCGGCAACTTTAATGACTTTATTCGATATTGAACCAACTGAAGCCTTTCGACAATTAAGCATTACACGCGGTATTGAGGTTCCCGAAACGGCTGAACAAAAAAGATGGGTGGAACGATTTGTTGAAGAATTAGCTGTGGTTTGAATCTGAAAATACAAAATTCCTCTGCGCTTTATTGCATATATCCTTAATGGAATTAACTGAAATTTTAATAGTTCTCGCCGTTTTTGTCGTCGCCATTCTTTATTCTTCCGTCGGACACGGCGGCGCGTCCGGTTATTTGGCGGTAATGGCATTTTTTTTAGTTTCTCCCGAAGTTACACGCCCGACGGCTCTGATTCTGAATCTTTTCGTTTCATCTATCGCCTTTATTCAATTTTATCGCGCAAAGCATTTCGACTGGAAAATTTTTCTACCTTTTGCGATAGGTTCGATTCCGCTGGCATTTATCGGCGGAATGATTCATTTACCGACGACTGTTTATAAGATAATTCTCGGAATTACGCTGATGTGCGCCGCGATTCGGCTGGCGATAAATTTAAAGACGGAACTCGCACCACACGCGCCGAACATCTCGATTTGTTTGCTCATCGGCGCAATCTTGGGCTTTGTTTCGGGACTTGTCGGTGTCGGCGGCGGGATTTTTTTAACGCCGATCTTGCTTTTGATGAATTGGACGGAAACAAAAAAAGCCGCAGGCATTTCCGCGCTTTTTATTTTAGTCAATTCGATGTCGGGACTGCTTGGAAACTACTTTTTAGGAAAGAATTCTCAAATTTCAAATCTTTCCACAGATGTTTTATTTTGGATAATCGCAGCAGTTATCGGCGGAATAATCGGCGCGACATTAGGAAGCTACCGCTTTAATTCATTGACGTTACGGCGAGTGTTGGCAGTCGGTCTGTTGATCGCCGGTGTCAAACTAATCTTCGTTTAGTCAATAAAAAAAGCCCGGGCTGCAAAGACTCGGGCTTTATAAAACGCGGATCATATTTCAAACCGCTCAGATTTTTAATCAAGTTTAATTTAGAATGGAAGGTTATTCCACCATCTATCATTGCCTCGACGATTGTTGCGATTGTTGCGATCGTTGCGGTTGTTGCGATTATTAGAATTGTAATTGTAAGCATCAGCTACTTGCCGCAATTCTTGGTTAATTCGATCCCAATATCCGCCGTTATAGTTCAGACGAGTTCTCGAAAGTGCGCGTTCGACCTGTGAACCCAATTCTAAAACACGCCGTGCTTCATTTTGACTGCGATTAAGATCGCGTCCGTTGTCAAATCTGCTGTCGAGTCTGTCAGCGGCTTTGGCAAAATCCTTAGCTAATTCGTTTAAGCGGTCTTCCCGATCACTTCCGTTAATTCGGCTGCGGTCAAGTGCATCGTCCAATTGACGCGCAAATTGTCTGCTGTCATTTTTCAGACTTCTGATGGTTGACTGTAATGCCCGGTTGTTATATCCGCCATAATAGCCGTTGTTGCCATTATTATCGTAATCATCATCATTGCGACTATTACGATCATTGCGATAATAGTCATCATCGTTGCGATTGTTGCCGAACTGTGCCGAAGCGATGGTCGGTATAGCTAAAATTAAAAGGGAAAAAGCAAAAACAGCGATTAAATTTCTAAAACGATTCATATATTTTCTCCTTAACAAATTAATAACTTTGGCAACGCCCTGATAATTTTTATCTTTTGGCAGGCATTGCCTTCTGAAACTGTGTCTTGCAAAGTCCGTGCCATTTCTTTTAACGATTTCATCGAACACAAAAAAGCCTTGCATTTGCAAGGCTTTTTTGTGTTTTTCGGTTAAGATTTTTTTACAACCCAACGATACCGTCTGTTCCGTGTTCCAAATGGTTAATCAATAAACGCAGATTGTTGAAAGAAAGCATTTCAAAAACCAAGGTCGAATATTTCCGAAAAATTAATAAGTATAAATTTACCAATAAGCCGCACTTGCAAGTTCTAAAATGTCGTTTAATTGAGAAATGACGGGCGAACCCGGACAGCCCGGATGACCTTTGCCGAACAGTGAATGATAAGCTAATCCTGAACCTTGGGCGTTACCGGCAACCGATAATGAAACGCCTGAACTTTGCCGATGCAGCCAGCTAAATAACATCGCGCATCGGTCAACTTGGTCATCGGTCAACCTCTCGCCCGGAAGCGCGATGTTTTCGACGCTAATCCACTGTGCATCAATCGTGTCGCCGTCAACCGACCAAGCGCGATTAGCGGTATCAACAAATTGCCAAACCTCGCCGTCTTTGGCAATACAAAAATTAGCCGAACAATTCGCTTTCGGATTACAAAACCATCCCCAAACACCTTGCAAACAAGGCGGCACTTTTGGTTTTCCCTTTTCCGGCGATGCGCCGTCCGTGATATGAATAATCAACCCTTTTATCGGAGATTGCATTCTTCCTATATTAAAATTCTCGGTAATCGGAACAAATGTTGCATCAGACCAAATTGCCATATATTTCTCCTTAAATTAAATTCTGAATTAGTTTAATTAAAGATGAAGAATTTAATAATAATCATTGAGACTCCAACCAGTCCAAACACCTTCTAATTTAGCGCCGACTACCCCAACGCCTGTTCCCCAACCGCTGACTTCCTGTTCGTAAAATAATCTGTCAAAAAATCCGGCTGAAATTATAACAATTGAGTAGCTTAACGCCGCCCCTATGCTGAGAACTTTCATCCCTGCGAAAGAATGATTTAAATCTTCACAAGAAAATGGACGAAGACATTTTATTGGACTAAACAACTCAGGTGTTTGGTTGAGAGCAACGTCCTTTGGACTCGGAGCGACACCGCCGCCCAAACTTCCGCCTAAGCCTATTCCAACAGAAAGAAAAGTGTAGGTTGCCCGTGCATGTGCCGCTTTACTGCGAAATTCAAAAAGATACAAACCTGCTCCAACACCAACTACTACTCCGACTTGTGCAATTCCACAGGCTTGCCAGTCAGCCGCTTTATCCGTATAACCCATTTTATTAACTCCTTTTCAAATTTAATATTTTTACTTGTGTTCAAATAATATGTAGGTGAATATAGACTCATTAACGGGTGAAAATAACTACCTAAATGAGTAGGTTTGAAAAAAAAATCAATTTTCAAACTATTTTTTCGTTCAATGCTTTGGCAACCGCCTCGGTTTTTGAGTGGGCTTGCAGTTTTGTATAGATGTTCTTTAGATGAAACGAAGTAGTGTGAACAGAAATTTCCATCTCTCTAGCGGCGACTTTTTTGTAATGTCCTTCAACGAGCAGTTAATCTTGGCAAGTTGGTTGTGGGCAGTGCCATTCACACTCGTAAAAATCCGCCGATTGAAATTTTGTCGTTCGGTTGCGATTGCTGAAATAGCAAAACTGATTAAGGTTAGAAAAGAAGATGCAGGTGGGTTTTATTAGACCTTATGCGTAATAAATTTGTTGTAACAGCAACTCTTTGAAAAATGGCTTCCTCATCAGGTTGCGATAATTGTGTGTGCCGCAGGCGATTTCCATCACGTCGTCGGAAATGTTCCCGACTTTGAGCCGCATTTC
>JANMAA010000081.1:0-4688 GCA_031359215.1 Acidobacteriota bacterium | reverse complement strand
CTGTCGCCAAGCAAGACAATAAGCCGACCGTCACGCCTGCAAAAAAAGATGCCGCCGACAATAAAGACGAAAACGGCTATCCCAAACCTGATTTCTCCGCGCTGGAACAGTGGTATCAAATCACCCGCTACGAATATAAGCCGATTGAAAAAAAGCTGTATATCTATTTCAAAACGGACGTTGCCTACCGCGAATGACCTACCGAATTCAAAATGGAATTTCGCAACAAAGACGGAATGTTGATGCAATACACGGAAGTTTCCTGGAGGGGGGGATTTTCAAACGCGGAAGTCGGCGAACCGACGAAAGGCTACGTCACTATGCCGAGCGAAAAAATTATGCAGGATGTTGTCAGCGTTAAAGCCGTGAGATTTATCCAGTAACAATCAACGCCGAATCGTTTGCCGCGATTCGGCTGATTTTGACGATTAAAAAATTTAAAGGAGAAAGTTATGCAAGTTAATCCAAACCCCGCGGCGGTCGCCAACAAAAATAACACGGTGTTGATCGTCGCGCTCATCGGCGGCTTTCTGGCTATTGCTGCGATACCGTTCATTTTTTTCGCGTATATGATGTTTTTTATTCAATTTCCATACCAGAAGCGGACGGCAATAGCGCAGCCGGAAATCATCAGCGTCAAGCCGACGACCTAGACGGAAACCCATACATCCGGCGTTCCCAGAAAGCCCGGCAGCGTCTCAACTTCAAGCAGCCAGCATCAAGGATTCAGCGTCGCGTATAAATTCACGACCCACGACGGACAAACTATTTCTCAAACCGACGATAAACACGGGTCAAGCGATTCTTCGACTATGGCGCAAGTCTGCTACGAACCGAAAAACCCACATAACAGCGGATTGCGGTCGGAAGGAAAGTGTCCTTAATAATTCAAAATGAACGAAAAATCAGTCATCAGTAATCAAAAATTTAATGAGGAAAAGTAAATGAAAAACCAAAAATTACGAACGATTCTATTAGCCGCATTAACCACAATAATTATCTTTACGGCGTTCGGTTCGACGTTCGCGCAAAATGGTATCGGCGAAAAATATAACTCGCGTGACCCGCGCACTTGCGCTGATAAAACTTCGCCGAAAGCGGGCGCGTTGTCGGCGGCGAAAGCGGCGGAATATGTCATTTGCGAAAATGAGGGAATTAACGGCGATAAACTGTATTTCGTCGAAGATGTCAAAGTTCAGGTCGGCGCAGGCAGACGCTACAACCCAAGAGAAGATATTAATTTTGGCGGCATTGACACGAAATTTCTCATTTATGCGATTCGCGGCAGTTACAAATCGTATCAATGCACGGCGATTTTCCCCGACAAAACTAACACCAATCGAAACTGCACCTCTTACAGTGCGCCAAATGCGAAAGGGGCTTGTTACAAGAAGTCAGGCTTCGGCGAGTGGCGATGTATGTTAGTGGACATCAACGGCGAGAAGTTAGAGGACAACATCCCGCCGCCGGGAGCCGCCAAACAAAAGCCGACGACTGCAAACCAAAAAACCGCGCCGGATAATCAAACTCAGGACACTGAACAAAAGCCGAAAAATAAAGTTGACACTAAACCCGGACAACCCGTGCCGGACTTTTCGGAGATGGAAGACTGGTTTGAAATTGTGCGTTACGAATATCCCAAACCACCGGAAAGTAAAATGTGGATTTATTTTAAGTCGAAGACCGACGACAGCAAACATTATATTTTCTACGTCGAATTCCGCGATAAAGACGGAATTCTAGTGCAGGCTGCCGACTATTCGCCAGTGTGTTGCTCGTCCGAATTGATGTCAACGGCAAAAGGTGAGATGTCAAAAGTGAGAATCGAGCTTCCAGCCGAATCAATAATGAAACAGGTGACGAGCATTAAAGTCATCCGCGCCGGAAAATAACTTTGAAGGCTGTCGTGCTAAACCGTTTACGCCAAACGCGGCAGCTTTTAATCAATTTACAAAATAAAGGAGAAAATTAAATGAAATCAATAATTCCCGTCGCGCTCATCTTTTTAATCGTCGTTTTGGGCTGCGGAAACTTTAAAAATCTTAGTCAAAAGAGCGCGTCGAAAAATCCGTATCAGGGCAAGCTAGCTGATTTGCTGCCCGAAGAAGTAGCGTCGGGTTTAATCAAATTCAAGCTCGTCGGAATTGTTGCCAATGATACTTATCCGGGTTCGACCGAAGCTAAAGGATTTACCTATATGCAGCAGGGCGCAGGTGTCGAAATCAAGGTTGACGGCGGTTTGGCGAACTATCCGACGGCGGCGCAGGCAAATGCGGAACTTGCCGACATCACCAAAAAATATCAGGGAACAATAACGAAAAAAGGCGACGGACAGAAATTTACGGGAAACGACGGAACAATCGCCTGGACGAACTGCACACTGCTCTGCATCGTCAAAGCCGGAGTCGCCAAAGCCGCGACCAACTTCGAGGATGCCGCGCCTTTTTAGAATCTTGGAGGATAAAAATTATGTCAACAAATACACTTTCAACCGGAAAACAATTAATGATCGGCATTCCGCTTGTTCTGGTCATTTTCGCTGTTATATTGATCGGCATCATCTGGTGGATGGACAGCGGCGCGAAACAGCGCACCGCAACCGCACAGCCGGAAATCACTGCGGCTGAACCGCAAACGTGGCGCGGCACGAAAAACCGCACCGAACACGGCTATCGCGTCAGCTACAATTTTAAGACCGAAGCGGGACAAACCATTCAGGCGACGGATGATCGAAATACGTCTTACAAACCGGGAACACAATACCGCGTTTGCTACGACCCGAAAAACCCTTCGGACAGCTCTCTCCACACGGCAACCGGAAGCGATTGCTGCAAAGGACTTTTATTTTGAATTTTAATATAGCAATACTTCGGACAGAATTAAGAGAAGATAGTGGCGTAATTTCTTAATTCTGTCAGTATTTCCTTGTATTTTATTAAACTCTGCTCCAAACCTAACTTTGAAATAAATAATTTGAGCAGATTTTCATTGAAAAATTGTTGTTTGATTGACTTCATCGAAAACGGATTCTTTTCATTTTCTACTTGTTCAATTTGGCTCATTGCTCTAGCTAAATTAACACTCGTCAAAGCCGTGTTCCAATGAAATTCCAGTGCCTTATTATCTCTCGCTTGGCAATCTGTCAAACCACCTGATTGTTTCGCATCCCGAATCAAAAACAGAGGTCGTAAAACGACTTCGATAATAGAAAAATACTTCACTCGCCGACATTTCCAAATCGGTTGAAAACAAATTGACGGTTGTGCTTCCATACTGCACGACCACTAACTTGATTTTTCTTTTCAAACTAACCGACCAGACTACTGCGACAAATAGTTTAATCTCTTTTTCTTCAACTTTGACCGTTGTTTCTGTGAGTTGCGTTAAGTCGGTAAAATTAACTTTTCCCTCATATTTGCGATGCCTGCCGCGACTCTTTTGCTCACCCTCATAAAGATATTTCAAATTCGCATCCGCACGCAGTCGGGAGATGACGGTCAATCCGAGTTTGCTCATTTTCCGCACAAACTTCTCTTTGGCATAATACCCGTCAAACAATCCAACTCGTGTGTAGGCAGTTATTTGCGGTGCTACTTTTTCAACCTGTGCCGCATAAAAATCAATTCTCGTCTGTTTTGCTTCTCCTTCTTTTTCAGCTAAATTCGGCTCCGCGCAGGTCAACTGTTAAAGCAACTGAGGCGTTCTGTTTCTCACAAATCAGCGAAATGATTGACGCTTCCAAGCCTTTTTCTGCTCGACTGGCACAACCGTTCCAAAACTTGTCTATCCCGAAAGTTTCTTTCCCACTTTTGCGAATAAAACTGGCATCCATCGCAAAGGCTTTTATCCGACACTCGGATTGTTCGATGATTTCTTGATTAAGCCGGGAAAAATCAAACTCTTTCTGAAATTGTCTCCGAAAGGTTCGCTCATTGAGAACCGAATTTCTGCCCAAAGTAGAAAAATTGATTTTTGACGGACAAACCAAGATAGTTTGAAAAAGAACAACTAAAAACTTAAATTGGGGCTTGTTAATATTTTTCAAGCCTTCTAAAATTTGACTGATGAACAAAGAAATGACCTCTGAATAAATTTGTTGATACTTTTACTCAATAGGTTTTTGCTTTGTTTGTCAAAAAACTGTCCGAAGTATTGTAATAAAAAGTGTGTAACAATGTCAGAAAAGCACCTCCTGATCTGAATTTTGAAAATGGATATAGAAACTAAAAATTTCTAAATCCATTTCTACATTTTCCTTCCTTTTCGAAAACTCAAATCACAAACAATTTCTGGAAGAATAGAAGGTTTGTGCTTTTCTTATGGCAACAAGAAATATGCATAAAGCCGTTGTCTATCACACTATAAAAGCACTTGATGTTCCGTTGCCGGCAGATATTGATATTTCGCCGGAACGATTTGAAGAGCATTTGAAGTGGCTGGCAAAACGCCTTAAACGAGTTGTCCCGTTAAGAAATTTGCTGACTGTTTCGCCGGCAGAAAATCTTATTGCTATTACGTTCGATGACGGCTACAAGGATAATTTGACGGTTGCGCTGCCGCTTCTTGAAAAGTATAACCTGCCGGCGACAATTTTTGTCTCAGCCGGTTTCATCGGCGACGACGGATATTTGACCGGCGAAGATTTACAGGTATTAGCCGCGCATCCGCTTATTACTATCGGGTCACAT
>JANMAA010000078.1:0-26025 GCA_031359215.1 Acidobacteriota bacterium | reverse complement strand
ACCTGGTATGTCTTTAATCTGGTTAATAATCAGTTCACCGCTTTCCAATTCGGGATCAGCGAAGATAAACCCGTCGTGGGTGATTATGACGGTGATAATCGGGCTGATTATGCCGTTTTCCGACCTTCAAACGGTGTTTGGTATTATCAACAAAGCACCAACGGATTCGGAGCGATTCAATTCGGATTGAACACCGACCGACCAGTTCCAGCCGATTATGACGGCGATGGCAGAACGGATGTGGCAGTTTATCGTCCATCAAGCGGGATTTGGTATTATCAGCGAAGCACAGCGGGATTTGGAGCAATTCAATTTGGACTGGATACAGACAAACCATCACCGGCAGATTACGACGGAGATGGGCGAGCAGATGTAGCAGTCTTTCGCCCATCGAATGGGGTTTGGTATCTGCAACGAAGCACATTAGGCTTTTCGGGAACACAATTCGGGATAGCAGAGGACAAACCGATTCCTAATGCCTTTGTTCCATAATTCTGGCGCGGATACTTTTTTCTATTTCGGACTTTTAAGCGGTGGCGATTTGTTTGTGATATATCTGCTTTGAAAAAATTCGTCGTCAAAAAAATTCAATTATGCCGGATGAAATTTTTTTAGCTGAAAATGATGATTTGCTGATGCCTTTTTTGTCGGCGGAGTCGGAGATTGACGCGGAAAAATTTTTGAATCGGCTTTTTGAAGAAACAATTACTCCGCAGATTCGGAAAGGCTTAACCTCATATCTCACACTTTCAATTGACGAAAAGGACGAGATTCAATCGGACGCGCAGACTCGCGTTTTGGGAAAATTGAGAAAGTTGCGCGAAAGAGTTTGGCTGAGAACTCTGCTGACGACATCGATCAGGAATTTTTTGACTTATATTTCAACTGTTACCGCTAATTGCCGCAATGATTTTATTTTACGAAAAAAACCTGTTTGGCGACACACGAACCATCGTTTGAAGCGTTTGCAGGAAGAAACCGATTGCGCGTGGGAATTTTTTACGGATGATGACGATAACAAACTTGTCGGTTTGAAAGGTAAATCGAAACAGCGAAGCAAAATCGAATTTGAAGAAATCGTTTCCCGTGTCCGCGAAAAATATCCGAATCATCTGTTTTTGAAAATTCAGGAACTCGTGCCGATTATATTGGAAATTGCGGACGGCGCGTTGACGAAAAACGCGCTTATCAAAGCGATTTTGGAGATTACCGAAACGGCGCAGTTTGAAGAAATCGAGATGCCTGAAGGAATGAGCGAATACCTTAATTACAACCAAGACGAATATCTTTTGGCAGAACGACAGAAGCGTTATTTGCACATAATTTGGGCTGAAATCAGGACGTTTCCGGCGCATTTGAGAAAGGTTTGGCTTTTGAGTTTGAAGGAATCGCGCAAGACAGAAGCGGTCAGTTTGCTTTTGAAAAAGAGAATTGCAACTATCAAGGAAATTGCCGACGCTTTGGAAGTGAGTTTAGAAGAATTTTCCGAGATTTTTGCAAAGTTGCCGATGTCGAGTCGTGAAATAGCCGATTTTTTAGGCATCAAAGATAAAGGAAAAACAAGTAAGGAGCAAAGGGTTGATAGTCTGCGAAGTATTGCAAGAAATCTTTTGCGATACAGATTAGGGATTAAGAAATGAGTTTAGAGTTACGCATTTATGCGTGAAAAATGTTGATAATAAGCCAAGTTTGAAATGGGAATCCAAGTTGAGCGATGATTGCGACTTTTCACGCATAGTGTTCTTTGAAAAATAAATACTGTAAAAATCTTTGGCTAAATCATTAAAGAATTTTCTTTTTTTATTGTTCGGCTAAAGCCTGTTTTGTTGTTTCTAAGTTGTCCTCCAACTAAAGTTGGAGGCAATTGATAAGAAAATTTTTCTTTCATGAATTGCCACTAGCTTCAGCTAGTGGATAGTAAAGACAAGAAACCCAAGGCTTTAGCCGAATAGGATAATAAAAATCAAATCCTAATAGCTTTAGCTCAAATAATTACGGCTTTTATTTTCAATGAACATTATGCGTAACCCTGAAATCTGAACAAATCCTCTCAAAAAGAGGAGAAAAAATGAACGACGAACATATAAACGAAAAAGATTTTAAAAGATACGGCGAAAGCGAATTATCGCCGCGTGAGTTTTTGCGTGTGCAGACGCATCTGGAAAATTGCGAAGATTGCCGAAGGAGGTCAGACGAGATGTTTCCGAATATTGCCGAAACGGAAGAAGCGTTGTTGATAGAAGATTTGCGCGAAGATAAAGCGAATGATTTCCATCTTAATTATGAAGAACACTTGAAGCCGTTTGTTTATGAAACGATTGATGCGATTGATAAGGAAATTGTCGAAAGCCATATTGAAGTTTGCGCCGAGTGCCGCGAAGATTTGCGCGATTTATTGAATTTTCATCAGGAATTGGAGAGAGAAAAAGAAATCCGCGAATTGTTGAAAGCAAGTTGGTGGACGAATCTGACGGATTGGTTTTCGCAACCGAACCGCAAAGCAATTTGGTTAGCTTTGGCGACGATTATTTTCATCGTCGGCGCGGGTTTGGTTTGGCTTTTGATGCCGAAATCTCCAAATGAAATCGTGCAAAACCCGTCAAATACGAGCGATTTGCAAACCAATCAAACTACGCCGAACAGCAATGAATCTCAAGCCGTAGTTGAAGCAAATCAAATTGTCGTCGCGCCGAAAAACAATTCCGCCAACGCGGAAAATAAAAATGTAATTGTGCCTGCCAAAGAACCTGAATTGGCAAATCTCGTGCTGCCGAAATTTTTGAAAGATTTGAAAATCGAAAAAGTCGGAACGCTTCTCGGAAGCGACGATTCGCCGCCACAGAAAATCGTCGTCATTTCGCCAAACGGCACAGTCATTCGTGATTCGTCGCCGGTTTTAACGTGGCAAAATGTTCCGAATATTCAAACCTTTGAGGTCGCCGTTTTTGACGAAAACGACAATCGCCTTGCCAAAAACGATGGGGTCAGCGGAAATTCGTGGCGTGTTCCAAATCTGCCAAAAGGCAAAATCTATCAATGGCAAGTTTCGGCAAAATCAGTTTCGGCTGATGGCAAAACGACCAATTTTATCGGGCAAGGAAAATTCTATATTGTCAGCCAAGCAGACGAAAGTCGCATCAACCAAGCCATAGACGCGCTTGAAAAAGGCAAAGCCTTTGCTGAAGTCGGACTTTTGCGCGATGCCGCCGCCGAATTTCGTAAATACTTAAAAGAAAACCCGAATTCCGAAAATGCAAAAAAATTTCTACGTCAAGTCGAGCAAGCGCAACGATGATAAAAATATTTAACCACGAAGCGACACGAAGAAAACACGGAGGAAGAACAAGAAAAAGAAAATAATTTTTGTTTGAGAATTAAGAAATGAATCGGTTTTATTAAAATTTTTTTTTGAAAAAACCTTCGTGAAACCTTCGTGTTCCTTCGTGGTTGAAAAAATCTTGACTTTGTTGCAGAAAAACTTAAAATCAAACTGCCCCGAAAAATCTGTGAGGTGAACTCAAAATGAAAACTCTGAAACTTGTTTGCGTCTGTGTTGTTCTGCTGTTTTTGACTTGCCCGATTTTCGCGCAAACGGCTGACGAACAAGCCGTGCGCGGAATCGTCAATAATTTCTACCTCGCGTTTCAGAAAAAAGATGAAGCAAGTCTCAAACAATTTTGGAAAGCTGATTCGCCGTATCTTGCCGATTTTCTCAAACAAACTGCTAGAACTTTTGCCGAAAACGAAACCGTTTCTTTGCAAAATCTCAAGCTTCACAATGCGAATTTCAAAGATGAAATTTATCGTCTGCGTGTTTCAATCGAAATCTTGGAAAAACCGCAAAACCTGACGTTTCAATTTGTTAAGGAATCCGAAACGTGGAAAATTTGGCGGATTCGTTCAAGCGAAGAAGACCTTGCCTTTCAAATCGCCAATGCAAAAACAGATAATGAACGAGATTTGTTATTTTCACAAATTGCAGATTTTCAATACTTAACAATTCGTGATGAAATTATTAAACAAGGGCAGATTCTAAGAAGTAAAGGGCAAGCTATTTCATCAAAGGATGTTTTTCTGTGGCTAACAAAAGTTTCTGAAAATCAAAATGATAAACTCGGCTATTCAACTGCTCTATTAAATACTGCCCTTGCGTATCTCGATTTAGGTGATTTGATAAACGCCTCGCAAACTCTCCATCAAGGCTTGCCGGTTTGTTTGGTACTAAATAATAAGCCTTGTTTGGCAAAGTTTTATCACAATTTTGGTTTAGTTGAGGCTATCCAAGACAATGAACTTCTTTCAGAAACTTACTATCAAAAGAGTTTGGAAATCAGCCGCGAAATTAATGACAAACTGCAAATCGCCAAAACAACGAACAATCTTGGAACGATGAAATCTTCGTTTGGCAAATTAGACAATGCGATAGTTTATTTTCGGGAAGTTCTCAAACTTTACCAAGCGATAAATAATCAACGCGGAGTTGGGATTGCTTTAGGAAACATCGGCACTCAATTGGAAAATCAAGGCAAACTACTTGAAGCCTTAGATTATGAAAATCGCGCTCATAAAATTTTTGTTGACATAGACGAAAAGATATTTACCTTCTTATCCCTTTATAGCATTGCAAATCTGCATCTTAAATTAGGAAATCTGGAAGAAGCCATAAAATTTGCGGATGAATCCACCAAACTTTCCCAATTAACTCAAGTAGGAAATAGCGGCGAATCTGATGAATTAGCCGTTAAAGGTAAGGCGTTAAGACTGCTCAAAAGGTTTGATGAAGCAAAACTCATTCTTTCAGAAGCGATTAGCCGAAATGAAACAGGTAGAAAAAGTTTTGTTCAAGAAGAACGAAATTTACAACGCTATTACAAAAAACGCATTACAGCATATCACGAAATGGTCAAACTATTGGTTGAAATGAATCAGCCGCAGGAAGCCTTAGCGTCAGCCGAATTGGTCAAAGCAAGAGTGTTGTTTGATGTCATTACAACGGGAAAATCAAACCTTTCAAAAGCCATGAACACGGAAGAACGTGCCAAAGAGTTGCAATTAAAGCAGGACATTTCTGATTTGAATCGCGCTTTGACAAACGAAACTCAGAAGGAATATCAAAACAAATCGCGCATTGTGGAACTCGAAGACAAACTACGGCAAGCGCGGTTTGCATTGGAAGAATTTCAGCTTCGGCTATATGCGACAAAGCCCGAATTGAAAATTCAACGCGGCGAATTTACGCCGATTCCATTTGAGGAAATTTCCGCGCTTTTTCCCGATGAGCAAACCGCGTTTTTGGAATTTGCCGTAACGGACGAAAAGACTTTTCTTTACGTCATCACTAAAGAAAACGGCAAATTGCGGCTGGAAATTTATCCGATTGAACTCAAAAAAGACGATTTGCAGAAAAAGACGGATGAATTTCGGGCGGTTGTTTCCGATGAACAACTAAATTTGAATTACAAAGCAAAAGGGCGCGAAATTTACGATGTGCTACTTGCTGCGGCGCGTGAGCAATTGAAAGGCAAACGTGCGCTGGTCATCATTCCCGATTCGTTTCTTTGGAACATTCCGTTTCAAGCCTTGTTGCCGTCGGAAAATCGCTTTTTGATTGAAGATTTTGCGATTTCTTACGCGCCTTCGCTGACCGTTTTGCGCGAAATGCAGAAAAGCCAAAGCCATCTGTCAAAGAATCCAAAACTGCTTGCTTTCGGCAATCCTACGCTTAGTGTGGCGGCAATCTCGAAACTTGAAAAAGTGCGCGGCAATAAGTTTGAGAATTTGCCATCAGCCGAAAAAGAAGTTGACTTTTTGAGTAAAATTTACGGCGCAAACCAAAGCACAATTTACAAAAATA
The DNA here is from genome assembly GCA_031359215.1 of Acidobacteriota bacterium. Classification (GTDB taxonomy): domain Bacteria; phylum Acidobacteriota; class Blastocatellia; order Pyrinomonadales; family Pyrinomonadaceae. The sequence goes on along the minus strand of JANMAA010000078.1, from coordinate 20,171 downwards.
AATTGGCAACCGAAGCGATTTTCAAGCAGAACGCAAAAAGTTTCGATATTCTGCATTTTGCGACTCACGGCTTTTTGAACAATCAGAATCCGATGTATTCGGCACTTATTTTATCATCATCCGCCGAATCAAAAGAAGATGGTTTGCTCGAAGCGTGGGAACTGTTGGATATGAATCTCAATGCGGATTTAGCCGTGTTGTCAGCGTGTGAATCAGGACGCGGCGATGCAAGTATTGGCGAAGGAATTGTCGGGCTATCGTGGGCGTTTTTTGTCGCCGGAGTTCCGCGCATTGTGGCAAGTCAGTGGAAAGTTGATTCTCTCGGCACAACCGAATTGATGGTTGAATTTCATAGTCAAATGCGTCTTTTCCCGCATAATCCAATTGCCAAATCTTTGCAAATGGCGATGCTCAAGCAGATAAAAACTCCAAATCGCCGTCATCCGTTTTATTGGTCGGGTTTTATTTCAATCGGAAAAAACTAGAAAAGTATTTTTTTACTACAGAATCAGCATTTTTGCGCTTTGCAATAAATTTTCTTCGATCAAATTTGGTTTTTTCTTCAATTTCTCAACTTCGCTTTGTCCGTAGCCGGTCAAGACTAGCGCGGTTTTCAACTTTGCATTGAAACCTGTTTCGACATCAATCACTTTATCGCCGATCATCCAACTATTTTCTATATCGAGCGAAAAATCTTGTTTTGCCTGTTCGATCATTCCCGTTTTTGGTTTGCGGCAATCACAATTATCGGCTTGATTATGCGGACAAAAATAAATTGCGTCTAATTTTGCGTTTGATTCGGCAAGTTCTTTTTTAAGTTTAGAATGGATTTTTTGCAAAGTTTTTTCGTCAAAAAATCCGCGTGCAATGCCCGATTGGTTAGTGATCAAAATTACTAAAAAATCGCTTTCGTTTAATAATCTGACGGCTTCGGCACTAAACGGAAAAAGTTTTAAATCTTCGGGACGGGAAAGATAATTGACTTCTTCGCAAATTGTCCCGTCGCGGTCAAGAAAGACGGCTTTTTGTTTTTTTTTAGAGTTTATCATTGGGCTGCGTTTAAGAGTTTTGCGGCTTTTTCAAAAACTTCATCAGCCGAAATTCTAATCATACAGCGATGGTCAATCGGGCATTCGCGGAATTTGCACGGCGAACATTCAACATCTTTACGAATAATTTCCGAACCTAAAGGCTGAGTTGTCAGCGGATTTGTCGGACCGAAAAGCACCAGCGTTTTTGTTCCCAACGCGGCTGAAATATGCGCCGGACCTGTGTCATTTGAAATAAGCAAATCAGCAACGCTCAGAATCGCCATTCCTTCCGCTAAAGACGTTTTGCCGGTCAAAACAATTGGTGCTGTCCACATTGACTCGGCGACATTTTGCGAAATCCCCACTTCGTTTTTTGCCCCATCAAGCACAATCTCTGCATTTAATTCACTTTTTAATTTGTCGCCGAGTTTTGCAAAACTTTTCGTTTCCCATCGTTTAGCCGGAGAATTTGCTGAACCGGCGCAAAAGACAACAAGTTTTTTTGACAAATCAACGCCGTTTTGCGTTAAAAATTTCCGCGCGGCGGTTTTTCTATTTTCCGAAACATTCAATTCAAAACGTGGTTCGTTTTCCGTTACGCTCGATGTTCCAAAAACATTTTTTTCGACTTCAGCAACCAAATTCAGATAATAAAAAACCTCGTGTCGTTCGTTTTTCCAGGCGGGAATTTTGATCGGATTTGTGAGCAAAAAACTTCTGCCGTCTTTGGCATAACCAAAGCGTTTCGGAACTTTACCGAGTTTTGACAGCAGTGCAGACTCAAAAGAGTTTGGAAAAACAACAGCTAAATCAAACTTTTCTTTGCGCCAGTTGCTTGCTTGCGAGATAAGTGTTTTGAATGTAGATTTTTCGCGGTCAAAGCCAAGAATTTTGTCAATGAAATCAACATCTTGAAAAATTCCTTTTGCCCAATTTCGGGAGTGAAGCGTTATTTGTGCATCGGGGAAAATCCGGCGAAGTTCACGCAAAGCAGGAATTGTCATCACTGCATCGCCAACCCAATTTGTTCCGCGCACAACGATTTTCATTTAACAATAGTCCAGTTAATATGCCCGCGAAATACGCGAAATACGCAAAAAAATTTCGTGTATTTCGCGTATTTCGCGGGCAAATCTTCTTGACTTAATCAGGTGATTTGAACCAATGGTTTTATTTCACTTAAAGGTTTCGCACCCGCACCTTCTTTCCGCAGAATTTCGACTTCTTTGACAAATTCTTCGACAATATCCGCACCCGCGACTTTTCGCATCGGCACACCGTCTTTGAAAATCATCCCGACATTGCGCCCGAAAGTTATACCGAGCTGCGAATCGTGAGCTTCGCCCGGACCGTTGACGGCGCAACCCATAATCGAAAGGTGAAGCGGTTCTTCGACGTGCGCCAATCTTCGTTCGACTTCGGTTACGATTTCGACAAAATTATCAATATCCAATCTACCGCACGTCGGACACGCGACGACGGTGACACCGCGCTTTCTCAATTCCAGACTTTTCAAAATTTCCCAACCGACGCGCACTTCTTCGTGCGGTTCTGCCGCCAAGGACACGCGCAAAGTGTCGCCGATGCCGTCAAAAAGCAAAATCCCCAAACCCATCGCTGATTTTATCGTGCCGCCGAACGCTGTTCCCGCCTCGGTTACACCGAGATGAAACGGGTAATCAACCTTAGTTGACATCAAACGATATGCAGCAACTGTGCGCTGAACGTCGGACGCTTTGAGCGATATTATAATGTCCGAAAAACCCAAATCTTCTAAAATGCGGATGTGGCGCATTCCCGATTCGACAATCGCTTCAGGCGTTGCCGTGCCGTATTTTTGGAGTAAATCTTTTTCAAGCGAACCGCCATTGACACCGATTCTGATCGGGATTTTTCGCGCTTCGGTGGCACGGACGACTTCTCTTATTCTATCAATCGAACCGATATTACCCGGATTAAGCCGAAGTTTATCGATTCCGGCATCGAGAGCCATCAATGCTAATTTGTAATGAAAATGAATGTCGGCAACCAGCGGAATTTTCGTTCTTTTTCTGATCTCTTTTAGTGTAATTGCCGCGTCTTTGTCGGGAACGGCGATGCGGACAATCTCGCAACCTGCCGAAACCATTTCTTCGATTTGTTTGATCGTTCCGTCAACATCGGTCGTGTCGGTTTTCGTCATTGACTGCACGGCAACCGGCGCGTCACCACCGACTTGCACATTTCCGACCATTACCGCTTTCGTTTTTCTTCTCATCTCATTTAAAAGTTGGCAGAAAGTTTTCAGAGTTGACAGGAAGTTGCCGGAGTTAAATCAGAAACTTTCTGCCAACTTCCTGTCAACTCTTTTACTTCCCGAATAGCCGCGAAACATCAAAGAAAATAACCGTTACCATCAGCAGTAAAATTATTGCTAAACCGGCAAGTTGAATTTTTTCCTTAATCGCCATTGAAAGAGTCAAACCGAACAATCCGAGCAATCCTTCAATTGCTAAAACCGCAATTTGTCCGCCATCAAGCATCGGAATCGGCAATAAATTAAATACGCCTAGATTTAAGCTAATCAACGCCAAAATTGAGATAAGTCCGATAAAACCCTGATCGGTTACGACCTGAGAAATTATCTGCACAATGCCGATCGGTCCGGCAACTCCTGCATCTTTGACGGAACGCTCACCGGCAAAAAGTTGACCGAAAACTCTGCCCGTTAAACGAATAATTTCAAGATTCGTATTAACGGCAAAAGCGGCGGCTTTTGTAACCGAGGCTTTTTCTCTATCCAAACTCTGATTTGATAAACCCGTGCCGATCAATGCTTTGCCATCTTCACCGATTTTTGCCTGCAACGTAATTTGTTTAGTTTCATTGTTGCGAACTACGACTAGATTGATTGGATTTTCTTTGTGTTTTTGAATAAGTTCTTTAAAGTTATCAACATTGCCGATAGTTTCACCGTTAATGGAAATAGCTTTATCACCTTTTTGAAGTCCGGCTTGCGAAGCAGGAGAATCAGGTTGAGGAACTAATATGACCGGCTCGGCAGGCGCGAAATCCAGCGATCCGACCGAATTGCCTTTTACATCTTCTCTTGTCGGTTTAATAGTCAGACTTGTTCGTTGTCCGTTTCGCTCGACAGTAAGCGGAATTTGCATATCGGGAGCAATCAGCGAATCGTTGCGGATGCGATCCCAACTCGGGTTTTCAACGCCGTCAAAACCGACGATTCTATCGCCGACTTTTATTCCCGCCAATTCCGCCGCGCCGCCCGGTTTGACGCTATTGACAACCGGCGAAGGCTGTGAAGGAACACCGTAGATCAATCCGCCGGCAAATGGAATCGCCAACGCCAGCATAATATTCATAAACGGTCCGCCAACCATCACCAAGAACTTTTGCCAACGTGGACGTAGTTCATAAAGTTCCGAATCGGGGACGACTTCGCCTTTCGATTCGCCGCCTTCCAATGCACCCGTCGCTTCGTCGCCGTAAAGTTTGACATACGCGCCAAGCGGAATCGCGCTGATGCGATAATCGGTATGTCCGATTTTTTTGCCCCAAATACGCGGACCTAAGCCAAAAAACGAATAAGCCTCAACCCGCATTCCGAGCAGTTTTGCAACCGCAAAATGTCCAAACTCGTGTATATTAATGGCTATGCCGAGAACGAAAATGACTGCTAAAATTACAATAATTACTGACATTAAATAAATTCCTTTTCAAAATTACTTTCCGTTTAGAAACAAATCCACCGAGCAAAGTTGCAAACTAAAGTGTAAAACCCGCGCTTTTATCCGTCAAACTTTATTTCACGGAAGTAACTTCACCGCTTTTATTATGATTTCTCTCCAATAAGATTCTATCAAAATTATTGATTAAATAATAGCTTTTCCGCATTTTCCACTAACATTTGCGGCTCGAGTTTTGATTTAAAGAACACGACGTTTTCGCTCGTCCAAAGCGGTTCGTCACGGCTTCCGCGAAGTTCCTGCCACACGGCAAGGATGAATTTGTTGAAATTTGCCGCCTTAAATTCTTCCAATCTTTTTTGCAAACTTTTTGGTGTCCAAAATCCCAAAACGTCCAAATATATTTTCTCGTCGTTGTTTGAAAGCATTACGAAATCAGGCACAAAAGCAGTTTTACCTAAATCGATGATCTCTTTATTTTCCTGTAAATTCCAATCAACCGGAGATTTTTCCCAATCTTTTTTCAATCGCTCGAAAATCGGATTTTCGTATTCGGGTTCGTCAAAATAACACGAAGTAAGTTGGTCTTGTTCGCTTGAAAGTTCGTAAAACGCATTTCCCTTATCTTTTTGTGAGATTTCCGCCGACATTTTCCAATCGGAACAAAGCAGTAATGACGGCAAAAAAACCGACATTTGAATCCCGTATTTTTGCGAACGATGAAAGAGAGAAGCCGCGCCCGTTAAAATTATCTCATAACCATTTGTCGGGTTTCCGATAACTGAATGAATCAACCCGAAATGTTTTATCCAACCGAAGATCGCCCGATAATTTGCCGTGTTTGACGGCGCAACGCGAATTTTCATCTCGACGCATTTGTAAAGTAAGGCTTGCGCCTGTGCAAGATTATAGCGGTCGAGCAAATCCTTCGATGTGATCATTTCAAAGAAAATCATTTTTTGATTTGCGGATAGATCGGCGTAAAGATTGGCAAAAATCGTTTCAGCATCGGAATCGAATTCTTTGGCAATTACTTCTAAAACTTCGGTTCGTTGTTTGGAATCAGGCAAAACGGGATGAGATTTTCTGGCTTCGAGGAATACTTTTTGGCGAATTTCTTCCGGCACGGCGGGCGCGGAGGTTTCAAATTTAGCACGATCGGTCAAAAGTTTGATAAAACCGCGCAAAATTCGATAATCCGTTCCGGCACCGATATATTCTTCGAGTTCGTATTCCAATTCGCCGCGAGTTTTGCCGACGAAACTCCCGAATATTTCGATTAAAGTTTCTGCATCGCGCAAATATCCGGCATCAGTCGTTTTAATAAGACGCGGAAAAAGTTTACCGCTGCGACTGAAATTGAGAGCTAAATCGGAAGTCAGCATTTTATTATATTTTCACCCGAAACCTTAAAAGCAATAGTAACTTACAAAGCTATTTAAAGCCGTTTTTTATTTCGCTTAATTTTCGATAATCTTCCGGCGTGTCAATATCAAATTCACCGTCGGGAAAATTTACCGCACTTGTTTGATCCTTAAACTTTTCGATCAAGTTTTTTGCGCCGCCAACATTTTCCATATTTAAAAGTTCTGAAAATAAACGACGGCTGAATAATGCCGGAACGCCGAGCGTATCACGATAACGGGAAGCAACGATTAGTGAATCCGATTTTTGATGCGTTTCAACAATTTGATTAATAATTTCGACAGAAACCAACGGCTGGTCACAAACCATTATCAACACACCGTTTATCTGATCATCCGAATCTAATAATTTTTGCAGCCCGACTTTGATAGAACTGCTCATCCCGTTTTTCCATTCAATGTTTTCTGCCATTTTCACATCGGAATTTTTTATCTCAACCTTTAAAATGTCGGCAGTTGAACCGAGAACCGTTACGATCGGAAAACAGACCGAATCTACTGCTTCTTGAATTGTATGTAACAAAAGTGTTTTGCCATTATACTCAAGCAACTGCTTAGGCTTTCCCATTCGAACGGATGCTCCGGCAGCAAGAATTATAATTCCGATTTTGGAAGGTATTTTCATTTACGTTAATAAATTACCATCTTAATCGACACTATTTTAAGTTGATAAATAAAAAAGGCGGAAAATTTAATAATGACAAATCAATTTCATAATGTTAGTTTTTAATAAACGTATTTAATTTGTAAAAATTGATGAAACTATATTTAGGTCAAGCTATTTTATATCAACTAAAGGGGAATTTAAATGTCAAACGAACTTGAAATACCGGAAACGGAACTAAATGATGACGAAAAGGAATTGTTAAAAGAACTTTTAATTGCCGAGTCACAAGAACTTTCCGAAACAGGCGCGGCGCGGCGGAGTTTTTTGAAGCAAATGTCGGCGGCAAGTATAGCTATTTTGGCAACACAAGCATTAGCCGAACAAAAACTTCTTGCATATTCAACTGATGAAACAGTTGTCGGTGAGAAATTTGCCGAATTTGAAAATGGCGTAAAAGTCGCATTCAAAGTCAACGGCGCGGAAAAATCGTTAAATGTGGATTCAAGAATGACTCTGCTCGATGCTTTGCGCGAACGAATGGCTTTGACCGGCTCGAAAAAAGGCTGCGATCATGGTCAGTGCGGAGCTTGCACGGTGATTATTGACGGTCGCAGGACATTGTCGTGCCTGACTTTGGCGGCAACTTGCGAAGGCAAAAGCGTGACGACGATTGAAGGTTTGGCGAAGGGCGAAGAACTTCATCCGGTGCAGGCGGCATTTATCAAACACGACGGTTTTCAGTGTGGTTACTGCACGCCGGGACAGATTTGTTCGGCGGTCGCAATGCTGAACGAAGCGAAAAATGGCGAGGCGAGTTACGTTACAACCGACGTGCGCGGCAAAGCCAGAAGTTTGCAATTGTCGGATGACGAAATCCGCGAACGGATGAGCGGAAATCTTTGTCGCTGCGGTGCGTATCCGAACATCGTTGATGCAATTAAAGAAGTTCACACGGGTAAAGATGTCGCGCAGAAATGGCAGTTTGCGGGCGAAAACGATATTGCTATTTTTGAAACCGAAACCGAAAAGGGGAGTGCGTAAAATGAGACCATTTAAATATTCAAAAACCGAAGACGCGGCAAGTGCAGTCAAGATGGTGTCGGCAAATGCCAATTCGCAATTTCTCGCCGGCGGCACGAACATTATTGACTTGATGAAGGAAGACGTGGCGCGTCCCGACGAACTCGTGGACATCACGCGCATTAAATTTAATCAGATCAAAACGATGAGCGGCGGTGTTTCAATCGGCGCGACGGCGAAAAATACCGACACGGCAAATCATCCGCTTGTGCGGCAAAATTATCCGCTTTTGACGCAGGCGATTCTTGCCGGAGCAAGCGGACAAATCCGTAATATGGCGACCAACGGCGGAAACCTGAATCAGCGAACGCGCTGTTCGTATTTTTACGATACGGCGATGCCGTGCAACAAACGCGAACCAAAATCGGGTTGCGGCGCACTTGAAGGAATCAACCGGATGCACGCGATTTTCGGTTGGTCGAACGATTGTGTCGCCGTGATGCCGTCCGATATGTGCGTTGCGCTTGCCGCGCTCGATGCAGTCGTGATGGTGCAAAAAACCGACGGCTCGATGCGCTCGATCAATTTCGCCGATTATCATCGTCTGCCCGGAAATATGCCGGAAAAAGACAACACGCTCGAACACGGCGAAATGATTACGTCAATCGAACTGCCGAAAAATAATTTCGCCAACAAATCGTATTATTTGAAAGTTCGTGACCGCGCTTCGTATGCGTTCGCGCTCGTCTCGGTCGCCGCCGCGCTTGATATGAACGGCAGTAAAATAAACGACGTGCGAATTGCGATGGGCGGCGTTTCGCACAAACCATGGCGCGCGTTGGAAGCCGAAAAATTCCTGAAAGGCAAAGACGCAACCGAAGCCAATTTCAAAGCCGCCGCCGAGATGGAAATGAAAGCCGCGAAACCGCTCGAACACAACAAGTTCAAAGTCGAACTCGGCAAACGCGGAATCGTTCGCGCCTTGATGATGGCTAACGGGATGAAGGCTTAAAGAAATTTATTCGGCGAATTATGTATATTGACGAATTTATCTGGCTTGAAAATATCGTTGATAAACTTGAGGTCAAACATCAAGTCTCGCAGAATGAGGTCGAAGAGATATTCTTCAACAAAGCGCGTTACCGTTTTGTCGAATCAGGACATCAAAAAGGCGAAGATGTTTATTCTGCAAGCGGACAAACTGAAGCGGGACGATATTTGATCGTATTTTTTATTTATAAATCTTCGAATTCGGCTTTGATTTTGAGTGCGAGAGATATGGACAAGAAAGAGCGCAGACGTTATGGGCGAAAATAAAAAAACACAATTGAGCAGTATTTCAAAAGCGAAAACTTTGGAAGCGGTCGGCGAGTTTTGGGACACGCACAGTCTAGATGATTATTGGGATAAAACGCGCGAAGCCGATTTTGAAGTTCGCGCCAAACAGAAAAAGCGAATCGCGCTCGAACCGCAAATCTATAAGGAAATCGAAGCCGAAGCGAGGTTGCGCGGCGTTATTCCTGAAACATTGGTTAATTTGTGGTTAGCTGAAAAATTACACGGTTGAAATAAATTAGCAAGGGGTTAGAAATGAAAAAGGAAACGGACGTAATCGGCGAAGCGATCAGCCGCGTGGACGGTGTTTTGAAAGTTACCGGACGCGCTAATTATTCGATGGATTTTTCTGTCAATAATACGGCTTACGGTTTTCTTATCAAAAGCGAAATCGCCGCCGGAAAAATTCTCTCGATTGATAAAACGGCGGCGGAAAAAAGCGCGGGCGTGATTGCCGTTATCACACACGAAAACGCGCTCAAAGTAAAACCTTCGCGGAGTCTGCGCGGCGGTTCGATGCTGCAAGATGCGGACATCGAATTTTTCGGCGAAAATATCGGCATCGTCGTCGCCGAAACTTTTGAACAGGCACGTTACGCAGCGCGACTCGTCAAAACTGTCTATCAAAAAACTCCCGCCAAAATTGATTTTGAAAAGGAAAAAGCCAACGCGAAAGTTCCGAAAGATAAAGCGGACGAATTGCACGGCGACGCGGAAAATGCGTTTCAATCTGCCGCTGTAAAATTTGACGAAACTTACGAAACACCAATCGAACATCATCAGCCGATGGCTCCGCACGCTACGCTCGCCGTCTGGGAAGCGGATGACAAATTAACGATTTACAACGAATCGCAGGTCGTCAACGGTGTGCAAAATGCGGTCGCCGGAACATTCGGTTTGAAACCCGAACAGGTGCGCGTCATCACGCCGCACATCGGCGGCGGTTTCGGCTCGAAAGGCGGCGCGTGGGGACACGTCATCGTCGCGGCGATGGCGGCAAAAATGACGAAACGTCCTGTCAAACTCGCTTTGACCAGACAGATGATGGTCAATTCGGTCGGTCTGCGGCAGAAGAATTCGCAGCGCATTCGGCTCGGCGCGACCAAAGACGGAAAACTGACCGCGCTCGTTCACGAAACGACGACGCATTGCGCGATCAACGAAGAATTTGTCGAGCCGTGCGGCGACGTTTCCGAACATATGTATGCGGCTGAAAATCTGAAAATCACTTATCGCGTCGCACCGATGAATATTATTTTGCCGACTTACAATCGCGCTCCCGGAAAATCTACGGGCAGTTTCGCGCTCGAATCGGCGATTGACGAACTCGCCTACAAATTAAAAATCGATCCGATTGAATTTCGCCTGAGAAACGAACCCGACAAAGACCCGTCGAGCGGCAAACCGTTTTCGTCACGTTCGCTCGTCGAAGCGTTGAAAAAAGGCGCGGAAGTTTTCGGCTGGAACAAACGCAAATCTGAACCGCGCCAGATTAAAAACGGCGAATTTCTGATCGGTTACGGTGTCGGCTGTGGTGTTTATCCGTCGCGTCAGCGCGACACTTCGACCAATGTTAAATTGACGAAAAACGGCGATAACGTAAATGCTTTGATCGAACTCGCCGCGTCCGATCTCGGAACGGGAACATACACGATTTTGTCGCAGGTCGCGGCGCAGACGCTCGGCATTCCGGTAAAAAATATTACTGTCAAAATCGGCGATTCGAGTTTGCCGCCCGCCGCCGGTTCGGTCGGTTCGGTCGGCGCGGCGAGTTTTGCCAATTCAGTTTTTGAAGGTTGTCAGCAAGCGAGAAATGAATTGCAGGCAAAATCAGGTCGCCAATATTTTGTCGAACCGACCGTCGCGCAATTGATGACCGACACGAATTTGAACGAGTATCAAACCCGCGCCGACACGAAACCTTTGCCCGAAGCCGACAAATATTCCGCCAATGCTTTCAATGCGAATTTCGCCGAAGTTTGGGTAAGCGATATGACGGGTGTTGTCAGAGTCAAAAATTTCGTTTCGGCGACGGGCGCGGGCAGAATTTTAAATCCGAAAACTTCGCATTCGCAGATGATCGGCGGCGCGATCTGGGGCATCGGTCAGGCTCTGACCGAAGAATCGGTTCTCGATCCGCGTTGGGGAAATTTCGTCACGCGCAGTTACGGCGATTATCACATTCCGTCGAATCTGGACGTGCCGCCGATGCAGACGATCTTTATCAACGAAGAAGATAAATACGTCAACAAACTCGGCATTAAAGGCATTGGCGAAGTCGGCATCGTCGGAGTCGCGGCGGCAGTCGTCAATGCGATTTTTAACGCAACGGGCAAACGTATCAGGGGAATTCCGGTCACGCCGGATAAATTGCTTTAAGATTGAAGAAAGACTGGAGCGCGAGCGGCTCGCTTGCAAGCGTTTGAAAAACGCTAACGACGTTTGATTATATTCGACTCGATTTCTACTCAAACGCCTGTTTTCGCGCTCTCGCGCTCAGGCAAGCGAGCCGCTCGCGTTCCAGTCAATATGAGGAAAAATTTATGATGAAAACAGATGTGCTGGGAAAACCGATTGACCGCAGAGACGGTCGGGCAAAAGTAACGGGCGCGGCGAAATATGCGGCGGAATTCGGCGTGAATAATGTGGCGTATGCGTTTCCGATTCGTTCGACGATTGCGAACGGTGCAATCACTGCAATCGAAACAAGCGAGGCTGAAAGAGTCGGCGGCGTAATTCAGATCATCACGCACGAAAACGCGCAGAAACTCAAAGCGATTCCGGCGAATCCGATGGAATTGATGATGGTCGGCGGACTTTTGGGCGAAAATATTTTGCCTTTGCAGGATAACAAAGTCAGCTATTTCGGGCAGTATATCGGTCTGGTCGTCGCCGAAACTTATGAACAGGCGCGAACCGCCGCCGAAATGGTCAAAGTAAGTTATTCGAAAATGCCGGTCGCCGCCGATCTGAAAACCGAACTGCCGAAAGGCGAAATGCCGAAAATGAGCGGATTCGGCGAACCGGCGCAATTAAATCAGGGAAAAACGGCGGGCATCATCGCTTCGTCGCCCGTTAAAATCGAGCAGACGTATTCGACGCGCACCGAAAATCATCATCCGATGGAGCCGCACGCGACGATTGCGATGTGGGAAAGTCCGACGAAATTGATGCTTTACGACGCGACGCAGGGCGTGAAAGGCGTGCAGGGCGTTGCCGCTTTTTTTCTCGAATTAAAACCCGACGATGTGAAAGTGATGTGTCCGTTCGTCGGCGGCGGTTTCGGCTGTAAAGGCGGACAATGGGCGCATATTCTGCTGGCGGCGATGGCGGCGAAAGCGGTGGCGCGTCCCGTCAAACTCGTTTTGACCCGTCAAATGATGGTTACGAATGTCGGTCGCCGTCCCGAAACGATTCAAAAAATCGCACTCGCGGCAGACAAGACGGGCAAGCTGAAAGCGATTCGCCACGAAAACAATTCGTATAAATCTTTCTCCGGTTATTTTGAAGAAAGCGGCAAGCAGTCGAAAGTTTTATACGCGGCGGACGAGCGCGAAGTGACGTATAAAATCACGAAACTTAACGTCGGTTCGCCGACATTTATGCGCGCTCCGGGCGAAACTCCGGGTTGTTTCGCGCTCGAATCGGCGATGGACGAACTCGCGGTCGAACTGAAAATTGATCCGATCAAATTGCGGACGATGAATCACACGGCGACCGATCCCGAAACGAAACTGCCGTTTTCGCTCGAAAATATCGTCGAATGCTATACCATCGGCGCACAGAAATTTGGCTGGGCAAACCGCAAATCACAGCCGCGTATGAACCGCGTCGGCAAATATCTCGTCGGTCACGGAATGGCGACGGCGACCTATCCAGCAATCCGTTCGTCGTCTTCGGTAAAAGTTCAGCTTTTTGCCAATGGCACGGTCAAAGTTTTCAGCGCGACACAGGACATCGGCACGGGAACTTATACAATTATGGCGCAAACAATGGCTGATGTTTTGGGCGTTCCGGTCGAGAAAATTATGGTCGAGATCGGCGATTCGTCTTTGCCGCCCGCACCTGTTTCCGGCGGTTCGACGACGGCGGCTTCGATTACGGCGGCGGTTTTGGCGGCTGGCGAATTGCTCAGAAAAGATTTAATGGCGATGGCAATGAAGGACGGAAAATCCAAATTAAACGGCGCAAATCCCGAACAGATCGAATATGCAAACGCGCGTTTTTACGTCAAAGGCGACACATCGAAAACGGACGATTATATCGACATTTTAAAACGCAGCGGCAAAGATATGATAGAAGCCTGCGCGACTTCGATGCCGCTCAACGGCGGCGGTCTCGGCGGTCCGCAAGCACCGTGTCAGACCGATCAGTTTACGGCGGATCAAGATGCCGACCCGAAAAAGTATTCGTTTCATTCGTTCGGCGCACAATTTGCGGAAGTAATGGTTGACGAAGACACGGGCGTGATTCGCGTTTCGCGTTTCACTTCGGTGCAGGATGTCGGCAGAATTTTGAACGAAAAAACCGCGCGTTCGCAGATCATCGGCGGCGTTGTTTACGGTCTCGGTCAGACATTGATGGAAGAAACTTTATATGATAAACGCTGGGCAAATCCGATTCAAAGACATCTTGGCGATTATCACATTCCGTCAAATCTGGACGTGCCGAAAATTGATGTGCATTTCATCGGCAAACCCGATCCGCATATTTCGCCCATCGGCGCACGCGGAATCGGCGAAATCGGAATAACGGGAGTCGCGGCGGCAGTCGCCAACGCGGTTTTTAACGCGACCGGAATCCGCGTCAGAGATTTGCCGCTGACACCGGACAAATTGTTATAGACAAACGGGCGCGACAAACTTTTTATAAATTCGGCGGCAGGTGATTTAACTCGAAAGAATTGATTCGTTTTGCCGCCGAAAATTTTGTAAACTCGACACAGGCGTAAAACTTTATGAAAATATTTTTACTTTTTACTTTGCTGATTTTCGGCGCGCTGAATATTTCGGCGCAGGATGTGACGGGCGTTTGGAAAGGCGCGCTGGATGTCGGCGGACAAAAGCTGACGATTGTTTTTAAGATTGCGAAAACGGACGCGGTTTATCTTTCAAAAATGGACAGTCCCGATCAAGGCGCGTTCGATATTGAAACGACTTCGACGACGTTTGCAAACAATATTCTCAACATCAAAATCGCGTCGGCGGGCATTGATTACACCGGAACTTTGAAAAACGCCGACACGATTGAAGGCACTTTTAAGCAGGGCGGCAGTCTGCCGCTCGTGCTGACGCGCACGGGCGAAACGGCAAAAGTCGAACCGCCGCTTCCGAAACTTCGACCGCAAGAGCCGAAAACACCGTTCCCATACAGATCGGAAAACGTCAAATTTGCAAACGCAAAGGCAAAAATAAATCTAGCTGGAACGCTGACGATGCCTTCGGCGGGCAAAAATTTTCCGGTCGTCGTTTTGATTACGGGCAGCGGCGCGCAGAATCGTGACGAAGAAATTTTAGGACACAAACCGTTTCTGGTGATCGCCGATTTTCTGACGCGCAGCGGCTTCGCGGTTTTGCGTTACGATGATCGAGGCTTTGGCGAATCCGAAGGCAAATTCGGCGCGGCGACTTCGAGAGATTTCGCCGACGATGCGGAAGCCGCTGTCGCTTATCTGAAAACGCGCCCCGAAATCAACAAAAAGAAAATCGGTCTGATCGGTCACAGCGAAGGCGGATTTATCGCGCCGATGATCGCCGCCGAATCTAAAGACATCGCGTTTATCGTGCTTTTAGCCGGACCCGGCGTTAGCGGCGACGAAGTTTTAATGTCGCAGCTCAAAGCCATCGGCGAAGCCGGAAACGCACCGGCGGAGGCTTTGCAGATGAATCTCGATGCCAACCAAGGTGCATATCTAATCATTAGAAAAGGTTTGAGTCAGGCGGAAACCGAAAAAGAATTGGCGGCTTATTATGCGGCGATTCCTTTTATGAAAGATAAGGCGAGCAGCGCGATCAAAACGCTTTCGTCGCCGTGGATGACGTATTTCGTCAGGTCACAGCCGTCCGAATATTTGTCGAAAGTCAAAGTGCCGATTCTCGCGCTTAACGGCGGCAGAGATTTACAGGTTTTGCCGAAACCGAATCTCGAAGGCATTCGCGCGAGCCTTGCGAAGAGCGGCAAGAAAAACGTCACGATCATGGAATTAGCTGGTCTGAATCATCTTTTTCAGGAGTGCAAAACCTGTTCGGTCGGCGAATACGGCGAACTCGAACAGACGTTTTCGCCCGCCGCTCTGAATGAAATGCTGATTTGGCTCAAACGGCAAACGAGGTAAATTTATGAAATATATCGGCAAAGCAATGAGTCGTGTGGACGGCGTGGCAAAAGTTACCGGCAAAGCGAAATACGCGGTTGAATTTGCGGCGAATAACGTCGCTTACGGTTACATCGTGCAGAGCGAAATTGCCAAAGGTTCAATCAAAACGATTGACACGACCGAAGCCGAAAAACAATCCGGCGTGATTAAAATTCTCACACATCTCAACGCGCCGAAACTCGCTTTTACCGACAAAAAAGACAAAGACGAATTTGCGATGGGCGAAACGCCCTTGCGTGCGCTTTACACCGACAAAATAATGTTCAGCGGTCAGCCGATTGCGCTCGTCGTCGCGGAAACTTACGAACAGGCGCGGTTTGCGGCGCATCTCGTCAAAGCGGATTACGCGACGGAAAAACCGGCAACCGAAACAACGAAGCTAACGGCGCAATCTTACGAACTGCCGAAGAGTGTTACGCAAAATCCGCCGAAAGTTAAAGGCAATCCGGCGGCGGCGTTTAAGTCTGCGGCGGTTAAAATCGAAGCCGAATATACGATTCCCATCGAGCATCATAATCCGATGGAAATGCACGGCGCGATTGCCGCGTGGAACGGCGACAAGCTGATGATTTTTGATAAATCGCAATATGTTTACAACGTGCGAAATCATCTCGCTTCGATCTTCGGCATCGCGGAGGAAAATGTTTCGGTCGTCTCGACTTTTGTCGGCGGCGCGTTCGGTTCGTCGCTTCGTCCGAACTATTATCCGCTGCTCGCGGCGATGGCGGCGCGGGAAGTAAAACGCCCCGTCAAACTTTCTTTTACTCGGCGGCAGATGTTCACAGGTCACGGCTATCGCCCGTTCACGACGCAGAAAATTTCGCTCGGCGCGGATAAAAAAGGCAAACTTTCCGCAATTATGCACGAAGCCGTCAACAATACTTCGACGTTTGAAGATTACGAAGATTCGGCGACCTATTTTACGAAAACCGTCTATGATTGTCCGAATTTCGAGATGCGCGGCAAACTCGTCAAAACCGATCTGCCGACACCGTTTGCGATGCGTGCGCCGGGCGCGGTTTCGGGAATGTTCGCGCTCGAATCCGCACTCGACGAACTTGCTTATAAACTCAAAATTGATCCGCTCGAAATTCGTCTGATAAATTACGCCGAAACCGATCCCGATTCGGGCAAGCCGTGGTCGAGTAAAGAGTTGAAAAAATGTTACACGCAAGCCTCGGAAAAATTCGGCTGGAAAAAACGCAATCCCGAACCTCGTTCGCAGCGCGACGGCAAATGGCTCGTCGGTTGGGGAATGGCGACCGGAACGTGGGGCGCATTTCAAATGGACGCAACCGTCCGCATCGCTTTGAAGGCTGACGGAACGGCGCACGTTTCGAGCGCGACGAGCGACATCGGACCCGGAACTTACACCGTTATCACGATGATCGCCGCCGAATTTTTAGGACTTGCGCCCGAAAAAGTTAAATTTGAATTAGGCGACACAAAATTTGTCAAATCACCCGCGCAGGGCGGTTCGTGGACGACGGCGAGCGTCGGTTCGGCGACACGCAGCGCGGCGTTGGAGATTATCAAAAAATTGCTTCCGCTTGCCGCCAAGGAAAACGCCGAATTCAAAAAAGCCACACCGGAAACCGTCCACGTTGAAGACGGAAAAATTTCTTTTCAAAATCTTTATGCCAGTGTTGCTCCAAGTGTCAGCCTCGATATGGGTGAACTTTTACGGAAAAACAATCTTAATGAAATCGTCGAAGTTTACGAAGCCAAACCGTCGAAAGAACGCAATAAATACGCGCTTCAGGCGCACGGCGCACAGTTTGTCGAGGTCAAAGTTGACGAAGACCTCGGCATCGTTAAAGTAACGCGCGTCGTTGAAGCGACGGCGTGCGGAAAAATTATGAACCCGAAAGCGGCGCACTCGCAGGAAATGGGCGGCGTGGTCTGGGGCATCGGAATGGCTCTGCACGAAAACACCGAAATTGACCATCGCTACGGGCGTATGATGACGGCGAATCTCGCCGATTATCACATCCCGTCAAACGCCGACGTTCTCAAAGTCGAAACGCATTTTGTCGAAGAAGAAGACAAGATCGTCAACGAACTCGGTGTCAAAGGAATGGGCGAACTCGGAATGGTCGGAATTCCGGCGGCAATCGCCAACGCCGTTTTCCACGCGACCGGAAAGCGCGTCAGAGATTTGCCGATTACGGTTGATAAGTTATTATGATTGAATAATTACAGTTCTGTCGGGTTTTGGATTTCATGAATTGCCTCCAGTTTATGTTCTTTGAAAATTAAACATAACAATAAAAATTTAGCCGCGTGAGCGGCATCGAGAAAGTAGCCGGATGTGAAACGTCCGGTCAAATGCCATCCCGACTCCAGCCCTGAAAGGGCGACAGAATTGTTCTTGCGCTCCGCCGAAGCGCAAATCATTTCCTGCCCGTTCCAGAGGTTTCACGTCCGGCTACTTTCTTGATGCGCTTTCAGCGCAAACATCGGATTGTTAGATTTAATTTTCAAAGAACATTAACTGGAGGTCAAGTAGTGCTTGAGATGACAGACTTTAGTCAAATAATCAAAAAAACAATAACCATCCGAATAGCTTTAGCTAAAGCTGAAAATAATTATTTTTTATTTTTTATTTTGGATAAAGCCGTGTGTTAATTGATTTTGAGTCCACGAGTTAAAACTCGTGGCAATTCATAAGAAACTGTCCGAACGATTGAATTATGAAATACTCAGAAACAATCCGCGCAATAATTACCGGCGCGACAGGAATGGTCGGCGAAGGCGTTTTGCGCGAATGTTTGGAAAACGATGAGGTTGAAAAAGTTCTCGTCGTCGGAAGACGTTCGTGCGGTGTTTCGCATTCGAAATTGACGGAAATCGTTCATAAGGATTTTTTTGATCTGTCGGCGATTGAAAAAGATTTGAAAGGTTACAATGCCTGTTTTTTCTGTCTCGGGATGTCTTCGGTCGGCATTTCAGACGAGGAATACAAAAAATTTACTTACGATCTGACGATGAATTTTGCCGAAACGCTTATTAAATCGAATAACGAAATAACTTTCTGCTATATTTCGGGCAAAGGAACGGATTCCACGGAAAAAGGCAGATTGAATTGGGCGAGAGTCAAAGGAAAAACCGAAAACGATTTGATGAAATTACCGTTCAGGCGCGTTTTCGCGTTTCGCATCGGATTCGTCAAACCCGACGCAAATGCTAAAAACACGCTCGGAATGTATAAATTTATCGGTTGGCTTTTTCCGTTAGTCAAAGCGGTTTCAAACAACTATGCAACTTCACTTCCCGAAGTCGGAAAGGCGATGATAAACGGCACGAAAAAAGGTTACGAAAAGCAAATTCTCGAAGTCGCAGACATCATAAAATTAGCCGAAACTTGAAAATGAACAAGTCGCTTTTAAGGGGAGACGAAAGTTACATTTTATTTTTCTCACTTGGTTAAAGTATTTATCTATCAACAAGTTGGATTTTCTTACGTCACACTTAAGTTAAACTAATTAATTTTTATGATCGTTCTATAATTTCAATTTAATCACTTCCGAACCTGCCAAAAGATACGCGCCTGCGCCGTAAACTTCCCAGCTTTAGGCATCGAAATTTCTGCGCGGATCGGCACCGATTGGCTGTGTCCAGCCGACTTTGCCGTCTTCTTTGACGAGCGAATTAAGTCCTGTCCAGCCTTTTTTCACTGCCGGAAGAAATTTGTTTTTGTCGAGCATTTTGTTGTTAATTCCCCAACTGAGCGCGTAAATGTAAAAGCCCGAACCGCCGCTCGCTTCGCCGCCCGGATATGATTCGGGATCGAGCAGACTCGAACGCCAAAGTCCGTCCGTTTGCTGAAAAGTCAAAGCTTTTTACATCATTTCACGGTAAAGATTTTCGTAAAAAGCGCGTTTCGGATAATCTTTCGGCAATTCTTTCAAAAGTCTAACGAGTCCGCCCGCAACCCAACCGTTCCCGCGACTCCAAAACACTTTTTTGCCATTCGCTTCGCGTTTGCCTTCGCCGCTCGCGTTGATTAAATACGAAGCGTCGCGGGCGAAAAGATGTTCGTCTTTGTTGTATAAAAGATCGTAAGTTTCGGCAAAAAATTTGTCGTTCAGTTCAAAATAAATTTTGTCATTAAGCGTTTTTCCGAGTTTCGCAAATGTCGGCGGAGCCATAAAAAGCGCGTCGCACCACCACCAGATTATTCTGTGTTTTTCGACTTCAATGCTCTTTTCGGTTTGAATTTTTTTGATCGCATTAATTGTCGGCTGAATCATTTTCCGGTCTTTTTTCAAACGGTAAAGATCAATGTAAGTCTGCGAAATAGCGATGTCGTCCGCGTGGTCGAAACGTCTGCCGGTTTGCCAGTTATTTTTTTCGCCCATTGCCATCAGAGCCGCGATAATTTCCTTTGATTTCGTCGTTTCGTAAGCCGCAAAAACTCCCGCGTAAAACGCGCCGTTCGTCCAGTCGGTCAACGCGTGATTCGGATTTTTAAGCTGCCAATCCGCAACTTTGAGCATTCTTTTCTTAATAAATTCACGCTTGAATATATTGTTATTCTGCGCCGAAATGTCTAAGAAGCTGTTTTAAAACTCGAAACAAAGGAGATTTGACTATCAGCCAATCAGTTTGAATAAATTAGTTGTGAACAAAATATATCCAACCGATTTAACTGATAATCAATGGAATCATATCAAAGATTTCTTTCCTGAA
>JANMAA010000117.1:0-15492 GCA_031359215.1 Acidobacteriota bacterium | reverse complement strand
AAGAAACAATTCTCCCGAAAACCATTGATTTGGTTTTCGGGAGAATTGTTTCTTTCGCAGGTAAAAATTTAATCAAATAAAACGTCCTGAAATTCAGGTGTTTTCTCAATTACGGCTTTCGCAAATGGGCAAATCGGAACGACTTTTAGATTGTTTTCCCGTGCAAATTTAATTCCTTCGGCTACTAAATCTTTAGCGATTCCTTCGCCGCGAAACTGTTTTTCAACGAATGTATGGTCAATGATTATTTTGTCTTCGCCCGCGTTCGTGTAGGTCATTTCCGCGCCGCGATTGCCGTTTTCCTCGATCACGAACTCGCCGCCTTTGTCAGTTTTGGTGTGTTTTATTTCCATTCTTTTTTTAGCCTACAAGTAAACTTTGCTGTCTGGCAAATGTTGTTTGAAAAATAGTTTTCCGTTATGCTCGAAAATGTGATGAAAATTTATGACGTAACCTTTCCGCTTTCCGATCAAACGCCTGTTTATGAAGGCGATCCGAGTGTTAAAACCGAAACAGCGCATTCGATTGCCAAAGGCGACGCGGCAAATGTGACCTCGCTCTGTTGCGGCGCACACACTGCAACGCACGTTGACGCGCCGAATCATTTTATCCAAGGTTCGCGCAAGGTTCACGAACTCGACCTCGAAAAACTCGTCGGCGAATGCACGGTTTTGGAATTGGACGAAAATGTAATGGCAATCGAGCCGGAACACCTCGGAAATCTCGAAAACGTCGAGCGAATCTTGTTCAAAACACGCAATTCAAATTTTTGGAACGAACCCGAAAAAGGTTTCCGCAAGGATTTTACATACATTTCGCCCGAAGCCGCCAAAGTTTTGGCAGATGCAAATGTAAAACTCGTCGGCATTGATTATCTGTCGGTCGAAAGATTCGGTTCAAGCGATTTTGCAACGCACATTACGCTTTTGGAAAAAGAAATTGTCATCATCGAAGGCTTGGATTTGCGTGAAATTTCCGCCGGAAACTACGAATTGATCTGTCTGCCGCTCAAAATTATCAGCGAAACCGGCGACGGCGCACCGGCGCGGACGATTTTAAGGCAAAAGTAAGGAACGTGTAAAAAATAACTTGTAACGATATAAATTGCCATTAGCTTGAGCCATCAGTATTTACACATCTTTGAAAAGTAGCTTTCTTCTGAGGCGTAGCCTCAAAGAATGCGAGAAACGATAGGGGCGAGGCATAGCCATCGCCGCACATCGGGCGGCACAGCCGCAAAAACCGAAACTTTCGACTTGTGTAGATGCTAATGGCTTATGGCTTGGAGCAATTTATCAGGAAAATGTTACAAGTTATTTTTTACCTGTTCTTAAAAAGGCAAAAGGCAAAATGAAGAAAGAAGAGTTTGCGGAAAAACGCCGAAAGTTTGCCGGAAATTCGATTGATGAATTGATCGAATTGCTGTCCGCCGAAGATTTGCAAACGCGATTTTTTGCCGAAATGTGTCTGCGTGATGCAACTTCGACGTGATTGAATTTCAAACCTGCGAGTTCGCAGGGTGAACGCGAAAAAGCCATCGAAGAATGGAAAAATTGGTTAAAGGAACGCGAAGGGAAGTTTAAAAAACGATTCGGCAAACGTGAAAAATGACGATGGCAAATCTTTAATTTTCTTAACTTTTGCCTTTTTACTTTTTACTTTTTACTTAATTTTACCTATATTTTAACGCGTAAGGAGTTAAATCGAATGTCAGAAAAAAATTGGGGCAACACGGTTGTCGGCTGGTTTATTGTCAAAGATGAAGACGCGAACAATCCTTCGGGGACAACGGGTGAAGCCGATCTGACGGCTGACGAATTGATTGCCAAATACGCCAATCAAACGCCGCTTTCCGCCGATTCTTCAACGGGCGAAAGCGTCGAAACTCAGCCGAAAAGCGAAAATTTTGTTCCCGCAAATTACGGAACGCCGCCGCCCGTGCAGAACGGACAGGTTGATTTTGACTCGGTTTATCAGGCGGACGGAGTTGATGCGGAAGAGCGCGAACGGATTGCGAAGGCGAAATCTTTGCTCGACAGTTTGCCTGCCGGAACTGACGTAACGGTTAAAAAACAGATCGTCGAAGCGTCGTTGAATGCGTTCGGCGTGCCAATCGAGAAAATTATCGAAGCCGGCGTGGCGGAAATCCAAGCGTTGGAGTATTACATCAGAAGCGGCGCGTCCGACACCGAAAAAGTTTTGCAGGACGGCACGGCGCGAATCCAGCAGTATGAACTCGAAATGCAAAATCTTCGTAAAATTATGGAAGATCGCGTCAAGGAACAAAACACCGTCACGGCGGCGTGTAACGCGAAAAAATTGGAAGTGCAGACTATTTTAGAGTTTTTCGGAAGGGAAACGGTCGCGCAAGTCGTTAGGGATTCACCGAAATTGCACGAACCGACGGAAGAAGTTAAGAGTTGACAGGAAGTTGGCAGAAAGTTGACAGAAAGTTGCGGGTAGAACAATCCATCTTTTATTGAAGAGAAAATTTCCTCAACTCTACAAACTATCTGTCAACTTAAAAAAAAGGAGATTGAAAAAAAATGTCAGTATTTAGCAGAATCGGAAATTTGTGGAAGGGTTTTTTGTCACTTTGGATTGCGGATATTGAAAAGGAACATCCCGAAATTGCGTATGAAAATGCGATTAATTCGATGATCGGGAAATACTCGAAATTGAAAACGGCGACTGCCGGAATTATCCGGCGACGCGATGATATGGACGAGCGTTTTAAGCGTGTTACGAATGATCTGGTGCAGACCGAAGCCGAACTCGACACGGCGGTTGAAACCGGACAGGACGATTTGGCGATGGTTTTGATTCAAAAGAAAAACGCGCTTTCGACCGAACTTGCCGAACTGACCGCCGAAGCAGAATCCGCGCGTTCCGATGCAGATTCCGCGAAAACGTCGCTGATGGGCGTGCAGTCGGAAATCAAAAAACTGCAAGCCGAACGCGATACGATGCTGGCGAAATTTCAATCGGCGCAGGCGCGAGTCAAAATTCAGGAACAGCTTGACGGGCTTTCGGTTGACGAAGAAGTTCGTGCGCTCGACAATGTTCGTTCGCACATCAAAACGACGATTGCCGAAGCGAATCTGGGCAAGGAATTGGGCGAATCTTCGCTCGATGCACGGCTCGACAAACTAAAATCGCAGGTCGGCGACGTGCAGGCGAAAAAGCAGCTCGACGAACTCAAAGCCAAAAAAGCGGCGGCGCAGCAAGGACAGCAGAAGACAATGTAAGTTCAAAGTTCAAGGTTCAAAGTTCAAGGTTATTTTTGACTTTGAACCTTGAACTTTGAACCTTGAACAAGGAGAACTATGAAACTAACACCATTTGCGAAAATTTTTATTACGGCGGTAATCCTGATTGTTTTGGGTTTTGTAACCTGGTATTGGGCGGGCGCAAGTATCAAAAATTGGGCGACCGGCGGCAAGACTGGAACGACCGAAGAAGTCAAAAAGGAAGATTTTAATTCGCTCAATCAGAAAATTAACGACCCGAAATATAACGACGGTTCGACGGGTGTTACGGTTCAGCCGATTGGAGTCGGCAAACTGAATCGTCCGCTTGTCGTCGGCATCAACACTTGGGCGGGACACGCGCCCGGAATTGTCTATAACGGCGGAATGGAGCCGAACGCGAATTCGTTTTACAAGAAAAATTTCGGGATGGATGTCAAATTCGTTTTGCTCGAAGACCCGGCGGCAAAACTCGCGGCGTTTCGCAAAGGCGACATAGATATAATGTGGGACACGGTGGACAATTGGGCGCGTGAAGCGTCGTTGCTTGCCGAGCAGGGACAACAGGCGAAATCAATCATTATGCAGGATTGGTCGCGCGGCGGCGACGGCATCGTGTCGCTTTCGTCAATCAAATCAATCGAAGATTTGAAGGGCAAAAAAGTCGCCTGCACACAATTTACGCCTTCGCATTTCCTTCTTCTTTACCTGCTTTCACAATCGGGTTTATCGCCCGAAGACCGCAACGCAGTCGAGAAAAATATCGTCTTTACGCAAGACGCATCACTCGCAGCGGCGGCTTTTCGGTCGAAAAATGTTGATGCGGCGGTAACTTGGGAACCGGATTTGTCGGGCGCGGTTGAAGCGCGTGGCGACGAAGCGCATATTCTGGTTTCAACTTCGGCAGCGACAAATGTGATTGCCGATACGCTTGTTGCACGGCAGGATTTGATTGATAAATCGCCCGAAACGGTGCGCGATTTTGTCAATGGTTGGTTTGACGGCATTGCAATGATGCGCGATAATCCGAATCCTTCAAATGAAATTGTTGCTAAAGCCTTGAAACTCGATGCCGACACGATTTCAGGGATGCTTTCGGGGTTAAAACTCACACCTTATGCCGACAACGCGCAGTTTTACGGTTTGACCGGCGCGAAACCGCATTACGAAACGCTTTTTGATACGGCGTTTGTCATCTGGCGCAAAAAAGGTCTGATTAATAAAACAGTTTCATCGAAAGATTGGGCGGATGCGCGTTTTGTTTCAAATCTCGCGGCAAAATATCCGGGACAAAAGGTTGAAGAAAAAGAAGTTGTCGCCGCCAAACCATCTGCAAAAGACGTGCCAATCCTGCAGCAGCAAATTCAGATTCAATTCACGCCCGGTTCGGATGAAATTATGCAAGGTTCGTATTTTGCACTCGACAAACTCGGCGAATTGATGACGAGTTTCGGCGGCACGGTTTTGCGCGTCGAAGGCAACACCGACTGCACCGGCGCGGCGACGGCAAACGCTACTTTGTCGGAAAAACGGGCGAATTCAGTGAAAAATTATATTACGAAAAATTTCCCGAACATCAAACCCGCACGATTCCAAACAATCGGACGCGGCTCGACAAATCCGGTCGCCGAAAACAACACCGAAGCCGGACGGCAGCAAAATCGCCGCACCGATATTAAGGTGATTTTGTCGAACGAATAGCTTTTTAATGGTTAATTGTTAATGGTAAATGGTTAATTAAAAACCGTCATTAACAATTAACCATTAAAAATTAATCATTAAAATGGAATTACGCCAACCTTTACCGCGCTCGAAAGCCTTGATGATTAGCCTGATTGCACCGATTTTGCTGACGGTGATTTGGTGCGGTTTGACTTACGGGCATCTCGTCAGCGAAGACGCTTTGCCGTCGCCGACCGAGGTTTTACGCGGCATTTTACAGCTTTTTATCGAACAGGATTTGGCAAATTCAATCTGGATTTCGTCCAAGCGCATCGGGTTTGCGTTTGCTTTGGCTTCGCTGGTTGCCGTGCCGTTGGGCGTTTTTATGGGCGCGTTCGAGCCGGTTAATCGTTTCTTTGAACCGATTATGGCTCCGCTTCGGTATATGCCGATCTCGGCGTTTATTCCTTTGTTAATCTGGTATTTCGGCATCTACGAAACTGAAAAAATCGCGTTTCTTTTTATCGGCGTTTTCGTCTATTTGCTGCCGGTCGTCGTCTCGGCAATCCGCGCCGTTCCCGAAGAATTGGTGCAGACCGCGCTGACGCTCGGCGCAAGTAAGTTTCAGGTGATTTACAGCGTTCTACTGCCCGCCGCACTGCCCGATATTTTCGATTCGTTCCGCGTGATGAACGCGATCCTTTGGACGTATGTAATTTTGGCGGAAGCCGTCAATCCCGAAGGCGGACTCGGTTATATGGTTGAACTCGCGCGGACGCACCAGAAAGTTTCGTGGTCGTTCGCGGGTTTAATCGTGATCGGCGGCATCGGTTTAATTACGGATTTTATCCTTCGGGCAATTTCGAGTCTGCTGTTTCGCTGGCGGGAAAAAGCGTTTTAGTTGAAGAATAAAAGCCGTTTAAATTTTATCGCGGAGCGATGGGTTGAGTTTAATGCACGGAAAATAGAGAAACAATCGCCTTGTCGCGTCAGCGATAAATTAAACCGGCTGATGCGACGCAATCAAAATATTATTCGTAACTGTGACTTAAAAGACACGGCTGAATTCATTGAATCGCCACGCGATAAAAACAACGCTGCGATATTACTTTTTAATGCAGGAACAAACAGAAATAATTCCAACAAAAACCGAATCTGCGGCGGCTCTCAAGCTCAGCGTCAAAGACCTTTCGGTAACATACATCGGACGCGACGGCGAGCAGACCGAAGCCGTCCGCGATGTTTCGTTTGATGTGACGGACAAACCGGAATGCGGCGAGATCATCGTTTTTCTCGGACCTTCGGGCTGCGGAAAATCAACGATCTTAAAATCAATCGCCGGACTGATTCCACCGACCAAAGGCGAAATTTTCGTTGACGAAAAACCCGTTACCGATGTCGGGCGCGACCGTGGAATGGTGTTTCAGACTTACACGAGTTTTGCGTGGCTGACCGTTCGCAAAAATGTCGAATACGGCTTGAAATTGCAGGGAATCGAAGCGCAAAAACGCAGGGAACTTTCAAGCAAAATTCTCGAACAGGTCGGCTTACACGAATTTGCCGAACGCTTCCCGAAAGACCTTTCGGGCGGAATGAAACAGCGCGTGGCGATTGCGCGGACATTGATAAATAATCCGCGAATTGTGCTGATGGACGAGCCGTTCGGCGCACTCGATCCGCAAACCCGTTGGGGAATGCAGAGCCTTTTGCTCGATATTTCAAAACGCGAAAACAATACGATTGTCTTCGTTACGCACGACGTTTCCGAAGCCGTCTATCTTGCCGATACTTGCTACGTCTTGTCGAAACGTCCGGCGCATATTCTCGAACAGGTTGATGTCCCTACCTTTCCGACCAAAGACATTACACTAAAATCAACCGCCGAATTTCGCGCTGTCGAAAATCAGTTGTTGCAAATGCTTTACAATAAGTCTTAAAGTTGAGAATTGATGAATTCATCGCAAAATCAAAATCAGCAATACAATCGCGGACGGCGCAATCAGACGGTTCACGATTCCTTTACGCCTGAAAAAGTCGGTTTGGACGAAACAAACAACATCGAAGAAAAATTTCCCGAAAAGCCTTCGTATTTCAAATACACGCTCGCAAATCCTTATAATCTAACGCTTTTGGGCGGCGCAATTGTCGCTTCCGTTTTGACCTTAAATCCGCTGATCGCGGTTGCCGCGCTCGGAATCGAAGGTTTGTGGCTGCTGCACGGTTCGCAATCGCGGTTTATGCAGCGAATGCTCTGGGACCCGATTTATGAAAAGGAAAAACTCGAATATGAACAGCGCAGACGAATGGCGCAGGTCGAAAAACTGAGTCAGGGCGGACAGCAGCGCGTGATTGCGTTGATTGATAAGGAAAAGGAAATTCAGCAGCTTGCGGCGCAAAATCCATCGTTTGCGGGCGATATGCTTCGCAGCGAAATTGTCAAAACACATAATCTCGTCAATTCCTTCATAGATTTAGCCGTTACCTGTGCGCGTTACGAAAATTATCTTGCGTCGGTTGATGTCGGGCAGCTCGGACAAACGCAGACGCATTGGCAGAATTTTATTGAAAACAGCCAGGTCAAAACTGACGCACTCGAACTCGACATTGCCAAAAAAAATCTGGCGATTATCAAAAAACGCATCGAGCGCGTTGATGAAATTCGCCGTTATCTGAAAATCGCTTACGGACAAATAAATCTGATCGAAAATTCGTTCCAACTATTAGCCGATCAAATCGTGACAATGCAATCGCCGAACGAGCTTTCAGGACAACTCGACGAACTGATGGACGGCGTTGAAAGCATCAAGGAAACGGCGAAGGAAACAGAACAGATTCTGCGGACGCTTTGAAAGTGAAAAAGTGAAAAAGGGGAAAAGTGAAAAAGCCGGAAGAGAGATGAACAAGAAAATTGAGTGTTTTGAAGATTTATATATTTGGCAAAAAGCGGTTGAGTATGCCAAGGAAATTTATCTTATTACCGACAGAAAAGGATTGAGAAACGATTACGGATTAAAAGACCAAATGCGCCGTGCTTCCGTTTCGATTTCAACAAATATAGCCGAAGGATTTGAACGACGTTCGCGCAAGGAATATCTAAATTTTTTGAATATTGCCAAAGGTTCGTCAGGTGAGAGGAGAAGTTTAAAATATGTCGCCTTTGAAATTGGCTATATTGACGAAGTTGAACACAAACATTTACGCGAAAAAGCAAAATTTTTAAGCGGTTCAATTACAAATCATATGAACGCAATCAATAAAGCGATAGATATTTAAAAATGAGAAAATGTGTAAGATTAGCTTTTGAAAGTTTAACTTTTTGATCTTTTCTTAAACTTTTTCACTTTTTCACTTTTTCACCTAAAAATTTTATGAATGATTCTAAAAATTTACCGATTTGGGCGGAAGAACTTCGTAAACGCTATTTGCGCGGCGAATCTTCGATGTTTATTTTGCACGGGAATGTTTTCGACGTGGTTTTGAACGGCGATAAAATGCCCGGTCTGACGGAATTTTTGACCGACGTTTTACTGAAAGATTCGCGCGATTCAATCGTTGCTTACAATCTTTCGTCCGGTGCGCGATTTCCGAAACGCACCGAAACTTTTCCTGACTGGCAATCAATCGCGGTCGAACCGGACAAGGCGAAAGTTTTGACAATGCTCGAACGCGCCATGCGAATTTCCGAGAAAAACGCGATTATTCTCGAATATGCCGAAACAATCGCGCCCGCCGGCGACGCTTCGTTTCAGATGGATTCCGACCGCGCCGCAATCGTCACGCTGCATCGCTGGTCGTTTTTGCCCGAAATCGAACGCGGCGACAACATCATTATTTTAATCGCCGAAAACATCGCCGAACTCGCGCCGAAAATCGTTTCCAATCCGAAAATTACGACGATTGAAATTCCGATGCCCGATTTTGAAACGCGCAGAGAGGTTGTTAAATTAACCGATCCGCGCCTTTCCGAAGAAGATTTTAACCGCTACGCCGAAGTTACCGCCGGTTTGAAATCAGTGCAGATTTCCTCGATTTTACTGCCGCCGCCGCAAGCCGAAGAAGATTTGATTGACCGCGAAGCCTTTATCAAAACGCTGCTCGGCGATTCGACCGACGCAGCGGAACGCGCCCACAAACTCGCCGCGCTGACTGCCGGAAT
Source organism: Acidobacteriota bacterium (assembly GCA_031359215.1). Taxonomy (GTDB): domain Bacteria; phylum Acidobacteriota; class Blastocatellia; order Pyrinomonadales; family Pyrinomonadaceae. The sequence goes on along the minus strand of JANMAA010000117.1, from coordinate 6,426 downwards.
GAACCGCGAAGAAATTAAAAAACTCGTCGCACCGGAAGCACAAACCGTTGAAACGCAGGTGAATCCGCTCGAACGGGCGAAACAGGAAGCCGACAAACTGATCGCCAGCCGTAAACGGGAAATCATCGAACGCGAATGCTTCGGACTGGTCGAATTCGTCACGCCGGAATTCGGTTTCGAGGTCGTCGGCGGAATGGAAGAAGTCAAAAAAGACTTGCTCGTGATCGCCGACAGCATCAAAAAAGGAACGCGTTCGCGTGTTCCAATGGGCATTTTATTTACAGGTCCGATGGGAACGGGCAAAACATTCGTCGCCGAAGCATTTGCCAAAGAATGCGGTCTGACGACGATTAAAATGAAGAATTTCCGCTCGAAATGGGTTGGCGCAACCGAGGGAAATCTCGAAAAAATTCTGAACGTCATCAAAGCAATCGGGCAGGTTATCGTCATCATAGACGAAGGCGACCGCGCGTTCGGCAACACGGACGGCGACGGCGACGGCGGCACATCTTCGCGTGTAATTGCAAGAATCAAAGAGTTTATGTCCGACACATCGAATCGGGGGCGCATAATGTTTCTGGTAATGACGAATCGCCCCGACAAATTGGATGTTGACCTCAAACGCGCCGGACGACTCGACCGCAAAATTCCGTTTCTCTATGTCCAAACGCCGGAAGAAGTCGAAATGGTGGCGAAAGCACTTTTGCGAAAAAACAAGATTAAAACGGACGTGAATTTTACCGATCTGCGCGAAGAATTTTCGGCAAAACTCGTCGGTTACAGCAACGCCGATATTGAAGCCGTGCTGCTGATGGCAAACGATGATGCAGCCCGCGAACTCGGCGATGATACCAGCGTTTCAAAGGAATATTTTATCAAGGCGGCGGACGATTATTTTCCGAGCCGCGACATCGAACTGCTTGATTATATGGAACTTCTCGCCGTCTTCGAATCATCGAGCCGCCGCTTTCTGCCGCTCAAATACGCGCATTTAACACCCGAACAATTAGACCAAAAGTTGCGCGAACTAAGATTAAGAATCGGAAATAGAAGATAAGAGCGCGAACACAACTTTAATACAACTTCACGCATCAAAACTTGAAAAATCAACTGATTTAGGAGTTGTTATGTTATCACCGCAAACTAAGTTTTTTCTATGTATTTATTTAATTTGCTTGACTTTTAGTGGCATTACCAAGGCGCAAACACCGACTTCAACACCATCGAATGAAGACACGGAAAAAATTTTTACCGAAGAGATCAAACTGAACGTAACCGCTTTTAATACGGAAGGCAAATTTGTTCCCGATGTCAAAAAAGAAGATTTGGTGATAACGGAAGACGGGCGGCTCAATCAGGCAAATAGTATTCGCCGAATTCCTGCCAATGTTTTAATCGTGATGGATACGGGCGGCGAGTTCAGGGTGGCGAAAAGTTTCGTGCAAACGGTTAATACGGCAAAAAGTTTGATAAACGCGCTTGCCGCCGAGGATTCGGTAGCAATTATGCAGTATAACGACAAGGTAGAGATCATTGCCGAATGGATGAATAAAAATGAAGCGTTGAAAATTTTGGACACTAAAGCTAACTTCGGCAGGCGTTCGGTTTTTATCAATGCTTTGGCAACGGCAACTAAATTTTTGCAAAAAACTCCGTTTGAAAACCGGCATCTCATTTTAATCACCGATGGCACGGACAGTTTTAATAATCTGACGGAAAGAGATGCGGCGATGAAAAATTTATTGGCGACAAATATAAATGTTCACGTTATCAGCTACACCTCGCTTGAGCTTACCGACATCGCTCCCCGTGCAAAAAGAGTTTCTAACACGCCGCCGCCGAAAGCCGTTCCTGACGAAGTAACGGCGACTTTGCCGCAGGCAATTCGAGATATGAACAATCTGCCGCGTTTGAAAACAATCAATACGGATGCCGCATTTTTGCGAACAATCCGCGAAAGAAAAAAATCGCTGATTGACAGTGAAAAATATTTGGCGACGCTTGCCAATGATACCAACGGCGAATTTATTTTACCGGAAACAAAAGAAGAAATGCTTGAAAAGACTGCCTTGGTTGCACGTTTTGTTGATTCAAACTATGTCATTACATACACGCCAAAACGCGCTTTAAAGGATTCGCCGACGGGTGAAGTGCGGAATATCGAGGTTACTTCGCGCCGCCCTGATCTGCAAGTAGTGGCGCGTCGCAAACTTTTGGTCATACAAAGCTAAAATAAATTGGTCGAACAATCCTTGAAAAGACTGCTTTCCAGCGAAATATTTCGGTCTTTGTTCAGTTACATCGGGAACCGATTAACAATTTGTCCAGCTCTGTCATTGAGTGCAAAACATAATTCTTCATCACCGAATAATCACTTCACTGTTTCAAAGCCTTCATATTTTCGGCTAAAGTAATTGTCTGCATATCAATTTCCGCCATCCGTTCTCGTAAGTCTTTAACTTTTTCGGGTGGTGCTTTTTCGACGAAATTTTGATTGGAAAGTTGTTTGACTAATTTTTCGTTTTCGGTGTTCAATTTTTCAAGTTGGTTTTCTAATCTTTCGTGTTCTTTTTCAAAATCAATCAAACCTTCGAGCGGAATAGCGAGTTCCGCGCCGCCGGTCAAAATACCTCGCGCCGACGCTTTCGGAACGTCGAGCGTTTCACCGATTTTCAATTCGCTTGCTCTGCCGAGTTTTAGGATTTGCGCTTCGTTTTCGGTGAAAATCTTTTGCAAATCCCGATTTGCAGCGATGTGAATCGCCGATTTATCGCCCGATTTGATATTCATTTCGGCGCGAATATTGCGAACTTTCCCGATTAATTCAATCACAGCCTGCATTTCCGTTTCGGCTTTTTCATCAATTAAATTTGCATCGCCTTTCGGAAAATCGGCAAGCATAATGGTTTGTTCCGCCGATTTATACGCGGCGTTGTGTAAATCCGCACTCGTATTCGGCAGTTTTTGCCAGAGTTCTTCGGTTAAAAAAGGCATAAACGGGTGAAGCAGGCGCAGAGACTGTTCAATAATCGTGATAATTCGGGAACGCGCCGCATCGCGTCGGGTGTTGACTTCTACGGACGTTATTTCGTCCTTGACGAGTTCGATATACCAATCGCAGAAATCGTCCCAGAAAAAGTGATAAAGCAATTGGACGGCTTCGTGAAATTGGTAAGTTTCAAGTGCTTTGTTGACAGCCAAGGCGGTTTTGTTCAGGCGCGAAATTATCCATCTGTCGGCGATTGATAAATTTTCTTTCGGATTGTCTTTGGCAAATTGCGGATCAACTTTATCTAAAAACTCTTCGTCTTCCTCGTCAATATCAATCAATTCATCGCCGAGTAAGCGGACGATTTCCCGCGCTTCCTCCTTCGGATTCAAAAAAGTGTAGTCAACCTGCGCACCTTCGGAATTAAGCAGACAAAACCGTGTCGCGTTCCAGATTTTGTTGGCGAAATTACGAAACGATTCGACCTTTTCGTCGCGCCACGCAAAATCCGCGCCCGTCGAAGAACCAGCCAAAGTCATCCGCGTCGCGTCCACGCCGTATTTGTCAAAAACATCGAGTGGATCAATGCCGTTGCCTTTCGTTTTCGACATTCGCTGTCCGTTTTTGTCCAAAACCGTGCCGTGAATAATCACGTCGCTAAAAGGTTTTTCACCGATAAACTTCAGCGAAGTCATAACCATCCGCGAAACCCACAGGAAAATAATATCGCGTCCCGTAACCAGAACATTTGTCGGGTGAAAAGTTTTCAAATCTTCGGTTTCGGTCGTTTCGCCGTTCCAGCCCAAAGTCGAAAACGACCACAATGCCGACGAAAACCAGGTATCCAAAACGTCCTGATCCTGCGTTAATTTGTCGGTTCCCGCTTTTGCAATCGCTTCTTCCTTGTTTTTGGCGACATACACATTTCCCGCTTCGTCATACCACGCCGGAATCTGATGTCCCCACCAAAGCTGCCGCGAAATCGTCCAGTCTTTCAGATTTTCCAGCCACGCCGTATAAACTTTTTCGTGCGGAACTTGCGGCGAAAAATGCGGCGCGTTTTCTTTTCGCATCAAATCCAACGCCATATCGCGCATTTCCGACATATTAACAAACCATTGTTCTGACAAAAGCGGTTCGATGACGGTTTTGCACCGTTCGCAATGCGGCAAGACGACTTCGTAATCGTCAATTTTTTCGAGCAAGCCTAATTCTTCAAACTTTTCGATGACCTTTTCACGCGCTTCGTAACGGTCTAAACCTTCAAAATCCGCGCCTGCATTTTGATTCATCGTTGCGTCGGCATTCATTATGACGATTTTTTCGAGATTGTGCCGTTCACCGATTTCGTAATCGTTCGGGTCGTGCGCCGGTGTGATTTTCACCGCGCCGGTTCCGAATTCGGATTCGACATATTCGTCGGCAATTATTTTTATCTCTCTGTTCGTTAGCGGTAATTCAATCGTTTTGCCGATGAAATCCCTGTATCTTTCATCGCCCGCGTTAACGGCAACGGCAGTGTCGCCGAGCATCGTTTCCGGGCGCGTCGTCGCCACCGTAATTTTTTTATCCGAATCTTTTACCGGATATTGCAAATAATAAAGTTTGCCGTCTTTCTTTGTTTCCTCTTTGACTTCCAAATCCGAAAGCACAGTTTTATCTCGCGGACACCAATTAACGATGCGCGTGCCGCGATAAATCCAGCCTTCTTCATACAATCGGACAAACACATTTCGCACCGCGATTGATAAACTTTCGTCCATCGTAAATCGTTCGCGCGACCAGTCAACCGACAAACCTTCGCGGCGGATTTGATTGGTAATCGTTCCGCCGTATTTATTTTTCCACGCCCAAACTTTTTCCGTAAAGGCTTCGCGTCCGATGTCCTGCGGCGTTTTATGTTCGTCCTTTTTCAGTTGGCGCGTAACCATCAATTGCGTCGAAATTCCCGCGTGATCAACGCCGACGAGAAACAGAGTTTTAAAACCTTGCATCCGTTTCCATCGCGTCAAAACGTCCATCAACGTATGCTGAAGCGCGTGTCCGATATGCAGACTGCCCGTTACATTCGGCGGTGGAATAACGATTGAAAACGCTTCGGCGTTGGGATTTTCGTTGATTTCAGGCGCGAAAAATCCTTTCGCTTCCCATCGTTTATAATGTGTGCTTTCGGCTTCGGTCGGATTATATGCTTTTTCGAGTTCCATAAAATTGTTAATGGTTAATTGTCAATTGTTAATTGAAATTCGTCAAAACTCCAATCAACAATTGACAATTAACCATTAGCAAATCGCTTGTTTGCTTATTTATTTTTTCGGTTTACCCGCATCGGATTTAGAGAAATAGCCTTGCCTATGCGTCAGCGCAACTTTTTGTTTGGCAAGTTCGGGGTTGGCGATTTGAATTTCGATTTTACGATACGAACCGTCGCGTTTTTGATTAAGCGGTTCGTAGGCAACCGAATATTGCGAACGCATTTCGATTTGGATTTGATTAAATGCCTGTCTGAGTTCGTTTTCATCACGCGGAAAAAATGCGCGTCCGCCGGTTCGTTCGCTGATTTTTTTCAGTGCGCCTTCGTCAACCCCGTTATAAAAATTGTCGCCGATGCCGACCGAATAGATTATCGCTTCATTTCTCAATGCGGCTTGCACGGCATCGTCCAATTTTTTACTGCCGTAAGTATTTATGCCGTCCGTCAGTAAAATTATGGCGCGGCGGGTTTTGTCGGGCGAAGATTTTAGAACTTCTTCGGAAGTAATCCAAATCGCGTCCCAGATCGCCGTCGAACCCGATGCGGCTTGGTTTGTTCCTGAAATCGGAGGAGTCCCACCGGCGATAACTCCGCCGCCGATGTAGCCAGAAGGCGGAACAAATTCCACACGGTCAATCGAACGGTTGAGCCGCCCGACATTATTCGTCATTCCCTGTTCAAGCGTCGTTTCGCCGGTAAATGAAATTATCGAAACTTCATCCTTAGCAGGTCTTATAACCGATTGAACAAATGATTTTGCCGCCGCTTTTTCTTCGGGCAAAGTGCGTTCTTGCGATGCGCTGGTGTCGATTAAAATCGCCAGAGAAAGCGGCAGATCGATCTGTCGTGTGAAAGAGATGATTTCCTGCGGCTGATTATCTTCAAGCAGACGAATGTCCGATTGTTTCAAATCCGTCAACAGACGGCGGCTTTTGTCCTGCGCCGTAAAAAGAATACTAACAGCTTCCGTGTCAATTTTTAGAACCTCATCATCTTCTTCGATCGAAGGATTCGGGGTTGGTGTCGGCGTTGGTGTCGGGCTGGGCGAATCATTTTTTTGAATAGACGGATTCGGCGGTAATTGTTGAGCATTTGAATGGTTAAATCCAAGCAGCGCAAGACCGATAAAAAATAAACCGACTGTTAAAACTATAAATTTTCCGTAACTTCTCATTTCAACTCC
>JANMAA010000114.1:0-6936 GCA_031359215.1 Acidobacteriota bacterium | reverse complement strand
GTCGTCGTCGTTTGGATAATATTTTCGATGTCGGTCGCGCAAGCCACGCCGCACGACGGATATTCGAGTTTAAATGGACAGCGGTAACAATACGGCGCGGCGGCGTGAACCATTCCCGCGACTTGCGCCCCAATCGGTCGCCACGAAGCCTGCCCGACCGCCGACAAAGCCGTCGCCGAACGCCCCGAATAACTGTGCCGCAGCACGACAACTTCCTGCCGTCCGGTCGCCATTTTCGCCGCCAAAATCGCCGTGTCGTCGGCTTCCGTGCCGCTCGAAGTAAAGAAAGATTTCTTCAAATCTCCCGGCGCAATCTCCGCCAATTTCTCGGCAAAATCCGACTGCAAAGGGTTCACATAAAGTCCCGAAGTGTGCGAGATTTTATTGATCTGCTCGATCACTGCCGCATTGATCGTCGGATTCGCGTGTCCGACGCTGACCGTCAAAACGCCTCCGAAACAATCGAGATATTTGTTTCCCGCATCGTCCCAAACATATTCGCCTTCGCCTTTGACAAGGGCAACGGGTTCTTGATAATAAGTGGCGACCGCCGGAAAAAGAAATTCCTTGTGCTTTCGCACGGCTTCCGAAACGGTTAATTTTTGTTCTGTTATTGGATTCATAATTTTAACTGAAATTTATTTATTACAATCTTCACATTTTTTGAGTTTAATTATTGATGCATAAAGTTTAGGAAATTCTTTTTCAATGGTTTTATTGTCAACCTCTCCATCTTTATCAAGGTCGCCATATTCAAGCCCTGCTCGAATCAGAAAATCCAACCATCTTGCTTGTTTAGGAGTCAAGTTTTGAATCATTTGAATTGTTTCTGCTTCACCAATTCGATAGATAATCTTTGTTGTTATGATACCCAAATCATAACAATCACCTGCACCACCGCAGTTAAACTCAATTAATTCGGTAAATGATTTTTCATCTTTTTGTAAAGATTTTTCAATCAATTCCTTAAATTTTTGACTCTCAAAAAACGTATGATGATTTGATAACTCTTCGCTTATTTTTATCTCATCTGTTTGTGTTTTTGCACAACTTTGGAAATTTATAAGCAAAACCAAGATACATATAAACAAAAGTGAGCTGAAATAATTATGGTTTCTTTTAGAGATTTTATTTTTCATAACTTTTTATTTAATTTCATCAATTGAATCATCGAAAACTTGGACATTATCTCTCGAACTATGCAGAACGCGATAGATTTCAACACCGTTTTCAATCGGGAAATAGTAGATGTTGTATTTTTTGAAAGGAAACTGGCGCAAGTTGAGAATTAAATCACTTCTTTCACGACCAATTTTAGGATTTCGGGAAAGAAGTTTACACTTGCCGATAATTTCTTTAATCAAACGTCCGGCAGCGGCTTCACCTTGTTCGACAAGATATTCCCAATTTCCTTTAATATCAGTTAAGGCAAAAGGCGAAAATTGCAGATTCGGATCGTTATTTTCCGTTTCTTTTGTTAAATTCATCTTTTGCCTCCCGAATAAGTTTATCGGCAAAAGCATCCAGTTCCGAAGCCTTTACTTCGACAAACTGACCATTACGGATTTGCTCAACACCGAGCATAATTTCACGACGCAGTTCGTTGCGTTGAATTTCTTTGAGCATATCTCTCTCTTTCAGCAGACGCAGACTTTCGCGCAATACTTCGCTGGCAGAATTATACAGACCTGATTTAACTTTTTCGTTGACAAAATTTTCGAGTTCGGGCGTTAACGATACGTTCATAATTATAAAAATCTCCTTAACGAAAACTTTATTCGCAATAACAGTCTATGTCAATCTTTGTTATTGACTTGAACTTAGCTTTGAATCTTTTTTGTTTCGGATATTCCAAATGGTGCGGCAAATGAAGCGGATAAATACACATTTGCCGCACTCAAGTAGAACGATTTACTGCAAGATCGGGTGTCCGCCGCCTTTGCTGTGATCGGCTGTTTGATTATAACGGCGGCGGTCGTTGTGATAAAGAATAATATGTTCGCCCTCGTAACGCACGACATTGGCAACGCGCTGAAAATCTTTGGTGTGTTCGGCAATTATAAACGCGCAGGGATTGTAGGCAACCACCATTCCCGCCGCGTAAATATATCCGCCCTGATCGTAAATACTTCCCGCATATTGCGCCGCACCAACCGCGAAGTCGGGTGAATATTGTTTGCTGCTGTCCTGTGTGCGGTCGGTTTTGGCAATAAAAATCGTGTAATCGGAATAATTCAAACGCTTTGAATATCTGTTTTTCCGCGCAACGGCAAACAGATCGGTCAGCCCGTCGTCAATCGCCTGCAACATCTGCGAACCCGGTTTTTTTACCGAATAAACACGCGCTCCTTTTGACGTTTGAGTTTCAAAAGTAAACTCGTCATTGGTTATCCTTTCAGCCTTATTTAATAAATCCCGATCAGCCTGATTTTGTGCGACGGCTATTTGCGTCAACAAAAAGACGATGGCAAAAATTGAAAATAAAAACTTAAATCTATTCATAAAAAACTCCTTATCAAACGTAATCCAATAATATAGACTGCAATAAGTATGCCGTTATGATTGTTAACCGGATTGAACGTGAGGCAACATTATAACTGATGTTACGCAAAAAACTTATTAACACAGATGCACACGGATTAACCTGGATAACAGCCGGATAAATCATTAAATATCCAAAAATATCTTCTTCAATCTATGTGCATCTGTGGCAAAAACATCTTTAATTCGTGTTTGCGTAACATCAGTTATACTTTCTAAAAGAACAGGAAAATATCGCAATAAAAAAATTATATGAAGTTCAGAGCGTTTCTACTTTTAATTTTTACGGGTTGTTGCTTTCTTCTGCAAACGGGGCGAACTATCGAGTCTGCCGGTGAGATAGAGAATAGCGGGCAGACTTCGCAGATAAAGATTGCCAATGAACAAAAGGGCGCGGATTTGGGGGCGAAGATCAATGCGGCTGATGCGGCTTGCGGGTTGAATGCCGGGTGCGAGATTTGGGTCTATGACAGCGGGAGTCAGGCGGCGAATACTATTTCGACGCAGGTTGTCGTCGGTTCGTATCACACTTTGAAATTTTTTCAGGGAACTTTTTACTGCAACCTTTTTACACAAAGCGGGGTTATTTTGCTCAAGGACAACGCGAGTCTGATCGGCAGCGGCTGGAATACGGTCATTGTCGAAAATAACGATCCCGATGTGGAGAAATTTAATCCGGCGACGGGTTTGGTAACGGGTTCGCGGACGGCGAATTACCGGATCGTCGCGCCTTTTAATACGCAGTTTATCTGCACCAAAGAATCGCTCGCCAACACTTGCCGTGCAACAAATCTGCACGTCCGCGATATTCAGTTCAAAGGAGTGCGAAGCAATCAGCACGACGGTGGAGTGGCGGGTGCAGTCGGGATGGGAAATTGTTACGGCTGTTCGATCCGGTTTTGCTGGTTTAACGAAGTTAGCGGATATGCTGCCGTGTTCGGTGGAACTCCGGCAGGTATCGAAGCCGAAAACGGCACGACTTATAATTACGGCGGAGTTACATATTATCCGGCTAATTTTGCCAAAGACGGATTTTTTACCGACAATTTAATTACCAACAATCAATCGCAGAATTTCGCGCTCATCACGGTCGAAAATATGCGCGTCGAAAGAAATATATTTCGTGAACCGGGCAAACGACCTTACACGATCACGAGCGTTATAAATCCGTCCGGTGCGCCGATCGTCGTTACGTTAAACGAAGCGCATCACATTCCGGGCGGCAGCCGGATGCGGCTTTTGAATGTTACCGCTACCGGAAACGCGCCGGCGATCAGTTCGACGACCGAATATATTGTCAGACCGATAAACGGACAGCCGACCAAATTTTCGCTCGTCAGCCTTAAAAATACGGGAACGGCAAATGATCCGATCTACGTTACGCCCGTCAACGGAAACGGCAGAGGAAGTTACGCGGTCAGTTCAGAATCCAAGACCGATTATCGCGGAATCTTTGCCGTCGGCATAGATGTCGAACCGAACGGAAATCCTTTTGAACGGGTAAATAATTTAACGATCGCGGATAATCTGTTCGATTTTCGCGTCTGTAACGGAATGGCGACCGTAGCGATTGCCTATCAAATAACGGCTGCCGGAATCGCCAACGGCGGCGGAAATATCTCAAACAATACGATTTGGGGAAATGAGACGGGAACGGGAACTTTGAGCAGCGGCATTTTGATTTCCTTTCCTTACACGACGGGCGCAACCGTTGCCAACAATTTCATAAAAGGCGGCGGCGGAAATAATGCCGGAATAATTTTGTCGGGCGATAGGTTGAGTGTCAGCGACAACACTCTGGTTGACACGGGAGGTGGAGGAAGCGGTTCGCTGCAAACGGGAAGTTTGACCAATTCTTCGGTCGTCAATACAAACATCCGTAATCCGACCTTCGGAGTTGCTTCGATCAGGGAAAGAGGCATTTCCAATCATAATTATTGGGCAAATAATTTTGTTAATTTCCAATATCACGATGCCGGTTCGACCATCACCAATTCCGTTTATAAAGATAATTATTGGGCGGGTGGAATCGCTTCGCAAACCGGATTTTATGAAACACCGGGCAGCAACGATAACATCTTCGACGGCAACACGACGCGCCCGAAACTTATCTCGAACGATGCTTTCGGTCTAACCGTCATCGGCGCGGGAAGCAAAGTCATCAGCCACAAATTCACCGACGGGCGAACCTTTATGCCGAATCTGAACGGAACGAAAACACCGTTTACAAACCCGAATTGATAATTCGACTGAAACGCGCATATAAATAGGAAAGATAAAATTTATGAGTTGTCTAAAATAATCCTTTGTCTTTACTCCGATTTTTTAGACGGTAAAAATTAATTGCCGAAGTTTTATTGATAAAAAAAAGCTGCATCCATTTCTAAATGCAGCTATCTACCCCTTGCTCGTTCTGTATTAAAAGGTTACATATTTCAGTAACCATATACATACATACTCTGTATGTAGCAATCCGTGTGCCATTATAATCTGAATTTATATGAATCAACCGGATTTTTTTGACTAAATAAAGAACGTGCGTAACGACGACGCTACTGAACATTTATTGACACTGATTATTTTATTAAAATGCCTATTTAATTGGCAGAGTAATGATATAATTTACCTTCGGTTTCTACTTTAAAGCATTTCATTTTTTCGCCATACAAATGCGGACCGGCTCCGTTATTTGTGGCATCTTCTAAACTGACGTGATGAATCTCGGTTCGTTTCAAAGAATGTTCAACTATCGTTTTTAGCAAAATCGTCGCATAACCTTTTCTTGGAATAATTGATGTAATATAACTAACACTTACAAAACCTTTAGTTTCAATTCGATTGATGGAAGCCACACATCCCAGAGTTCCACTGGTATCGGCACCCTCGAATAAAACATATATCCAGGTAGAATCCTTACCTTTTTCCCACTTGAGTTTTAACGGCGAACTTCTATCATACGCCGTTTCAAGACTCCAATTCATTTTATTTAGCAAAATATCGAATTGTTCGCTATCCTGTGGCGTTTTTAATTTTATGAAATGAACACTGATTCCATTTTCTTCCTTAATTTTAGTAAATGGCATTCTCTGATCTCCTTGATTTTTTACATTCCCTCTAACTTATTGCGATTAACTGTAAAGGAAAATTGAATAAAAAGTCAAAATTAATAAAATAAAAATGTTCGAGGTCTGAAAGTCGTCGTTTTGAAGAAGTTTAAAAACTTTCGGGCATCAGATTTTTTTGAGTGAATGGAGAACGTGCGTAACAACGCCGAAGATTTCGTAATCGTCTTTGGCGGTGATCTTGCGCGGCGGATATTTGCCGTTTGAGGCGACGAGTTGGAGACCGTTTTTGTTGGCGGAGAAGACTTTGACGGTGAGCGAACCGTTGACCGACGCGATGACCTTATCGCCGTTCGAGGCTTGCAGATTGCGGTTCACGACGAGCAGATCACCGTGATAGATTTCCGCTTCCATCGAATCGCCGTTGACGCGCACCAGATAAACGTCCGGGTTGCCGTTGGTCAGAAATTCGTTGAAATCTATCTGCTCGAATTCGGTCGAAAGTTCACACGCCTCGCCTGCCGGAACTGCGGCGTTTGCCAGCAAACTAAATGTTTCCGAGTGCGGACGAAGTGGAATAAATTCGGTCAATTGCATAGTTTTACGCGCTCCTTAAATTAAAAATTATTAAGAAATTTTGCCCGCGAATAATACGAATAAAGAAAATTATAAATCAGTCAAAAAATCACCCGCATTTTCAAACACGCAATAAATTTGATTCGTGTTGATTCGTGTCGATTCGCGGGCAATTACTTATTTCAAATAAACTTCAATATCTCAGATTTGTCATCATCCGGCTTTTTTCTTTTTCGATTTCTTCGATGTGATCTCGACGACCGGCGTTTTCTTTTTTGATGTGGCGTTTAATTCGCCGAGGATTTCGAGCGGTTTGCGGTCAACCTCGACATCGGCGATGTTGTAATAGGTCATCAGGACGGCTTCGACCTGTCTGACGAATGAACGGCGACAACGCCCGGCATCCTTCTCGATGGCTTTCTCCAACTCTTCGGTGAACGGAATCAATTTTTGTTTCGAGTTTTTCAATTTATTTCCCTCTGCCGTTTTTATTAGAACCTATCTCAAAAATAGTTTTTACGTGGCGTTAGCGACAACTTTGAATTTAGCCGTGTGTATTAATCTCTAGCTTCTACACAAATGCGGAAGTCCGATATTTATTGGCTTTTATGACATTTTGTTTTTCTTATCCGGTCGCCGACGGCGACAAACATCATAGCCTATGGTGCAGGCGTTTCGCCGAAACCATAGGTTGCCCGTAATCATTGAATCCGTCGCTGAAAGTGACGAACAGCAATGAGTATCAGTTGTTCGTCAC
>JANMAA010000019.1:0-40467 GCA_031359215.1 Acidobacteriota bacterium | reverse complement strand
TGCTATATCGGTGAATATCTAAGGGAATCGAAAGATTCCTATGACAACACCGAGGGAATTATTCGGATTCGTCCGAATTCGATCCGTAGAGACTACACGCACTCAGACTGAAATGTCTAAGATATAGTCCAGACTTTCAACATATTTTCTTTCGGGAAAATGTGGCTTGGGAAACCAAGTGAGGTAAGCTAAGCTGTGGGTCGCACGTTCAAGTCGTGCCGGGGGTATTTCAATTTTTAGATTTATAATTCTAGCCAAAAAAATGTGGCTGTGTTATGGTAGAAAGCGAAACAAAAGTTTGCACAAGATGCAGTTGTGAGAAAGATTTGTTTTTGTTTCCGGCGAAAAAGAAATCGAAAGATGGTCGCGCTTCTTGGTGTCGGGCTTGTTTTAAAGCGAATTGGGATAAGCGTTATTACGAAAATCACGCGCATTATCGAAACAGCCACAATACGAGTCGCCGAAAAATTCGTGAGCAGAATGCCCGAAAGATTTTTGAATATCTGGCAAATCATCCTTGCGTAAATTGTGGTGAAGCAGACCCGATAGTTTTGGAGTTTGACCATCGCAATGGGAATGAAAAGATTGAAAATATCTCGAATTTGGTTTCTCATTCTTCGTGGATGCAAATTGAATTGGAGATTCAAAAATGTGATGTGCTTTGTGCAAATTGTCATCGCCGAAAGTCTGCCGCCGAATTTTATTGTAAGCGGCACGTCTTCGTCAATAAATAGTTTATGGCGGCTATAGTTCAGGGGTTAGAACGTCGGTTTGTGGTGCCGAATGTCGAGGGTTCAAATCCCTCTAGCCGCCCCATTATATTCACGCTAAATTCTTTTCTTTTTCCTCTCCTTAAATTTTTCCTTATTTGTGTCTTTATTTCTTGAAAATTTGCACTGTTTTATTAAGCGGGAAAATTTTCAGACATTCTTGCAAGAGGTTTATCAGATGAAAGCGGTTAGATTCACGATTTATTTTATTTTGGCAACTTTGATTTCGGCGCAAGGTGTACTTGCTCAGAAATCATCAAAGTTTTTTGTCGAAGGCGAATTACTAGTTAAATATAAAGCCGGAACTGCTTCTTCGATTATGCTTCAGGCAAATAATAAAGTTGGTGCAATTCCGATTGAAGAATTTTCGGACTTAGGCTGGCAAAGAGTTAAGCTAACGTCTGATTTAAGCGTCGATCAAGCTGTTTCCCGCTATAAAAATCTCACGGAAGTAGAAACGGCACAACCAAACTTTATTTACCGTCTTGCCGCTACGCCCAACGATACATCTTTCGGAAATCAATACGGAATGCAGAAAATTTCCGCTCCGGCGGCGTGGAATCTGAGCACGGGAAGCGCGAATGTCGTCGTCGCCAACATTGATACCGGCATTAAATATACTCACGAAGACCTCGCAGCAAATATGTGGCGTAATCCGGGTGAAACTCCTAACAATAGAATTGACGATGACGGCAATGGTTTTGTTGATGACTATTATGGTTATGACTTCTTTTCCAACGACTCGGACCCGATGGACGAACACGGACACGGCACACATACCTCGGGAATAATCGGAGCGGTTGGAAACAATGGATTGGGCGTTGTCGGTGTCAATTGGAATGTGCGGCTGATGGCGATAAAAATTTATGATGCGGGCGGAAATTCAACGTCGTCAATTTTAATAAATGCTTATAATTATGTGCGATTGATGAAAAACCGAGGCATCAACATTCGCGTTACGAATAACAGTTACGGCGGTTGTAATGAGGCTTGCGGCTTCGATCAGGCAACAAAAGATGCTATAGACGCGCTTGGAAACGTCGATGTTTTGCAGGTTTTCGCAGCGGGAAATGACGGGCGGAACATCGAAACTTCACCGACTTATCCCGCAAGTTATACAAGTCCGAGCATTTTGACGGTTGCCGCTTCCGATCAGGCTGATAATCGGGCTGGTTTCTCAAATTTCGGGACAACCAGCGTCGATGTTGCCGCGCCGGGTGTAAGTATTTTAAGCACGGTAATTTCTGCTGCCAACTACGGCACTATGAACGGAACTTCGATGGCGACTCCGCATATTACCGGTTCAGCCGCGTTACTTGCTGCTTATAACCCTAATCTTTCTGCCGCTTCGCTCAAAGCAACTTTAATGAACACGGTTGATCAACTGCCGCAATGGAACAATTTGGTTAAAACAGGCGGCAGAGTAAATGCGGCTAATGCTTTGCAAAATCAGACAATTTGTAGTTTTGCGCTGGATAAAAATACTCAAATGGCTCCGACTAAAGGCGGATATTTTACGGTTGATGTAACTACTTTACCGAACTGCGAGTATTCGGTAACAAATAGCGCAAAATGGATTCATATTTCCAATTCCGAATCTTTAAGCGGCAGCAAAACAATTGTTTTTCGGGTTTCATATAATCCGACCGTTACTCGTGTCAGCCGGATTATGATTGCGGGCATTGCCTTAAATGTAAGGCAATCGAGAAATTAGTGTGTAAAGGTAATAATTTTTTTCGACATATCAAACTTTTATTGCCGATAATGCGTCTAACTTTGCAGAATAGTCAGATACACTACAAATAAAAATTGGATTTGGAGATGAAAGTTTTTTCCGGAAGTTGTTGCATCAAACAGCATCCAAGTAGTATATTTAACTTTCCCAAAACATTGGCGATCATTGCGTCCCAATAATTTTGAGAAGTTTTAAGACAAAATAAAGGATTAAATTAATGAATAATATTTTAACCAAAAGCAGTAAGATCAGCCTGATTGTCGTCTGTCTTATGCTTTTAGTTGCATCAGTTCCAGCCCAACTTTCATTGCGTAAAGCACTAAATTTTGACACCGATAATAAAGCCGATTTTTCGGTTTTTCGTCCTAGAGATAATAATTGGTATATTTTGAAAAGCGGCGGCGGGGTTGTAATTCAAAATTTCGGTCTTGCCAATGAAGATTTTCCGGCACCCGGCGATTTTGATGGTGACGGCAGGGGTGATATTTCTGTCTGGCGCGACACAAATGGAGTTTGGTATCGCTTGAATAGTTCCAATAATACTTTTGTCGCCTTCCAATTCGGACTAACCGGTGATGAGCCGATTGCCAGAGATTATGACGGCGACGGAAGAACCGATTTAGCTGTTGTGCGCCGCACCAATGGCAATATGATCTGGTATGTTTTCGGAAGCACGGTTGGATTTTATGGTGTTCAATACGGACTTTCAACCGATTTTACCGCCCCGGGAGATTATGATGGCGACGGTAAATTCGACCTTGCCGTTCAGCGTCCCGGTGCGACTCCGACCGGACAAGGTGTTTTCTATATTTTTAGAAGTTTAACCAGCACATTACAGGTAGCGTCGTTTGGTTTGAGCAATGATTTGCCCGTTCCCGGTGATTATGACGGTGACGGCAAAACCGATGTTGCGGTAGTTCGTGAGGGTGCAACTGCCGATTCTAATTTATCATGGTTTATTTTGAGAAGTTCGGATGGCGGCTTTGTTGCATATTCATTTGGACTCAGCGGGTCAGATATAACCACTCAAAATGATTATGATGGAGATGGCAGAACCGATGTTGCTGTCTGGCGCGATACGAATGGAACATTTTATGTGCTACGGAGCAGCGATGGCGGATTTTTCGGTGTCCAATGGGGTTCGCCGAACGATGTTCCGATTGCCAGTTACGATACGCACTAATAGTTCAAAAAATAATCATAAAAGAGGTTGAAGACCGGTTTGAGTCTTCAACCTCTTTTGTTTATCCTATTTTTTGATAGCAAATTATTTGTCAGTTAAAATGATAAAATCGGCAGATACAATTCGGGAAAAATTCCCAAGTCAAAAAATCGTTATAGTCGGTGATTTGGTTGCCGATCAATTTTTACACGGCACGATTGCTCGTGTTTCGCGTGAAGCACCGGTTTTTATTCTGCGCCATGACGAAACCGAAACTTTAGCCGGTGGTGCCGCAAATGCGGCGGTCAATGTTGCCTCACTCGGCGGAAATGCGGTTTTGATCGGTGTGGTCGGTAAAGACTTAAACGGTAATGCGTTGCTCAAAACATTAAACGGTTCAAATGTTAAATGCGATCTTGTCGTTTCTGATAAGAGTTTTCAAACAACTACGAAGGTTCGCGTTTTAGCCGGACAAGATTTTGCGCCGCGCCAGCAAGTAATTCGTATCGACTACGAAAATCATCAGGCGATTGACACTTCACTGCAAAATAAATTGAATGAACACTTAATTTCAGCTACCGAACATGCCGCTGCGATAATAATTTCGGATTATAATTACGGTGTGGCAAACTCTCAAATTGCCGAACTTGCCAATAAAATCGCGGCGGATAAAAAAATCCCGTTATTGGTGGATTCACGCTTCTGTCTGCAAAATTTTCCAAAGGCAACGACGGCTACGCCGAACCAAGAAGAAGTCGAGCAAATTTTGGGAAAAGATTTTACCGAACAAGATTGTGTAAAATTATGCAAAAAACTCGGTTATCAATCCTTGTTGATCACACGCGGAAATAAGGGAATGATTTTGATTGAGAAAGATAATCCTCCGCTAACACTGGAAGCCGTCGGATCGAAAGAACCTGTTGATGTGACGGGCGCGGGCGATACGGTAATCGCAACTTTCGCTTTGAGTTTGGCTTCGGGTTTTAGTTTTTCTGAAAGCGCAACTTTGGCAAACCTCGCCGGCGGAATTGTCGTTATGAAAAAAGGAACAGCTTCGGTTAGTTTGGATGAATTGTTGAAATCTTTAACAGATTATTCCAAATCTGAATACAAAATACAAATAAATCGATGAAGACAACAAGCTCGATAAATGCATTTGCCCCGATTTTAGACCGCATTCGGATCGTTGCAAGAGTGGCGGTCGAGCGGCAAAAAGGTGCGAAAATCGTTTTGGCAAACGGGTGTTTCGATCTTTTTCACGTTGGACATATTCGTTATTTAGCCGGTGCGAAAGAATTGGGAGATTGTTTGATCGTCGGTATCAATTCCGACGAACAGGTAAAAAAATTGAAAGGAGCAAATCGTCCTTTTATGCCGGAATACGAACGCGCTGAGATTGTTTCGGCTCTCCGTTTCGTAGATTATGTAACGATTTTTAATGAACCGACAGTCGAAGAACTAATTCGCGCAATTCGTCCCGATTTTCACGCTAAAGGAACGGATTACACAACGGAAAGCGTTCCCGAACGTGACATTATAATAGAATGCGGCGGACAAGTAGCGATTGTCGGCGACCCGAAAAATCATTCGTCAAGTGAGTTCATCGGGACTCTGACAAGAAGTTGACAGTAAGTTTTTGAATAGCAGAGTTTAGAAGCAATTAAACCCGTCAACTTTACACAATGTTTAATTCACGGACAAAAAACGATCTAATTATCGAAGTTTGGGAAAAACTCGATTGTGAATCTGTTGGTGCAGCAGAGATTTCTGCTATTGAAATCGTTATACTCGAAAGATTTGGCGATGGTGCCGTCGAATCGCCGATGATTACTGCGCGGCTTTTGGCGGACGAAGGTGCCGAACTTCGCCACGCTGAGATTATGGAACTCGATGTTCAGCGTCGCCTCGAATCACCTTACGACGCAATGTTTCGTAATGTCTTAAAATTTTCGGACTTCAAACAAACTCTCATTTCAATCCGCCGGTTGGAAAACTTACGACAGAAATTCATCAAAGAAAATGACCGTGAAGGCTTGAGACTGATGCGTGAAACAGCCGTCAAAGGTAAAACCCGCGCTCAAATGATTGCCAAAAATGATAGGGTGGAAAACAAAAAGCGTGCCGAAAAACAGGAAATTGCTGAATGGTTCACGATTTGGCTGCAAAATCCCGAGATTTTCGAGAACTGGCTAATCCTTCGACGAGCTTCTCCCGATTTTATCGAGCGTTTTGATAAAGTTTGATTTTTCGCTTTTAAATTTCAAAATAAAAACGAACAATTTTCAAAAACCGAAATTAAAAGGCAAATTTCTGAATTTTTTGCGTCACTATCTTGCTAATCTAATATTTTATATGTGAAAAGAAATTTTTTACTCCGAACAAACGCTTTACAACCTTCAAAGGCAAGGATAGTATTAAATGAAAACAGACGATTGGGTAACAGGACAAATTACATTATCGGTCAACGGCACACCTCTCGAAATGCAGATGACCGTTCCGGCTAAACCTGTCAAACCACAGAGAATGCTACCGATCTTTGGGCAGATAGCAAATTCTTTTACAGAATTGGGTATCAAGGCGGTCGAGGAGGAAAATCAACAAGTTTCCTGTAAAAAAGGTTGCGGCGCGTGTTGTCGGCAACCCGTTCCGTTAGCAGAAATAGAGGCTTATCAGATAGCCGAACTTGTCGAAAACTTACCCGAACCGCGCCGCAGTGAAATAGAAAAAAGATTTGATGCCGCAGCTAACCATTTCCATAAAATCGGCTGGTTTGAAAAACTGGAAAACTGTAAAGAAAAGGCAGAGGTTGAAAAAAAGGTTTTGGAGTATTTGTCTGAAGATATAGCCTGTCCGTTTTTAGAAAATGAATGTTGTTCGATTCATCAACAACGTCCGGTTGGATGTCGTGAATATCTCGTAACTTCGCCAGCCGAAAATTGTTCTAAACCAACTGCCGAAACTGTCCGTTTGATACCGTTTCCACTGAAAGCGTCAAACGGTTTGCGACAGGTCGGACGGAGCAATAATCTGCAAAAGATGAATTTTGTGCCGTTTGTTCGCGCACTTGAATGGGTAGAAAAATACCCCGAAAAATTCGAGAAGAAAACAGGCGAACAATGGATGGCGGATTTTTTTACAAATTTAACAAAAAGCGAGATCCCGAAACATTCAATTTGAGTTGATTAATTTTGGTAACATTCGGTTATTACTTATTTTCTTGGAGAAAGTTTTATTCTATGAAACCGGACGAATGGGTAACAGGACAAATCACATTATCGGTCAACGGCACGCCTCTCGAAATGCAGATGACCGTTCCGACTAAACCTGTCAAACCGCAAAAAATGTTACCGGTTTTTCAGCAAATGGCGAATTCTTTTGTCGGGCTAGGCGTTGATGCAGTAACATCTTCGGGAAAAACGGTTTCTTGTAAAGCAGGTTGCGGCGCGTGTTGCCGGCAAACTGTTCCATTAGCGGAAATCGAGGCTTATCAGATAGCCGAACTTGTCGAAAATTTGCCCGAGCCGCGACGGATCGAGATAAAAAAACGATTTGAAAAGGCGTGTGAACATTTCCAGAAAAAAGGTTGGTTTGAAAGATTTCAAAACTGTGCCGGTTTGACCGAAAATGCGCGTAAAAAGATTATCGCGGATTATTTTTTTGAAGGGATTGCGTGTCCGTTTTTGGACGATGAAGCTTGCTCGATTCATCAACAACGTCCGCTGGCTTGCCGTGAATATCTGGTAACTTCAGAGGCAGAATATTGTGGTTCTTTTTCCGCTGAAAAAATTAAAACAGTCGGACTTCCGGTCAAACCTTCGGAATCTCTGCGAAAAGTCGGTCAATTGCAGGAATTGATACCGATAAATTTTATCCCGTTGGTTGTTGCTCTGGAATGGGTGAATAAGCATCCCGAAGAATTTGCGGAAAAAACAGGCGAACAATGGATGGCGGATTTTTTTTCAAGTTTGACCGAAGGTGAAATTTCCGAAGAGTAAAAGTGCCGATCTTGATAAAACACTTTACGTTCATAAATATGCTATTTACTATTTTTAATTAACGATTTATTATTTACCTCTATAAATTATGAGCAAATATCGCAAAATTGTCTGGAATGAAGGGATGCTTCTGACTCCGCATCATTTTCAGCAATGGGATAACTATAACGAAGAGCTGCTAAATTCGCGTCTGCGGGCGATGATGCCGTTCGGATACGGGATTTTAGATTTGCAGATAAACCGCGAAGCCGTTGCTAACGGCAATTTTCAGATTACGAATTGCAGCGTCGTTTTATCTGATGGCTTGCTGATAAATGTTCCCGATACGGAAGCCGTTCCCGATCTGCGTCCGGTCGGTAATCATTTTCATCCCGAACAAGAAAAACTCGGTGTTCATCTAGCGATTCCGGCAAAGAAGATCGGTGAGGCAAATTATCAGGCAAACGGCGCAAAAGCCAGCATAAATCTGCGCTATCTGCAAGAAGGCGCGTTTATCAAAGACGAAACCAGCGGCACGAATGAACAGCCGGTTGCCTTAGCTAAAAGCAATCTGCGAATAATTTTCGACGATGAATTACGCGACGGTTTTACATCTATCAAAATCGCCGAACTCGAACGCACTCCAACCGGACAACTTAAAATTTCCGAAGAATATATTCCACCGATCTTAAAGGTTTCGGCATCGGTTTGGCTGGCAAATATGCTTCGGCAACTGGTTGAAATTTTAATTACCAAGAGCGGAAGTTTAGGCGAACAACGGCGGCAGAGAAACGCATCGTTAGCGGATTTTACAACATCGGAAGTTGCGGTTTTTTGGCTTCTTCACACAATTAATAATTCAATTCCGACGATGGCGCATTATTTTCGTTCGCCGCTTCTCCATCCTGAAAAACTTTATCTGGAAATGGCGCAACTTGTCGGGCAATTGATGACCTTTGCGACGGAATTTCATCCGAAAGACATTGTAAAATATGACCACGACGATCTGTATTTTACATTTTTCAATCTTTCGGCAGTTTTAAAGGAACTTCTCGAAACCGTAATTCCGAGCCGCTGTGTTCCGATTCCGCTGGAAAAAACGCGCGATACACTTTATGTCGGGCGTGTCGAAGATGCGCGATTGTTAAAAGAAGCCGGATTTTATCTGGCGGTGCGTTCGCAAATGCCCGAATCCAAATTGATCGAAGGCGTTCCGCGAGTCGTTAAAATCGCTTCGCGCGACGTGATAGATTCGGTCATCGGTTCGGCACTTCCGGGCGTGGTTTTAACGCACGCTAATCCGCCGCCCGCACCGATTCCGGCGCGTGTCGGTTTCCGTTATTTTATGCTCGATACGATTGGACCGTATTGGAACGGAATTCAAGGTTCCAAGGTTATCGCTGTTTATGTGCCGGAAGAAATTCCGGACGAAAAACTCGAGATGTATGCGGTCAAACCATAGATGCCACCTGATTTTTTGAGAAATTACGCTTTATATATCAGATGATAAATTTAGTTTTATGAGCGAAAGAACAAATAAAAACGATTTGGTTGCCTTTGCGGGACCGGTTTTCGATTTGATTTTGCGTATCAAGGCGGGAATCGTCGCACCGTCAAACGAACTGCGTCCGCAAGTCGCCGCGATGCTGGCTGATTTTGAAAAACGTGCCGAGCGTTACCGCTTTAATCATAAAATTGTTCAGGTTGCGAAATTTGCGCTGGCTTCGTTTGTTGACGAAACCGTTTTGACGAATAACTTTCCATTACGCGATGAATGGGAAAAATATGCGCTTCAACTCGAATATTTCGGCGAACAGCTCGCGGGTAATAAGTTTTTTGAAAAACTCGACGCGATGCTCAAACAGATCGAGGTAACGCAGGATGCGGTCGAGATTTATTACGTTTGTATGCTTCTCGGTTTCAAGGGCAGATACGGTGTTTACGAACAGGAAAAACTGTTGGCAATAATGCAGACGACGGCGAATGCGCTGGTTAAAGTCGGCAAAATCAAGCCTGTCGAACTATCACCGAATTGGCTTGCCAACGATCAACCAAAACCGCCTGAAAAACGCGGAATGCCAGTTTGGGCAAAAATCGGTGCGTTCAGCGGTCTGGGTTTAGCATTTATTGTGTATTTGGTTATGTTTCTTTTCTCGTCTAAATTTTTGGATGAAGCGATGCGAAAATTGCAACTTTAGCGATCAGAGAAAGTTATTAGAATATAATTTACTTACCGGACAAGTATGTAATATTTCTTGGCAATTTATTTTTTAAAATTATGGCTGCTTGGCAAATGAACCAGTTGAAGTTCGCGTTTGGGCTTACCGGATTATTTTCATTTTACGGTATTGTCAGTATGACAATGTGGCTGCTTGGCGATAGATTCGGCTACAATTATACTTACAGAATCGTAATTATCGGGTTAGTCTTATTGACCTTGCCCGTTGCCCTTGTAACCGGTTTCGTCGTTTCACGCCGTAAAAAGAAAGCGGAAAAAGCGGAAGCAGATGCCAAAGAAGCTGCTGAAGGAGAAGCACCCGCCGGCGATGGAAAAGCACAAAAAGTCGCTACACCAACCGGAAATTACACCGATTTATCTTCCGGCGCGGAAGAAGTTGTTCAATTTCTGAAAACCTCGAATTTGGGCGAAGGCGGAAAAGATGCCGTTTATTCTCTGCCTTGGTATCTTGTGGCTGGCGTGCCGAAAAGCGGAAAATCTTCGCTTGTTTTGGGTTCAAACTTAAATTTTCAAACACTTCCGAGTCAACGTCAATCCGAGCAGAAATTTGTCCGCACAACCCAAAATGTTGATTGGCGCGTAACCAGTGATGCTGTTTTTGTTGACACGGCGGGACGTTACCAAACCGAAGGCATCGATCAGGACGAATGGGCATCGTTGCTTGAAACGATCAAGAAAGTGCGTCCGGCGCGTCCGCTGGATGGTTTTTTGTTGGTGATTAGCGCGGATAAAATTCTAAACGCCAATGACCGCGAAGTTGAGGAAATAGCGAAAGTTTTACGCGCCAATCTCGACGATGCTATTCAGAGAACAAAAACGCGCTTTCCCGTCTATTTAATATTTACGAATGCCGATTCTATCGAAGGTTTCCGCGATTCTTTTTCAACCTCTAAAAATGAAGCCAAGAATTTAGTTTGGGGCGCGACTATTCCGCTCGAAAAAAGCGATAACGCCCAAACCTTGTTCGACGGCGAATATGAAATTTTGCATAATTCGTTGATGAAACGTCGTTTGATGCGCCTTAGTGCGCCATTTCCACCGGTTCGTCAGCTTCGTATCTTCAACTTCCCGCTCCATTTCGGTTCGGCACGGCGCAAGATCGGCTCGTTCGTTTCGACGCTGTTTCGTCCTAATCCGTTTAGCGAAAGTCCGTTTTTGCGCGGTTTTTATTTTACGGCAGCACCGACCAATCGGCAGCAGGTCAAAGGCGCGGAAACGATGGCGAATATTCCGCAAACCATTGGAAACAGTTATTTTACCGAAAAACTTTTCCGCGATGTCGTCCTTCGTGATAAGGATTTAGTCCGAACTTTTCAACAACAAAAACAAAGACCGCCGATTTTAGGTTGGGTGTTGACATTTTTAGGTGCGTTTTTGACACTTGTTTTGTTGGCAATGGCAGGCATCTCGCTTTACAACAATAAGGCGATGTTGGATGAAGCCGTCGCTAAGGGAAGCGATGTGCTGAACATTGTTAAATCCGATGCCGGTAAAAATCCGCTTGACAAAAAACCGGAAGACACTGTCCGTGAACTGGATGCTACTGAAGATTTACGCCAACTAATGGCAAAACTCGACGACTATGACCGCAACAGCCCGCCGCCTTTAATGCGCTTCGGATTTTATTCGGGCAACCGGATTTATAAAGAAAGTCTTCTGCCAATTTATTTCAGTGTCGTTGAGCAGCGTTTCAAAAAACCGATGGTTGAACGGGTGAAACGTGAATTAGGTAAGTTTGCCACGAGTCCGCCGGTTGGTAATCCGGCAAAATTGAATCCGCAAGAAGAAGAAAATCTCGGTAAAAATTACGACTTGCTCAAGGCTTATCTGATGTTGACCAATGAATATAAAGATAATGCCGAAGCGTCGCATCTTTCCACCACTTTGAAGGATTATTGGAAATCCGAATCGAAAACGCCGCCCGATATGGAAATTATCGCCCAACAGCAACTCGAATACTGGGCAAAACAGGTTGATCGCAACGAATCTCCCGGAAATTTTCCGCGGTTTACTTTGGAAAAACCACTTGTCGAATCAGTCCGCAAAAAGCTGCAAGCCTTTCCCGCTTATCTGCGCTATTACAAGCGAAAAGTTACGGAAATATCTAAACAGGTTGACGAAAAAATCGGACCGACGACCGCTGCCGGTTTGTTAACACGCAATAGTGCGGATACGAACTTTGTCGAAGGTGCTTACACCGTTCCCGGGGCTTTTACGTTGGAAGGCTATAAATTGATGAAAACAGCCATCAGCGAAGCAGATAAAGAATTGAGTGCGGATGATTGGGTGATGGGCGAACAAGGCAAAAATGCTATCACGGAAGCAACCGACACCAGCAAAATCGAGGAACTTTATCTACGCGATTACACCGACCATTGGACTAATTTTGTCAAAAACGTCAACGTCAAATCCTACTCTAAAGAAAACGCCAAAGATGCTCTGCAAGTATTTGCTTCGGAAAGTTCGCCGATGAAGATACTGATGAAAGAAATCGCCCGCAACACTAATTTTTCGGCTAAACCGGAAGCAACAGGTTGGTTGGATTGGTTACTGAGTTTCGTTTCTAAAGCACAGCCCATAACAACCGGAGGAAATACACCGGTTGAGAAAGCGTTTTTACCGCTTTTCACATTTATGGGCAATC
This sequence comes from Acidobacteriota bacterium, assembly GCA_031359215.1. GTDB lineage: Bacteria > Acidobacteriota > Blastocatellia > Pyrinomonadales > Pyrinomonadaceae. The sequence goes on along the minus strand of JANMAA010000019.1, from coordinate 27,943 downwards.
CTGAAAAGCCGCCGGCACCGATTGATGCCTATCAAAGCGAGATCGGTAAAGTTTCGAGCAAATTCAATCAATTCTCGGTTGCCGATATAAATCAGATTGCCGAAGATTTGGCAAAAAATGATGACAATAAAAAATTCCCCGAATTAAAAACTTCCTCGTCAAAAATCGAAAGCGGTTTAGGCGTGTTTAATTCGACACCGGCAGGACAGGAATTAGCAAATCTTTTGAAAGAACCGCTTGAAAACCTGAGTTCATTGCTTGGCGCAAGTGCGAAAACCCAATTGAGCAAAACTTGGGCAGACCAACTTTTGCCGCAGGCTAAAGAAGTCGAAAAAGGTTTTCCGTTTGAAGACAGCCAAAATGAAACCGATCTAAAAAAATTGACCGATTTTCTAAATCCTGTCAATGGATCATTTTCAAAGTTTTTTGAAGTAAATCTGAAGAAAGATTTTGAAGGCGATCCGGGTCAAATTAAGGAAAAAGAAACCAGTAAAGGCAAATATAATCCCGATTTCGTAGCCTATTTGAACAGAGCATTTCTATTGCGGGATGTATTATTCGGCAAGAATGCAGCTCCTGTTTATGAATACGAATTCAAACTGCAACCTGTTCAGGACACGACTGTCGAGATAACGGTTGACGGACAAACAATAACATCCGAAGGCACGGCATCGGTCAAACTCAAGTTTCCGGCACCGACTGCAACCGAAACAGGCGTAATTATGAAATTAGCGACAACCGGAGGAACGACTTCGACTACCGGAAATACTTCGGTAAATACTTCGGCAAATAGTTCTAATTCCAACGTCAATAGTTCAAGCACGACAAATTCTGCGCCGAAAAGTAACTTTTTGCAGAACAATACCAGCGATTCAACGAGTTCAGACCGTAAGTTTCCGGGAACCTGGGGATTATTCAAATTTTTTAATGATGGTAATCCACAAAAAAATGCGAGCGGTGAATGGACTTTGACTTATAAATTGGGCAGTAAAACCGTAACGGTGATTATCAAACCGAGTGGCGGCGATATATTCGATAAAGATTTGTTCAAATTGGTGCGTGCGCCGCAAACATTACTGAAATAAGTTTACATAAACCCTAAACTTAAAATTTAAAATCTATGAATGAAGCGAAAACACAACTCGATGCGGGAAATTTGAAAGGCGCAGTGGCAGCGGCTCTGAGTTTGGTGAAAGCGAGTCCGACGGATGTGGCGGCGCGAACATTTCTTTTTGAACTTTCGTGCTTTTCAGGGGATTGGGAACGAGCGGAAAAACAACTCGAAGTCATCGGTCATCAAGACGCGAAAGCAATGATCGGTGCAGAGATGTTCAAACAAAATTTTCACGCCGAACGCAATCGTCAACGCTTATTTTCAGACGGTTTGATTCCCGAATGTCTAATGGATCCGCCGAAATATGTCGAAGATTTGGTCAATGCGGCAAATCGAATTCGTGAGGGAAATGTCACGGAAGCAAGAGAGATTTTAGACCAGGTTGAAGAAGTGCGTCCCGCATTTCCCTGTAAAATAAACGGTGAAGAACACGCTGATTTCCGCGATTATAACGATTTGACCTGTTGCGTCTTTGAAGCAATCGTCAAAGGCACATACGCCTGGATACCTTTTGAACAGGTTGTCAAAGTCAAGTTTATACCGCCGAAAAGTTTGCGCGATCTGTTTTGGATGCAGGCAGAAGTTGAAATGACCAACGGAACTACCGGCGAAATGTTTTTGCCGACACTTTACGCCAATTCTTATAAAAGCGATAACGATCAAATACGGTTAGGGCGAATGACCGATTGGCGTGATGCCGATGAAGATATTTACATTGGCGAAGGCTTGCGGCAATTCTGGTGTGATGGTCAGGAAAAGTCAATGCTCGAATTACGCGAAGTTGAGTTTTCTCATTCGGAAGAATAATTGTTATGAACTTAAATTTAACCGAAATTGCGTGTGTAATTGATCGTTCGGGTTCGATGGAAGCGATTGCGTCGGACGCAATCGGCGGTTTTAATGCGTTTCTCAAGGAGCAGCAAAAAGATGCGTCCGAAGCGCGTTTGACACTGGTTTTATTTGATCACGAGTATCACGTTTTATACGAAAGTGCGGATGTTCAAAAAGTTTCGCCGCTAACTTCGGAAACATATATTCCGCGCGGCACAACCGCTTTGCTCGATGCGATTGGCAGAACGATAATTGATTTAGGCTCACGACTCGCAAACACGTCCGAAGATAAGCGTGCCGCAAAAGTCATCGTGGCAATATTGACGGATGGTTTGGAAAACGCAAGTCGTGAATTTTCAAATGAAAAAATTGCTGAAATGATTGAACACCAACGCTCTAAATACGCATGGGATTTTATCTTTTTAGCAGCAAATCAAGATGCGATCGCTTCCGCTGAAAAACTTTCGATAGGAGCGCAGGACGCAATGAACTTTACCGCTTCACCGCAAGGAACACAGGTTGCATACGCACAGATGAGTGCCGAAGTAAGCAAACGGCGAAGTAGAAAGTAAGATAAAAATTAGAACTGCTTTATCTGTTTAATTAAATATGGATGTTGAATCAAAACCATCGGTAATTGACCTCGAAGCGATATTGTTGCCTATTTCCGAAGAAAAACCTTCGGGCGAAAATATGCGTTATTCGGGGCTTTATGATGAAATTTCCGAAGCCCGCCGCGCTGATGAAGATGTGGAACAAGGAGATTGGAAAGTTGCCTTGAAAATTGCCGATTTTCGACAAGTAATTAATTTGGCAGTGCCGGCTCTGATTTCCGATACAAAGGATTTACAAATTGCCGTGTGGCTTTCCGAAGCATTAGTTAAAGAACACGACTTCGCCGGTTTGCGCGACGCTTTAAAATTAGTCGGCGGGTTACAGGACAAATTTTGGGAAACTCTATTTCCCGAAATTGACGAGGGCGATATGGAAGGTCGTGCCAATGCAATAGAATGGCTGGCTTTACAAACCTCATTCGCCGTTAAACAAGCCAAGATAACGCAAGGCGAAGGCTATAGTTTTTTTGATTGGGAAGATTCGAAAAAATTTGATATTCCAAACAATATCGATACGCTCGATTCCGCCGACCGCGCAAAATATTCGGAATTGCAAGAGCAAGCCGTCAAAGAAAATCGGGTTACCGCTGATCGCTGGCGTAGCGCATTTGCAGGTTCGCGCCGTCTTTTTTACGAAGAAGTTGCACTGACAATCGAAGAATGTTGGTCGGAATGCAAAGAATTAAACCGCGTTATCGAAGAAAAATTTGATCGTAATCAAATGCCCGGACTCGGCACGTTGGAAAAATCTCTGGAAGCGGTGCAAAGTCAGGTCAAAAAATTTCTCGAAGAAAAACGCGCCGAAGAACCTGACGAGGAAGTAGAAGAAACCGCAACGGAAGGCGAACAAGCCGAAGGCGAAGTGGTAGTAGCGGCGGATGGAAGCCGTGTTGCCGCTGCCGGCGGAGCGATCCAAAATCGTGCCGAAGCGTTAAAAAAGCTAGGACAGCTTGCCGAGTTTTTTCGTAAATCGGAACCGCACAGTCCGGTTTCTTATTTAGTCCAACGGGCGGTGAAATGGGGCAATATGCCATTGGACAGTTGGCTTCAGGAAGTTGTCAAAGATCAAAATGTTTTATACCAATTGCGTGAAACGCTCGGCGTAAATGCAGGTGAACAGGAACAAACAGAGATGCCGCAACAGTAAATATTGAGTGAAAAAATGTCTGGATAAAGATTTATTAACATAAATCTAAAAATAAAAAAATAAAGGAGCTAGAAACAAATGCCAAGTAAAGAAAGTCTGCAACATAAAATAGATCGTGTTCGACCTCCGCGCGTCCAAATCACATACGATGTGGAAGTCGGCGGAGCAATCGAGCTAAAGGAATTGCCTTTTGTCGTCGGTGTTATGGGTGATTTTGTCGGAAAACCGGAAGAACCGCTACCCGCGCTCAAAAACCGAAAATTTGTCGAAATCGATCCTGATAATTTTAATCAGGTATTGTCCGGTATGAAGCCGCGTCTTGCTTATTCGATCGAGAATAAATTGCAGAATGACGGAAGCAAATTGGGAGTCGATCTCAAATTCAACAGCATCGAAGATTTCGAGCCGGATCAAATCGTGCAACAAGTCGAACCGCTTCGCAAACTTGTCGAAGCGCGTCAGAAACTTTCCGATCTGCGCTCGAAAATGGATGGTAACGAAAAATTGGAAAATCTGCTTGAAGGCATAATTTCTGATGTTGACAAGCAAAAAGAACTGAGTGCCGCACTTGGTATTGAAGCAGGAAAGGAGGAATAAACTAATGGCTGAAAAAGCAAAACAACAAGAAGAAGCCCAAGTCGAAGAACAGGTTCAGGAAGTAAATCTGCTCGACCAAATTTTGACCGAAGGCAGATTGGCACGTGATGAATTTCAAAAAGAAAGTGCCAAAGATATGATTGCCGAATTTGTCGGACAAGTAATGTCCGGTCAATTAACTATGTCCAAAAATATGGATGTAGCGATTAATGCCCGTATTGCCGAAATTGACCGCCTGGTTACGGCACAGATGAATGAAATTATGCACCACGAGGATTTTCAAAAACTCGAAGGTTCGTGGCGCGGAATTCACCATTTAGTTAAGAACAGTTTGACCGGCACACAATTAAAAATTCGTGTGATGAGCGTTTCTAAAAAAGAACTTTTGAAGGATTTTGAACGTGCGCTTGAATTTGACCAATCGAATATGTTCAAAAAAATCTATGAGGAAGAATACGGCACATTCGGCGGTGCGCCTTACGGAGCGATAATCGGCGATTACGAATTTGGCAATCATCCGCAAGATATGGCTTTGCTGGAAAGCATTTCAGGTGTTGCCGCTGCCGCTAACGCACCGTTTATAAGTGCCGCTTCAGCCGGAATGTTCGGTTGGGACACTTTCTCGGAAATGAGCGAAGTCCGTGATGTTTCCAAGATTTTTGACCGAACGGAATATATGAAATGGCGCAGTTTCCGCGAATCGGAAGACTCGCGCTATGTCGGATTGACGTTGCCGCACGTTTTAGGGCGTGAGCCTTATGGCGCAGCAACCAAACCGACTGAAACCTTCCGTTTTGAAGAAGATGTGGACGGCACCGACCACAAAAAATACCTGTGGACAAATGCCGCTTACGCGATGGCGACACGCTTGACCGAAGCATTTTCAATGCACGGTTGGTGCGTGGCGATTCGCGGAGTCGAAGGCGGCGGTTTGGTTGACGGTTTGCCGACGCATACATTTGCCACCGACGAAGGCGAAATTGCAATGAAATGTCCTACCGAGGTCGCAATTACCGACCGTCGTGAAAAAGAATTTTCCGACAACGGTTTTATTCCGCTCGTTCATTGCAAAAATACTGATTACGCCGCATTTTTCGCTACTCAATCCTGTCAAAAATCTAAGAAATATGACACGGACGAAGCCAATGCCAACGCGCGATTGTCAACGCAATTGCAATATATTTTCGCAGTTTCACGGTTTGCCCATTATCTAAAATCAATGATGCGGGACAAAATCGGTTCATATATGTCACGTGAAGAAGCCTCGTTGTTTTTGAATCGTTGGATAAAAAACTATGTTTTGGCAAACGATGTTGCGCCGGCTTCGCAAAAAGCGAAATTCCCGTTGCGTGAAGCACGGGTTGATGTAGCAGAAGTTCCGGGCAAGCCGGGAGTTTATCGCGCCATCGCGTTTTTACGTCCGCATTTCCAACTTGACGAACTTTCCGTTTCATTACGATTGGTTGCCGAGTTGCCGAAACCGGCTAAATAACAGCAATTGCAGGCAGTTGCGAAAAGTTATTTTGAAAATAGCAAAAACGAGTTTCTCTCTCGTCTTAGTCATATAAGGCGAGTAGCGAAACTCGTAAAAGAAATGGCGAGAGCCAAGAGGTTATGAATGTTTTGCTGCAACGCGAAACTAAAATTAGATTAAAAATTAAGGAGCAAATAAAACAATGGCTGATGCTGATTATTACTTGAAAATAGATACTATCGAAGGTGAATCAATAGTTACGGAAGGACAACAAGATTCGGGTGTATTAAACAAATCCTGTCAAATCGAATCATGGTCTTTTGGCGCGAGCAACTCCGGTTCGGCAGGAATCGGAACCGGTCTCGGAACAGGCAAAGTTTCACTGCAAGACTTTCATTTTGTTATTCAAAATGGCAAAGCAAGTGTGCCGCTTTTCCTAGCCTGTGCGAAAGGCAACCACATCGAGAAAGCAACGCTCAGCTGCCGAAAAACGGGCGGCGGCGGAACACCATATACTTATTATCGGGTTATTTTTGAAGACTTGGTAATATCATCATTCCAAACCGGCGGCAGCAATGGGTCTCAAACTCTGCCGATGGAACAGATTTCATTCAACTTTACCAAAATTACCCATAATTACTTTGAACAAGATACAAAGGGCGGTATGACGCAATTGGCAGCCACAGCTGTCTATGATGCCAAGAAAGTCGAAGGAACTGTCTAATTTTTCTTAAAACACATTTATTGAAAGTTGAGAATTTGCGGCTGGTCAAGCCTGAAGATTTTCAACTTTCAATTTTGTATTATTTCGGATAGCAAATCATTAAATTTTTAAGATGGCGCGCACAGACAATGAAATCAGGGTTACTCCGTCGGTGCTTGACCGATTAATAGACTTTGAACCGAGATCATCGCAGGAAGCCCCGAAGTCGCGTTCTAAATCGCTCAGCGAGTTAAAATTATCGGTGCGCCGTGACTTAGAGTGGCTTTTGAATACCCGTTGTTTTCTGGTAGATATTGACGAACGGCTCGAAGAAGTAAAAAAATCGGTGGCAACCTACGGTTTGCCCGATTTCACCGGCATAAGTGTAAAAAATCACGCCGAACAAAAGCGTTTGTCCGATTCTTTGGAAACGGCAATCAATATTTTCGAACCGAGATTTCTTGATCTGAAAGTTACACTTGACCCTGTCAGCAATGTTGACCGGCTTTTGAAATTTCGGATTGAAGCGAGTTTGGACATTGAACCGACACCCGAACCGATTGTCTTTGATACGGTTTTGCAGCTTGGAAGCGGTGAGTTTGAAGTAGTGGAAAAATAAGGAAATAGTTTAGGAAGTATTTTATTATTAACCATTCTCTAATAAATCAAGATATAATCTAAAAATGCGTGATGAACTTTTAGGATATTACGAGCGGGAACTTATTTTCTTGCGCCGAATGGGTGCCGATTTTGCGCGTAAATATCCGAAAGTTGCGGCGAGGTTGCTGCTTGACGAAGAAAAAATAGAAGACCCGCACGTCGAGCGCATCATTGAAGCCTTTGCATTTTTGACGGGACGTATTTCGCTTAAACTTGATGATGAACTTCCTGAAATCACGGAATCTTTTCTCAATGTTCTTTACCCTCATTATCTGGCACCGATTCCTTCAATGGCGATCACGCAATTTTCCTTCGGTTCTCCGAATGACAAATTAACGGCGGTGCAAAAACTCGAACGCGGGGCGAAACTCTATTCGCGCCCGATTGACGGAACGCCGTGTCGTTTTCGGACTTGCTACGATGTGCAATTAACACCGATAGAAATTGAATCCGCCGCCTTAGAATCACCGGCACCGAAAGACGGGCGCGGAAAATATGCGGAAAGCTATCTCCGTCTTAGTATGAGTTGTTTTGGCGGCTCAAATTTACACGAATTTAAAATGGGTGATACGGACGAACCGCCCAAATTTCTGCGATTTTATCTCAATGGCGACCCGCAACTGATTTTTCCGCTTTACGAACTGATTTTTAATCAGGCTTCGGCAATTGAATTTCGCGCTAAGGATAAGCCGATCGGTAATAAATCACTGGCTACTTTGACAAACATTCAACTCAAATTGCCCGATCCAGTAATTCTTCCGCCTGATTTTATTAAACAAGTCGGGTTTGATGAAAACGAAGGTATGCTGCCATACACGAAACGCTCATTCGCCGGTTATCGCTTGTTGACGGAGTATTTTTCTTTTCCCTACAAATTTTTGTTTTTCGATGTTTACGGACTCGATCAGGCGATTGATAAGAAATTCGGCAGTAATTTTGATATTTTGATTCACTTAAAGAACATAACTCCGCCGGCTGCACCGATCACGAAAGACACATTTCGATTGGGATGTGCGCCGGTCATAAATCTTTTTTCGCAGTTGGCAGACCCGATTTATCTTTCCCAGCAAAAATACGAATATCACATAATTCCTGATGTCCATCATCAAATGACGACAGAAGTTTATTCGATTGATGAGGTTATCACGTCTGATCCGCGAACGAATGTAACGCGCGAGTTTTCGCCGTTTTATTCACTTCGGCACGCTTACGGCGAGCAGATGGAAAAGTCTTTTTGGTATGCGACGCGGCGGGCTTCACAACGGGCTGAAGACGACGGGACGGAAATGTTTATGACGATGGTTGATATGAATTTCAATCCGCGTGTTCCGGCTGCTGAAGTATTAAATGTGAAAGTATCTTGTACAAATCGGGATTTGCCGGCAAAATTGCCCTTCGGCGGACGCGAAGGCGATTTCGAGGTCGAAGGAACTGCGTTGCTATCGCGCGTTCAATGTTTGACGAAGCCAACTGAAACACTGCGTCCGCCGCAACGCAGGTCAGCCCAGTGGCGTTTGATTTCGCATCTGAATCTGAATTATTTATCACTCACGACCGGCGAAAACGGCATACCCGAAGCATTGCAGGAAATTCTGCAACTTTATAATTTTAACGATTCTTCGGTTACGCGAAAACAGATTTTAGGTATTACCAATATTGAAAGCCGAAAAGTCGTGCGGCAGATCGGCGGACACATCGGCGCGGGTTTCGTGCGCGGACTTGAAACAACTTTGACCTTTGACGAAGAACAATTTGTCGGAAGCGGAATGTTTCTTTTTGCGAGCGTTTTAGAAAGATTTTTCGGGCTTTATGCCTCGATCAATTCTTTTAATCAACTGGTTTTACGCACTAAGCAACGCGAAGAAATTGTCCGTCGTTTTGTGCCACGCACGGGTGAACAGGCATTATTGTAAAGGCAAAAGCATGGCGCGTAAGCAAGGGCGAAAAATCGGTAATCATTGCGTCCTTGCTTACGCGCAGGCTTTTGCCTTCTTATGTTAAATTAGACTAATGGCGAAAGAAAAAACTCTACAACAGAAACTACTTGACGAACCATACCGGTTCGAGTTCTTTCAAGCCGTCCGACTGCTCGAAAAGATATTTCCCGAACGTCAGCCCGTTGGACGCGAAACTACGACAAAGCAAGAACTTGTCCGTTTTCGCTCACGGATCGCGCTGGAGTTTCCCGCTAGTGAAATTCACGAATTTCACGAATCGATTGACGACTATTCTGATGAACAGAGATTGGAAATGTTCGTTAATTTTATGGGAATGCTCGGCATCAGCGGCGTTTTACCGACACATTATACCGAACTTGCAGTTGAGCGTTCACGCTATCGTGATACGGCGATGTGGTCTTTTTTAGATATGTTTACGCATCGGACGGTTTCGATGTTTTTCCGCGCTTGGGAAAAATATCGTTTTCCGGTCGCTTATGAACGCGGGAAAAATGATTTTACCGATTTCCTGTTTGATTTTATCGGTCTTGGCACTAACGGCTTGCGCGGCAGAATGGCATTGGAAGATGAAGCACTTCTGCCGTATAGCGGATTGATCGCACAGCAACCACACTCTGCCAGCGGATTGGAAAATATTCTCGGACATTATTTCGGGATTTCGGCAAAAATCAAACAATTTTTCGGTCAATGGTTAGATTTAGATGAAGAAAGCATAACAAAACTGGGTAAAGCAAATAGTTTGCTCGGTGTAAATGCAATTATCGGAACGCGCATTTGGGAACAACAATCGAAGTTTCGCGTGATATTGGGGGCGATTTCATTTAAGGAATTTCAAGCCTTTTTACCAAACGGGACAGCTCATCAACCATTGAAATCAATCATTCGTTTTATGGTTGGTTTGGAGTTTGATTTTGATGTGCAACTTATCTTAAAAGCCAAAGAAGTTCCGGGTTGTATCTTGACTACACGCGCCAAACGCCGTCCACAACTTGGTTGGACTTCGTGGCTGAAAACCGAACCGTTTAAGCAGGATGATGAACAGGTTATTATGCAAATAACCTAAAAAACCGCTAAATATCTTTCAAAAAGGAGAAAAATAATGAACGTAAATTTAAAATCTTTAGTCGGCAGATTGAACGATACTTGTCGAAGTGCGCTGGAAGGCGCGGCTGGATTGTGCCTTTCGCGCACAAATTATGATGTGGAAATCGAGCATATTTTGGCTAAATTGCTTGAACAGGAAGATACGGATTTGCACAAAATTTGTCGGCATTACGAAGTTAATATCGACCGTTTATCGAAGGATATTTCGGTCGCGCTCGACCGTTTAAAAACAGGAAATTCGCGCACGCCCGGACTTTCGGACAGGTTGCCGCAATGGTTTCAGAATGCGTGGTTATTAGCTTCGGTTGATTTCGGTGCGGCTCGTGTCCGTAGCGGACATCTTGTCCTGGCGTTGCTTTCAAATGAAGGCACGGCGCGGCTGGCACGGGATGCTTCGCGTGAATTTAATCATATTTCAGTCGAATCTTTGCAAATGAAATTGGAAGAAATTACGGCGGATTCATCGGAAGCGCGGGATGCGGTTGCGTTGGGCGAAACAAGCGGGGTTTCGGACGGTGCGCCGGTTGCCAGCGGCGTTAAAGGTAAGACAAAGGCACTTGACCAATACACCGAAGATTTGACGGCGAAAGCGGCGGCGGGGAAAATTGACCCGATTCTCGGACGCGATTTTGAGATTCGCCAAATCGTTGATATTTTAACCAGGCGGCGACAAAATAATCCGATTTTGACGGGCGAAGCGGGCGTTGGAAAAACTGCCGTCGTCGAAGGTTTTGCGCTCAGAATTTCGCAGGGCGACGTTCCCGATCCATTAAAAAATGTCGCGGTCAGAACGCTTGATTTAGGTTTATTGCAAGCGGGCGCAGGTGTCAAAGGCGAATTTGAAAATCGTTTAAAAGGCGTAATAGATGAAGTTAAATCTTCACCGCAACCGATAATTTTGTTTATTGACGAAGCGCACACGATGATCGGCGCGGGCGGACAAGCCGGACAAAACGACGCGGCGAATCTTTTGAAACCGGCGTTGGCGCGTGGCGAACTTCGCACGATTGCCGCGACAACTTGGGCGGAATATAAGAAATATTTTGAAAAAGATGCGGCACTTGCACGACGTTTCCAAGTCGTCAAAGTCGAAGAACCCGACGAAGAAAAAGCTATCGGAATGATGCGTGGATTGCTTCAAAAAATGGAGGAACATCACAATGTCCGCATTTTGGACGAAGCAATTGTCGAATGTGTCAAACTCTCGAATCGTTACATCACCGGAAGACAATTGCCCGACAAATCCGTTTCGGTTTTGGATACGGCTTGCGCGAAAGTCGCCATCGGTCAAGGCGCAACGCCGGGCGCGGTCGAGGATGCGACGCGCCGAATTCAAAGTCTGACATCGGAAATTGATTCGCTCGAACGCGAACAAGTTACGGGCGCGGAACACGATGAACGGCTTGACGATTTGAAGGCAAAACGCACGACCACCGAAGCAGAACTTGCCAAATTAAACGAACAATGGGAAAAGGAAAAAGATTTGACCAATCAAATTCGCAACATCCGTTTGAAGTTAGAAATGTCGCGGCTTGATACAAAACCCGAATCTGTAAATTCTGAAAACGGCGATGGCGACGTTTCGGCAGTTTCAACCGAAAATACGGATGCACCGCTGGAAACTGCCGCTGCCGCAACCGCTGAAACAACTTCAACGACCGGTGATGCAACGGCGACGGCAACTGCGCCCGAACCGAATAAACCGATTGACACGGAGTTTTTGAAATCGGAACTCAAGCGTTTGAACGCCGAATTAAAGCTACTGCAAGGCGAAAATCCGCTGATGTCGCCGGTGGTGAACGGTCAGATCGTCGCCGAAGTTATTTCCGGTTGGACGGGAATTCCGATTGGCAAAATGGTCGCTGACGAAATCAATGCCGTTTTGGAATTGCACAAAACACTCGGCGAACGAGTTCTCGGACAAGACCACGCGCTTGAAGCGATTTCGCAACGCATTCGCACTTCTCGCGCAGGTTTGACCGATCCGAAACGTCCGATTGGCGTATTTTTGCTCGTCGGAACTTCCGGCGTTGGTAAAACCGAAACTGCTCTTGCTTTAGCTGATTCACTCTACGGCGGCGAACGCAATTTGATTTCGATAAATATGAGCGAATATCAGGAAGCACACACCGTTTCGAGTTTGAAAGGTTCGCCTCCGGGCTATGTCGGTTACGGCGAAGGCGGCGTTTTGACGGAAGCGGTTCGGCGCAAACCATATTCGGTCGTGCTTTTAGATGAAGTCGAAAAAGCGCACCCGGACGTGATGGAATTATTCTTCCAGGTTTTTGACAAAGGCGTTTTGGAAGACGGCGAAGGACGCGAAATTGATTTCAAAAACTGCGTCATTCTGCTGACTTCAAACGTCGGCACAGATACGATTATGAAACTTTGCGCCGATCCCGACACGAAACCGGAACCCGACGGATTGGTCGAAGCGGTTAAACCGGAACTCGTTAAAGCCTTCAAACCTGCGCTTTTAGGTCGTATGGTAACCGTTCCATTTTATCCGATTTCCGATGATATTCTGCGTTTAATCATTAGATTACAACTCGGAAAAATAAAAAATCGCATTATGGACAATCACGGAGCGCAATTTTCTTATGATGATTCCGTCATAGATACGGTAGCGAAAAGATGCACCGATGTCGATAGCGGCGCACGCAACGTCTATAACATTTTGACGGGAACGCTTCTGCCGGAAATGTCGGGCGAAGTTCTTGCAAGAATGGCAAGCGGTGAAGGCATCAAGCGAGCGCACGTTTCGGTTGGGGAAGGCGAAAAATTCGTTTATGACATAAGTTGAAAAAGGAGATGAATTATGAAATATGTGGTCGAATTAAACGACGTTGACGGAAAACATTTTCAGATTGAGATGCACCTGCCGTGGGTAGTAAGATCCGCTGATCCGGGCAACACCACTTGGAAAGCTCTGGACGAAGGGTTCATAAAATACCATTCCGGCGGTTGTGAGTCTGAAAAGAGTGCTTGGACTGGACCGGTGAACATTTATTTGCTCTTTGGTGGACCAACTTGGGGGATTAAGTTCTCTGGATTCTTTGATTCCTCCACTCTTGTGAATTCTTCCGGTTCCGGAGAAATTATGCAGCCTTGGGTTGTGAGTTTCAAACCTGGAACATTCGGTTGGACTTTGATTTCATAGTCGGCAGCACCGGAGATGAGGAATTTTTGAGTTCGGGATATTTGATTCCTGATTTCTCCATGATTAATTGGCGGGTGCCGAGTATCGCATAAATGATCCGCAAAAATGAGAAATTTGTTTATGACATCAGCTAATTTATCAAGTCAGAACCGCCTGCGGTAGCGGACGGTTTAACTTGATAAAATTGAGAGTTTAATTAAGACAGTAAAGTTGGCATATTAAACCATTCGCTACCGCAAATGGTTCTGACATCTAATTAAGAAAAAACGATGCCGCCATCAGTAACAACACAAGACGACCGATTATTGAGCATTACAACCCCGTTGGGCAAGGATTTTCTGCTGATTAACCGATTAACGGCTAACGAAGGTCTTTCCCAACTTTTTTCGTATGAGGTGGAGCTTCTTCACGAAGAGAATGATCCCGGTTTTACGCCGACACCGGTCGATGTAAAATCATTGCTCGGTCAAGGCGTTGTTATTTCAATCGAGCAGCGCGACAAAACAACCCGCACTTTTACCGGCATAATCAATCATTTTGCCCAAGGTAATCGTAACGTCAGATTTTCATATTATTACGCGACGATTGTGCCTCACGTTTGGATTTTGACGCAAAATCTACAGAATCGCATTTTTCAAAATATGTCCGTTCCAGATATTTTGAAGAAAATTTTTACCGGCTTTGATGTTTCATACCAGAGTCAAGGTCAATATAACCCCCGCAATTATTGTGTTCAGTATCGGGAATCGGATTTTGATTTTGCTTCGCGTTTGATGGAAGAAGAAGGTATATATTACTACTTTGAACATTCGGAGGATAGACATAAGATGGTCATTGCCGATACGCCGCAATCGCATCTTGATTGTCCTTCCAAAAGTAGTATTCCTTTTGGTTTGAAAGTGCCGAGCGATAAAGATTTTATTACATCAATTAAACGCTGGCAAACCGAATATAAACTGCAAACCGGCAAAATTACAGCTTGGGATTACAATTTTCAACTGCCGACCAACAAACTCGATGCCGCTCAGCCGAGTAATTTTACGGTTGGCGACAATCAAAAGTTAGAGGTTTATGAATATCCCGGCGGTTATGCGCGAAAGTATGACGGGATTGCCGCTGCCGGTGGCGAAAATGTCGGCGATTTAGATAATGTTTTTCCGGACAAGACAAGAACGGCGAAAAATATGATGGAGTCGTTTGACGCGCAATATAAAACGGCGACGGGTATTTCAGATTGCAGTTCGATGACTGCCGGCTATCGGTTCACACTATTCAATCATCCGACCAATGATTTCAACGGAAAATATGTGATTACGTCCATCACCCACGAAACCGAGCAAAATCCGACCTACGTTACTGACGATATAGTCGAGCAACCTTATTCAAATAATTTTACTTGTATCGGCTTCGGCGAAAGACAACCGGCGTTTCGCCCAAAAAGAAAAACGCCCAAACCGATAATTCAGGGAAGCCAAACGGCTATCGTCGTTGGTCGCAGCGGCGACGAGATCTTTACCGATAAATACGGGCGCGTCAAAGTCCAGTTTCATTGGGATCGGGACGGACAAGTTGATGCAAGCAGTTCTTGTTGGGTGCGAGTGGCTCAACCGTGGGCAGGAAATAAGTGGGGAACAATGTTTATTCCGCGAGTTGGAATGGAGGTTGTCGTTCATTTTCTCGAAGGCGATCCCGATCAACCGATAATTACGGGTTGCGTGTATAATCCGAAAACAATGCCGCCTTATACATTGCCCGACGAGAAAACCAAATCAACCATAAAATCAGACTCAAGCACGGGCGGCGGCGGATTTAACGAAATGCGCTTCGAGGATAAAAAAGGTGATGAACAAATATTCTTTCACGCTCAGAAAGATATGGATATTCGCGTCCGCAACGACCGCCGCGAACTGATCGGAAACGACCGTCATTTAATCGTCAACCGCGACAAGCGCGACCGCATCAAGCGCGACGAACACCGCATTATCGAACGCGATGAGATCGTAAAAATCGAACGCGATTATCATCGCCACGTCGAAGGGAAAATGGCGGCAAAAACCGATGGTTCGATGTCACACGAAGTCGGCAGCAGTATGGCGGAAAAAGTCGGCGGCAGTTCTGCTGTGGATGTCGGCGGCACTTACACAGTTAAAGCCAAAACGATTATTCTCGAAGCAGACACGGCAATAACCATCAAAGTCGGCGGCAGTTCCGTCAATATCAATTCGGGTGGGATTCAAATTATCGGTTCGCCGATGTTAATGCTTAACAGCGGTGGCGCAGCACTTCCGGCAATGCCCGGCACAATGGTTCCGCCGCTCGACCCGGAAGAAGCCGAAATCGCCGACAACGCCGATCCGGGAAGCAAATCACCGACCTACAAAAATCAAAGACGACAACTGCCTAGTTGGAAAAAACCGACATATACAAAACCGTCGCATAGACCGAAATCGCCAACTAATAAGGATAAAAAATCTTGGATTGAGATTGAATTGCTTGACGAAGAAGGTAATCCGGTAGCGGGCGAACGCTATCGTGTAACTTTGCCCGACGGTTCGACCATTGCCGAAGGCACAACGGACGAAAATGGACTCGCCAAAGTTTCAAATATTGATCCAGGAAGTTGCAAAGTTACGTTTCCGAATCTTGACCGCGAGGCTTGGAAACCGCAATAACAAAGAGGAAATTTTTAATTGGCAATAAGCACAAAACACACTTGGAGAAATAAAGATTCGCTTTCGTCTTTGGCGGCGGCGCACGGTTTGGCGAGTTGGGAACGGATTTGGAACGATCCGGCAAACGACGCTCTGCGCGATTTGCGCGGCAGTCCCGAAAACATTCGTGAAGGCGATGTTGTCGAAATTCCCGCGAAACAACTCGGTGAAGTCAGCAAACCGACCGGAGCGCGTCATCCGTTTGTGCGTATCGGCGTTCCGCCCGCTTCGATTAAAATTATTACCGACGGCGGAAATCCGCGCATTCCCGTTTCGACCGAACGGCGAGTTCTCCAAGTCAGCACTTTTGTAACGAATTTGCAGTTGCCGACCGGATTTTTAACCGCTTCAACCGACTCGCGAAATTTTAAAGTCGAAGTTTTCGACGAAGGCGCGAACGGCGAATTTATCAATTGCGAGATTGAAGCGATGAAGCCGATTCTCGATGCGCGAAACCGTCCGCAACGCGACGCGGAAGGCGATTTGACGTATGAAAGTTTCGCTCCGAAAAGACAAATTACAGGCTTGCGTTTGCGGAAAGTTCCGGGCTTGAATCATATCTATCGCTCACGATATTTGCGGCTTGTAACCGATGAGGCGGACGATGCCGCTACTGGCAGAGCTAATCAGACGCTTCTAACCGATCACGACCCAAATAATCTGCATATCGAAATTCTTGACCAGCAAGTTGTGGCGCGTTACACGGCGGTCAGCACCGAACCGCTGGCGACCGAAGCCGTTGTCGGCGATGGCGAAAAGCGTGTGCGATGCGTGGCGTTTGTCTGCAAAACCGCTTTCGGTGCGGCAACTCTTGTCGGCGGCGTTACGATAGATGATGTCAAACGGCATTTCCGCTGTTGGGTAAAACGAACTTACGCGGCGGCGAATATGTCTCCGCTGCTGGTTGACAGCGAAGTCGTCGCAGTTGACCCGGTCGAAAACTTAATTGGCATCAGCCAATTTGACCGTCGCAATGCACGAGGAACTCGTGAAATTCGTTTTCGCGTGAATACTGCACCGAATCCGACAATGATTACAATTACAACCGTCGCCGGTGAAACGCCGCTTCAGATTGCCAATAGTTTGGCAGTGGCGGCGCGTGCCGCGCTTCCAGCCGGATTTACCATCGATGTTTTCCCGAATCCGCCGGCTCTCAATCTCGTAACTTCCGCCGACATTTTAATCAAGAACGGCGCAAATCAAGTTATCATTGACCAAGAACGCAGCCGCGACGGTCGAATTCGTATAGTAGTCGGGCGTGTCCGTCCGAACTCAACCAATGTTGCAACATTTAATTTTTCAAATGTCGGTGCCGCCGATAATCGCGCATTGATTCGTAATAATCGGACAAATCCGCGGGCTGTTGCCGTATTTGTCATCGGGCGTTTTTCTGCTTCCGCCGGTGCGGTCGGATTTGCTTACGGAAGACAATTTCGTGAACGCGGCGCAGTTCAAGGCATATTTCCGGTTTCCGGTTCTTGCTTTGTCGAGGCGCGGACGACTTCCAGAGCAGATCGCCGCGTTCATACAACCGACCACGAAATGGGACATATTTTAATTGATATGATTCATTTTGCCGGACGCAACACGGAACTGATGAGTGATGCCGCCGTTAATTTGATAAATAGCGTTTTTGATTCAAAAAGACTTTCCGACCGCATTATACCGTATCGGGAAACAATCGCCGGAGTGAATCGTAGTTTTCCGATTAACCCGAATTCAGAGATTCGCACCCGTGAAGCCGGAAGTTTTATCGAGGGTTGGGACGTTTTATTGAGAAGACCGTAAATAAAGTTTAGTTGAAATTTATGGCAAACGATTACGACAATGACGATGTTGCGCCGCAGCCGAAACCATTTCCGCCGGAAATGGTTGAAGATGTGGAAAGTAAAACTGTTGCACACGAGATACGTGACTATCTTTGGGGCAGAGGTCCGATAAGTTACGAGAATGTTTCGGCGCAAATGAAACGCGAGTTGGTGGTAAAGTTTGTCGAATTTGAAGTGCGTGATTTGCCGCCGCAGTATTTTTGGCGGGTGCGGATCATTGCCGATTTATACAATCTCAAAGAAATTCTCAAATTTATCCAATCTGTTCTGAACAAACAAGAATCCGAGCCGGTTATGTTAGACCGTTCGATTGCCGGAACGATTATGTTGGAAGAAATCGGCGACGAAGGACAGAAAAAGAACGCTGAGCAATATTACGAATATCTAGTTACGCATCGTTTCGCTAACGAAAAATTTGCCGAACTCATTCAATGTTTGGCGGTTTTCGGCAATGAAGTCGGTCCAAACTCGCTTCGCACAAAAATGGAGCAGGAAGTAAAATCTCTCGCCGCCCGCGAAGCAGGAGGCGAAGCGGAAGCCGGAACTGAAAAACGCTATATCAAAGCTCTTGCCGACAATGAATTTTTTATTATCGAAGAAGCAAACAAAGCGCGTCAGCGAATCTTGAGTATCGGGTCGTTAGATGCCCGGCTTCTCGAACTGATAAAGGCTTATCTGTATCTGACGGATGACGAGGGCGGAGAATATTTTCTCCTTTGGACACACCAGCAAATTCGCCGCACGGCGGAAGCGGAAGGCAGGGAAAAAGTCATCGAAGCATTTCGATTTACAGTCGGCAAGTTGGGCAAAATGGAAGCCGCCGATGAAAAATTTTGCAAAGTTCGCAGCTACAACGCCATCGAATTTTTCGAGGGTAAACTGACTGCCGAAGAAGAAGAATTTATGAGCAAAAATCGTCATAAACAAATAGACCCGCTTCGTTATTTGCCGGTTCCGCTTCATATCGAAGACCCTGTGGAAGAAGAATTGGAGGACGAAGAAGCAGAGGGCGAAGATGAGAAACAATAAGTGGAATAATTTTTTTGCGCCCATTCTCTTGCTGGTGCTTTTCGGTTTAGGTGTTATGGGAGGTGAAAAAGCGATGGCAGATTCGATTCTTTACCGCGCAAGTTTGGCGAACGACAAAAACCGTGTAATTATCGTTAAGCAAAACGGCACAAGTTTGACGCTTTCGTTGGAAGGTTTTGGCGATAGTAACAAACAGATTGAACTAAAAGCCAACGGCGGCGGCACAAGCACTTGCCGCACAATCATCGAACATAATTCGGCTGAGGCAACCGTTGTGCTTTCTTTAGCAATTCCGAATCCGCGTGCGCGATGTCGAATGTTGCCGAGTTTCGTTTCCATCGAAAGTCGCACCTACAACATTTCGATTGATGAAGAAACAGTTAAGAAAATTGTCGGAAGTAATAAGAAAATAAGAAAATCCGTAGAGAAAGTATTAGGAAAAATTGACGAAGAGGAAGGATAAAAATATGCCGCCAGCCGCGAGAATTACAGATAATGTTGTGCATCCGTTACCGCTTGTTTTGACCGGCGGACCGACTGCGATAACCGTGTTTATCGGAAATAAACCCGCGTGGCGTGGAATTGGCGGTGCCGCTGCCGCCGCGATTACAGCCGCCAATAAAGTTGCCACCACAGCAATTACAGTGGCAGAAACGGCAACCAAAGCCGCGGTTGGACCGGCGGCACCAATCGCCCTCGCCGCCGAACAAGCACTCAAAGCGTCGCTGCTTGCTTCGATGTCGAGTATGATTTCGGCTTCCGGCACGGATATACATATCTGCGCCACGCCGTCGCCTATTCCACCGCACGGACCGGGAGTTGTTACAACGCCTTCAAAAACAGTTATGATTGCCAATATGCCCGCCGCCCGAATGGGCGACACGATTACCGAAGCCATCGGACCGCCGAACAAGATCGCTATGGGCGAACCGACTGTGATGATTGGCGGATAATTGACAGGCAAAATTTAATTGTTTAGTTTTTTTTCCGGTAAAGAATAACGAAGGATTGGTTTAGATGTCCGGTAAATTTTTACTTGCTATTTTTCACCTTCTACCCATATTTCGCCATCGGCATAAACTTCTTTTTTCCAGATCGGAACGGTGCGTTTGAGTTCTCTGATGAGCCATTCGCACGCTTCAAACGCGGCGCGGCGATGCGGTGAAGCGACGGAAATTACAACACTCGTTTCGCCGATTTCCAGTTTGCCAAGGCGATGCACGATGCCGATATTTTCGATTTCAAATTGTTTTTTGGCAGATTCGATGAGTTTTTGTATCTCCTTCAAAGCCATCGGCTTATATGCTTCATAAACGAGATATTGCGTTTCCCGCCCTTTCGTAAATTTTCGCACAAAACCGTCAAGCGTAACAATCGCGCCACAATTAACCGGCACAATACGCCGCGCGATTTCGCCGACATCGAGCGGTTCGGTTGTAATCTCGAAAAAATCTGTTGGATTTTGGATTTCTTTGTCAGGCATTTCAATTTTCAACCACCGCTTACTGCCGTGAAAACAGCTAATTCATCACCGTTTTTGATTATTTCCGCGCCAGTTGCATATTCTTGATTAACGGCAAAAAGCAGTTTGTGATTTTCTAGTTGCGGAAACTTTTTGGTGATTTCAGCAAACGCATCCGAGGCTTTTACATCAATAGGAAAATCTATTTCCAACTTTCTTTTGCCAACTTCATCAGCCGTCGCGCCGAAAAATAATACTGAAACCTTCATAATTAATTTGCCGTTCGCAACGCGCGTTTAAGAATCTTGCCCGTTGCACCGACCGGCAATTCGTCGCAAAATTCCACCAATCGCGGATATTTGTTTTTCGCAAACTGTGATTTGCCCCACGCGAGAAATTCTTCTTCGGTGATTTGCACTCCCTTGTTCAGGACGATATAAGCCTTAACTTCTTCGCCCATTTTGTCGTGCGGAACACCGATCACGGCGACGAGCGAAACTGCGGTGTGCGTCATAATAATTTCTTCGAGTTCGCGCGGATAGACGTTGTAGCCACCGCGCAAGATCATATCTTTCTTACGGTCAACGATTGATAAATAACCTTCGTCGTCAAAAATTCCGATGTCGCCGGTGTGAAACCAACCGTTGCGAATCGCCTCGGCGGTCGCTTCGGGACGTTTGTAATAACCTTTCATCACGTTGTTGCCGCGAATAACGATTTCGCCGCGCTCACCGCGTTTTACTTCCTTATCGTCGTCGTCGACGCATTTTACTTCAACACCCAAAATCGGCTGACCGACCGTTCCGGGTTTTGACGGACGCTCGAAATGATTGAACGTCGCCAGCGGCGACGTTTCTGAAAGTCCGTAGCCTTCCAGCACGCGCACACCGAATTTTTTATCGAAATCCTTCATCACCTCGACCGGCATAGGCGCACCGCCGGACGTGCAAACTTTCATAAATTTTGAAACTCGGGTTACATCAAAATCAGTTTCTTCGGCGTATTTCAGCAATGCCCAATACATCGTCGGCACACCGACCCAAAAATTCACTTCCTCGCGTTCCATCGTTTCGAGCGTCATCTGCGGTTCGAATCGCGGCATTAAAACCACGCGATTTCCGGCATATAGATTTGAATTCATCTGCACGGTTTGTCCGGTCGTATGAAAAAGCGGCAACGTGATCAGACAGGTTTTTTGTTTTTTGTCGGTAAAATCCATCACCGGCAAATGCAGATTATAAATCGTCGTCGAATTTGAAAAAAGATTAAAATGCGTCAATTCCGCGCCTTTCGGTTGTCCGGTCGTTCCCGAAGTATAAAGAATGGCGCAAGTATCGTCCGTTTTTGTCGGATAACTTACATATTCATCGGAAACCTTCGCCGTTACTTCGGTCAAAGTTTTATGTTCGGGCAAAGGACTCGTCGCATCCGAATCGGCGGTCATTACGATTAAATGCTCGCACGAATCAACTTTGTCGAAACCTGCTTTAACAGTTTGAAGCAGCGGCAGTTCCGCCGTGCCTTCAAAACAAAAAACTGCTTTCGCATCCGAATCGCTCAGGTGATATTCCACTTCGCGCTCTTTGAACAAAATACAAATCGGCACGACCGCCGCACCCGCTTTTAAGACTCCGTAATAAACGATCGGGAAAAACGGCAGATTCGGACACGCCAGTGCAACTTTATCGCCGTAGCCGATGCCCATTTCCGTCAAGGCATTTGCCACGCGATTTGATAACGCATTTAATTGACCGTAGGTTAAACGAGTTTTGTTCCAAACGATAGCTTCCCGATCAGGCGTAATATTCGCGTGATGCTCGATGATCGAAGCTAAATTTAATTTAGTTGCACCATATTCCATATTTAGATTTTGGATTTTAGATTTTAGATTTTGGATTTTCCTAATCAGATTATAAAGTTAATTTGCCAATTACCAAAATCAATCTCCCCCAATCTTATTCAATAAGGTAGATCTGCCAATCCAAAATCCAAAATCCAAAATCATTAGATCGTCATTCCACCGTCAACCGCAATCGTTTGTCCCGTAACATAGCTCGACGCATCCGACGCGAGAAAAACCGTGATGCCTTTTAGTTCGCCTTCATTGCCGACGCGCGGGATGACGTTATTTTCCTGAATCGAACGCTCATAAATGTCAATCACTTTGTCCGCCAGCCGCGAATGAAAAAATCCGGGTGCGATGGCGTTGACGCGGATTCCTTTGCGTCCCCAACTCGCAGCGAGTTCGCGCGTCAAGCCGATCAAACCGGCTTTCGACGCAACGTAGCCCGCGTAAAACGGACCGTTTGCCGACGAACTCATTCCGGCAATCGAAGCGATGTTGATGATCGAACCGCTTTCCTGTTTGAGCATTTCGCGCCCGCACGCCTGCGCCATCAGGAAACAGCCCGTGAGATTAACGTCAATCACTTTTTGCCATTGTTCGAGCGTCATATCTTCGGGCATCGCGCCCCACGAAATGCCCGCGTTATTGATTAAAATATCAACCTTGCCGAATTTTTCGATGGTTTCGTCAACGACTGCCTGCACGTCTGCGGCTTTTGAAACGTCGGCGGTTTTGCCGTGAACGTGAAAGCCTTTTGCGCGAAATTCCTCGACCGTTTCGACGAGTCCCGCTTCCCGCCGCGCACAAAGCATCAAATTCGCGCCCGCTTCCGCCAACGCTTCCGCCATTTCCACGCCGATTCCGCGACTTCCGCCCGTTACGATTGCAACTTTGCCGGTTAAGTCAAATAATTCTTTTATTGTTTTTGTCACAGATTTTCTCCCTGATTTTTGTTAATAGTAAATCGTAAATCGTTAATAGATACAAACTAAGATTAACAATTTACAATTTACGATTGGCAAAATTTAAGTTTTAATAGAATTATGAACAAGACCAAAAAAGAACTCGCTTTTTTGCGCGACCTTTATGTTGAAAATGACTGGACAGTTCGCTTTGCCGAGCTTTTTGACAAAAATTTCAAATTTTCCGACGAGAAAAAAATTCTTTACGTCAATGCGGGAACGGGAAATCACGCGCTCGAATTGCGCGAAAAATTACCGGTAGATGCCGAACTAAACGCCTTTAGCGATGATGCAGAGTCAAACATTATCGCTCAAGCCAAAGCCGACGCACTCAAGGTCAAAGTTGAATTTTCCGATGATTTTCCGCACGAAAACTTCGACGCTGTAATAGCGGACGCAAATTTTGTTCGCCCAACCGAGATGGAAGAATTTTTAGACGAGATCATTGATCTATCTAACAAACAGGTTGTTTTCTTTCTGCCGACGGCAGGAAGTTTCGGTGAAATCTTCTCGTTTTTGTGGGAAACTTTGCTTGATTTGGATTTACTTGAAAAAGGCTCGGAAATCGAACGATTGATAGCGGAAATTCCGACGATTGAAAAAGTCAAAGAAATGGCTGGGCAACTCGGTTTAAAGAAAATCGAATCCGTTACAAATACCGAACTTTTTGAATTTGAAAACGGGACGGAATTTATCAATGCGCCGCTTATCACTGATTTTCTGTTACCATTTTGGCTCGAATTTCTGAGCGAAAAGGAAAAAGCCAAAGTCCGCACCAAACTCGCTCGAATAATTGATGGCGACGATGGCACTCTCTCATTCCGCTTTACAGTAAAAGCCACCTTAATCGTTGGCGAAAAAAACTTATCAGGCAAATAATCATCGTTTTGGATAGTTGCATTTAACTTTTTAGAAAGTTACGATTGATTTATCGATTAGAACGAAATTAAGGAATAAAAATACAATGAAATTACCCGGTGGATTTGATATAAATTCGATGATGAAACAAGCCCAAAAAATGCAGGAGCAAATGGGCAAAGAAATGAAGGAAATGGTCGTTGACGCTTCGGCAGGCGGCGGTGCGGTAACGGTGAAGATGCGCGGCGACTTTGAAGTTTTGGAACTTAATATTTCTCCTGATCTGGTCAAAGACGGTGATGTCGAAATGATTCAGGATTTGTCCGTCGCAGCCCTGAACGAAGCGCGCCGCAAAATCGAAGAATCACTCAAAGGCAAACTCGGTGGAATGCTGCCGCCGGGACTTATGTAAATTAGATTTTGGATTTTAGATTGCCGATTTTGGATCGCAATTCTATTTAAACATTTTTGCTTTATCTAAAATTTCGATTTGTAAGCAATCCAAAATCCAAAGTCCAAAATCTAAAATCCAAATGCTTGAATACTCAGAACCCGTTGCAAAACTTATTGACGAATTCAAACGCTTGCCCGGAGTCGGTCATAAATCCGCTCAAAGGTTAGCGTTCTACATCTTGCGCCGTCCGGTGGCGGAAGTCGAAAATTTTGTCGAAGCGTTGCGCGAAGTCAAAGAAAAAATTGTTTTTTGCTCGATCTGCAATAATCTGACGGATGTTAATCCTTGTATGTATTGCTCTTCTTCAACCCGCGACCGTTCGATGATTTGCGTCGTCGAAGAGCCTTATAATTTAGTCGCCATCGAAAAAACCCGCTCATATAAAGGTCTTTACCATATTCTGCATGGTGCGCTTTCACCGATTCGGAGTGTCGGTCCTGATGAATTGATGCTGACTAATCTGCTACCGCGCCTGATGCCGCAAAACAACGAAGATATTGAGGTAAAAGAAATCATCGTAGCCACGAATCCGACTACCGAAGGCGAAGCAACCGCAAATTATATCGCCCGTTTGCTCAAGCCTTTAGGAGTAAAAGTTACGCGCATCGCTATGGGAATGCCTGTCGGTTCGGATTTAGAATTTGTTGATGAGGTTACAATGGACAAGGCGATGACCAACCGCCACGAGATTTGAGAAAATCTATCTAAAAATTTTCAATCAAACCTTCCTTTTATTTTTTGAGGATGTAATAGCCTTTTCGCGTCCTGATAGTCAAGTTTTCGCGCCCTTTCACTTTGAGAGAAATATTGCGAAACTCGTTGTTTTTTCCGTCTTCAATGTCAGGATAATAGCTCAAAACATATTGCTGTGAGAGTTCGGCGGAAATTTGAATAAAAGCCGTATCTAATTCTTTTTCATCAATCGGTGAATAAACCGCGCCGCCGGTTTGCGCGGTAAGTTCCTGCATTCTATATTCAGCGGCAAGGGCGCGTATATTGGCATTTCCTCCGCGTTGTCCTGTGCGCTTAAAGTTTTCAAAGTCTTTCGTTTTGACCACATAAACCTGACAATTAGCGGCTTGCACGGCTTTGACCGTATCTTCAAAGGTCGCATCTGAAATCGTATCCTCACCGTCGGAAACAATTACGATAACGCGTCTTCCGTCCGCCGTTTTCATATAATTGGCAGCAGTTATTATCGCGTCGAGCAATGCCGTCGCGCCTGCCGGAACGGGAAAATTCTCGATCGCATCCGTTAATTGCGAAACATTTTTCGTCAATTGTTGCTCAAGACGCGTTCCCGTCTGCACCGAATAAAGCGCGGCAAGGTCTTTTTCAGGACGCAAAACTCTTTTGAAAAACCGAACAGCCGCCTTCTTTTCAAATTCACGAGCAAGCGTTACGCTCGAACTGTTATCAAACAAAAGCGCAAGACGAACAGGCGCATCGGAACGCGAAAGTTCGCTAAGTTCAGCCGCTTTGCCGTCAACCTGCAATTCAAAATCTTCCAATTTAAGATTTGTAACGGCTTGACCGATCATATCGATCACCGAAACAGGAATCGGCACAAGCGTCGAATCAACCCGAATTATATCGCCATCATCGGCTTGAACTTTCGGCAGTGGTTTCGGCTTCGGTGAAGATGTATCGGATTTTGTTTGTGTCGGAAGATAAATAACCCGCGAACGCGGTGTCGGGGTTGGCGTTTCAGACGGTTTGACGCGCCCGGATTGTGCGAAAAAAGCAATCGGGGAAGAAATCAAAAGCAAAATTGTGAATAAAATTTTATGAACCATTCCATTGTAAACCGTTCGGCAAAGTTTCCGCCGAAAATTCAATATGAATCACGCGCCGATGTTTCGGATTTGTTCCTGCCGATGACGAATGCACGATTAGTGGTCGCATTAAAAATGCTTGACCGCGATTAACATAACAAACTTCCGTTTTTTTTGTTATCCGCAAATTTTGAATATCATCTGCACTTAAGCGTCCTTTTCGATGCGAAGCCGGAAATACTTTTAATGCCCCGTTGGTTTCGTCAGCATCGTCAAGATGAAGACGCAATGTCAACATTTTTTCCAGTAAAAACATGGGCGGTTGAACGTGCTGAACACCGACTTTGCTTGTCCAAGCCGTAAAACCTTCAGTTTCGCGTTTTTCTTTCACAGTGATGGTTAAATCCTGATGCCACGGAACTTTCCAATTTGCTTCGGGTGTTTTGTCAAAAAATATCGCTCGCACCGGTTTGGCATTTTCTCCCAGAATTTTCCCGACAATACTCTTAATTTCTTGACTTTCTGCCAATTCTCTGACTTTCGGTGAAAGATTTAATAAATTTCTCACACCGTAAAAAGAACCATTTCTCTTTTTACCAGCCGAAAAACTATTAATATCTGACAAACATTCGATAAGTTTTTCAATTTGTTTGTCGTTGATTATTTGCGAAACTTTTGCAAAACCAATCGTATCGATCTCTTTACACAAGTCATTTTCCATTGCAACAAAATTATTTTCAGACTTAAGGTTTTACAAAAGTAGTCGTTTTGGTTTCAGGATCGCAGGCTTCGACTGTTTTTTTAACTGAATTTGCCGACTTATTTTCTTCGGCAGGCAATCCCAATTTTTCGCGAATAAATTTTTCAACCTCCGTTTCGATCAATTCGCCATTGACAACAAAGGTTTGTTCCGTCAGAACATCGCCTTTTTTCTTCAATTTCGAGGGTTCCAGAAAGATATTCCAAGGTGATCCCCAACCGCGCGTATCGCCGGTTGTTTGGCGATAGTCATAATGTAAAGTTTTCTGCTTTAGGTCTTTGGCATCGGATTCGTAAACGACTGGAAAAGTAATATTCTTTTCATCGAGATTGATCTTCATCGCCAATACCGTATCGTATTCGCCGACACCGATAACATCAAATCCAATCGCTTTATATTTTTCGTAAAGTTTCTGCGCCAATGGTGCTTCGTTTTTCCAGTTGTGACACCAAGGGGCGAAGTAAACTACTAATACGAGTTTTTTTTCTTTCGTAAAATTCCGCAAATTTATATCTTTATCGTCGCGGACGCTTTTGTATGTCCAATCTTTATATTTTATCTCTTTTTCCTGAAGCGGTGCTTGTTCGTCTTGTGCGAAAACAGCCGTCAACCCAATTAAAACAAGTGTAAGAGCCAAAAACAATTTCATAAACTTCACTCCTTGATGGTAATGAAAGACTATCGTTTCAGATGCGGAAAAACAAGCGAAAGTTGGCACAGCTACGATTTAGATATAAATAATGACAAAAAATAATGGTAATAATATACAATTCTCACCTTGACTAATACCAAAAATAGAGTTAAACTCTTTATATGGTAGCAGATAACAACTTTCCAAAAACACTACAGGAAGCCATTAAATACTTTTCAGATGAAATAATCTGCATTGATTTTG
>JANMAA010000002.1:0-5267 GCA_031359215.1 Acidobacteriota bacterium | reverse complement strand
GATAAATGTATTTACTGCCCCGATATGTTCTCGAAGCAATACCGTTATTTCGTTTTTTAACCGTAACTTTACCGCGCCGGGTTTGGGCGTTGGTAGAAAACGGGTTGTTCTCCGAAATAGAATTACTCACAAATGTAATCGAAAGCAACATTGCAAAAGCAAATAAAATACCTGTTATTTTTTTCATAATTTCAACTCCTTTGGTTAATTTATCTAAAATAAATCAATTTTAATATGTAATTATCTTAGTTGCGATATTTCATACATATTTTATTGACTGATAATAGAGCAATCGGCATACCAAAGCAAATTAGTTTTCACTTCTCACATTTTGGCGAATGAATGTAACAATATCGTCAGTTGAAGTTCCGGGAAGAAAAATTTCCGACACACCAATTTCTTTTAATGACTTAATATCTTCCTGCGGCACGATTCCGCCAACCAAAACCAGCGTGTCGTCCATCCCATTTTCTCGCAAAAGATTGATAATGCGCGGACAGAGCGTATTATGTGCGCCCGACAAAATCGAAATTCCGACCGCATCGACATCTTCCTGCAACGCAGCCGAAGCGATCATTTCAGGTGTTTGCCGCAAACCGGTATAAATAACTTCCATTCCGGCATCACGCAACGCCCGTGCGATAACCTTTGCTCCGCGGTCGTGTCCGTCAAGTCCGGGTTTTGCTACAAGAACTCTGATTTTTCTTTCACTCATAATTTTGAAGTATTTTAACGAACAAATTGACTAAGTAAACTCCCGCGCTTGATAAAAGGTTTTAATTGCGCCCAACTGAAAAAATATCTGCCTTCAGGCTGTAATGCCTGAATGACGTGCGGGAAACCGTAATCATACCAAAATGTAATTCCTTTATCACCAACACTGAATTTGTCGAGATTCTGAATAGTAAAATCAGAACTTTCAAAAAGAGTTGCCGGATTTTCTTCATCGGGATTTTCTTTCTTTATTTCATTTATTGCTTTTACAATTTCAGCTTTCTGCACCTTTTTGCCTTTTAACGCAAGTTCGGAAAGATTGACAAAAACATCCTTAGCCAACACTTTACTACCCGATTTTAGATCAACGACCACGGGTTTGTTCGAATCCGACGGGTAAGCACCCGAACCGCTGACGGTAAGAGTTACACCCAAAATCCCGTTTTTGTTGTAATCGACTGTATAACTTGCTTCTTCAAGCCATTGAATTTCGTTAATTTCTTCCTGAACATTAAAATCGAAATTTTTTTCGTAACTGATCGCCGTTTCAACCTTTTTTGCAATTGCCTGATTTGCAGCTTTTACTTTTGGACGAATCACGGTAAAAGTTTTCTTGAAGTCCATCTCCGTTTTCGGGCGTTTATAAGTTAATTTCTTCGGCGTGATGTTGATACTTTGAGCAAACCCGGTTGCCGATAGCGATAATATTGTCAGAACAAAAATAAATAAAAATAAATATGTTTTCATAAACTAAACCTGCATATCCGGTGAACCGAAAATACAACGAATTTTATCACGAAGGTTCTTTTTCTGCCTTATCGCATAAAACATTTCAGCCCAGCCGTGTGAATTTATCCAAAGCCAATTATAGCTGTCAATAGGTTTGATAATACCATAACGAACTTCTTCGGTTTCTTCAACAAAACTGCCGAAAATTCTATCGAAAATGATAAATATACCGGCATAATTCTTATCAAGATAAGCATCATTTACGCCGTGATGAACCCGGTGGTGCGACGGAGTATTAAAAGTGTATTCAATAATTCGGGGTAATTTCTTGATGGTTTTTGTGTGAATCCAAAATTGATAAATCAAATTGAAGCCGTGCATTACGACAAACGACCATAGCGGAAAACCCAAAAACGCCAACGGCAAATAAAAAATCCAATGCGCGATGCCCGAAAACCAGCTTTGCCGAACGGCAACACTCAGATTATATTGATTCGATGAATGATGAACGACGTGAAAATTCCAAAAAAAACGAACTTCATGGCTGATGCGATGAAACCAATAATATAGAAAATCGTCAGCAAATAAAAGTATTACCCATGACCACCAAACATCCACCGGCATCTTAAACGGTGTAACATCGAAAATCCGCAAATAAAAATAACTTGTAAATAAACCGAAAATTACCCCGAAAAACGAACTCCCGAAACCGAGTGCAATATTAGTCCAAACATCTTTGCGGTCATAATTTTCCTCATAACGAACGGACAAATAAATCTCGAACGCTATCATCAGTGCGAAAAAAGGAATGGCAATTTCGGTCGGTTTCCACATTCTGAAATAATAAATCGAATTTTCTTAAAAAAACTTCTGAATTGTGAGACAAAATAAACTCTCACAATTTATTTTGATTCAGTCAAACACTTTTAAGGTTGCTGAATTTCCTTTTGCGGCAAATGATTTTTGGTTTTATTCAAAAAAAGTTTACTTTGGTTAGACTATAACAAATATTGATTTCATCATTTCCTGCCGGAGTGATATTTAATAAAATTTGTGGGAAATTAACAAAACCGTTTCTTTCCAAAAGTTTAATCGAGGACGAATTATTCACTTTCGTAAAGGCTTCGATTTTTTCAAGCTCCATATTTTCAAACCCATATTTCAATACTTTCTCAACGGCTTCTTGCATCAACCCTTTTTTTTGAAAATCAGGATGAAGTTCATACCCGATTTCCGCGCAAGAACATTCTTCGCAAAAATTCCATAAACAAATCGTGCCGATAGCTTTTCGGTTCGTTTTGAGACTAATAACCCAGTAAATGTGGGTTTCCAGAATGATTCCTCGATTTAAATTTTCAATGATCTGCAAAGCATTCTCAATTGATTCGATAAAATCGCGACTCAAAAATTTACTGGTAAACTCGTTTTTGTAAAGGTCAAAAATAATTTTTGCATCATCTAATTCGATTTGTCGCAAAATCAATCTTTTAGTTTCCAAAACCGGAAACAGCGTAAAATTTTTTAACATTTTACTGAAATTTATTGCCGAATGTTACTCCTTGCCAATCGTCCGTGCGAAACGAAGAAGCCGGAAAACCTGCCGAATTATAAAGATTCGCGTCAATCGGCGCATCCGACCAAGCATAGCGAACAGCGACGGGTTTTTTTACATTTTCGTTATAAACAATTACTTTATCGCCATCAATTTCCGCTTTCGCGTAATAGAATTTCTTGTCCGCGCCCGCGACTTCAAAACCACGAACGTAGCCGAATTTGTCTTTCGCCATCAAGCCGCCGTCGGCGAACTTGAATGAGACAATCGCCTTGCCGTTATCAAATGAAACTTTTTCAAACAGCGGACTGCTGAAAGGCATTTCCATCCCGTAAGTTTGTTTCAAAGCGTTTGCCGCCAACCGTTTACCGACATCCTGTTTGTTCGTCGGGTGAATGTCATTCGCGTTCCCTATGTCGGTCGTGACTGCCATTCCGGTTTTCGGCAACGCGAGCGTCATCGTCTGCGCCTCGCGCAATTCCGCCCAACCGCTGCCCGTGTTGCTGTCCTGATTCGAGCCGTAACTCGACAATTGGACAAAGTAAAAATAAAAATCGTCGTTCCATCTTTTGCGCCAATCGTTAATCATCAGCGGAAAAGTTTTGCGGTATTGATATGACCGTCCGGCGTTCGTTTCGCCCTGATACCAAAGCACGCCGCGCATCGCAAACGGCGCAAGCGGCGCGATCATCGCGTTGTAGATGATCGTTCCCGCATTGTTGCTCGAATGTGCGTATGAATGCGGTTCGGCAAACGACGGCATCAGCTTCCAATTTCCATCGCCGAGCGGAATTTTTTCGCTTTCGGTTTTGACAAAAACATCGTCTGCCGAACCCTGAAAACCGAGTCCGAACCATTCGGGTTCGATTGCCTTGTTCATTTTGACGACGAGCCGGTTTGTCCCGCTTTTCCAACTATTTTGCGGAACTTTTATTTCGCGCTTGCCTTTCGTTAAGCCTGAAAAAATCTGTCTGCCGTTAATGTAAATTTCGTTGTAGCTGTTGCTTTCCGCTAAACCTAAAACAGTTTCCTGATTAGCGAAATTTGCCGGAATATCAACGTCGCGCGCAAAAAAACCGTTGCCGCGCCACGACCAGATGCCTTTCCAATCCCATTGACCGATTGGATTATTCGTCACCCATTTTGAAACGTCGAAATCGGGCGCGAGATATTTTTTCTCATCATCGAGCGTCGGATTCGCATCCGCTTTTCCGAGCGTTGCGCGTTTTACATTTCGCTCAAGCAAAGCGTCAAATCCCGCCCAATCGGTCGGCAATTTTTCAGCATAGCTTTTCATCTCGTCCGAATCGAGCATTGCATCTTTTGAAATCCAACTCTCGACCTGCGAACCGCCCCACGACGAGTGAACCAAACCAATCGGAACTTTTAATTTTTTATAAACATCACGCGCAAAAAAGAATCCGACCGCCGTAAAATCGCCGACCGTTTCCGGCGAACTCGCTTTCCATTCGCCCGATTTCAAATCTTTCTGCGGCGCGGTTTCAACAACGTGTTCGACATAAAACTGCCGAATCTGCGGATAATCGGCATCCTTTTTTTCGCCCGCGAAATTGTCCGACTGCTTGACCGTCCATTCCATATTCGACTGCCCCGAACACAGCCAAACTTCGCCGATCAAAACATCTTTTATCATTGCATTGCCGGATTTTGCCGTAACTTTCAATTCAAGCGATTCGCCCGTTGCCTCCATCGGCGCGAAAACAACCGTCCATTTGCCCGACGAATCGGCGTTTGCTGATTTATTTTGCCCGTTAAACGCCACCGAAACGCTTTCATTCGGATTCGCCCACCCCCAAACAGGAATCGGTTTCTGCCGCTGCAAAACAACGTGATCGGAAAAAAGCCTTGCCAATTTCACCTCGGCGAATACCGTCGAACTGCCTAAAACGAAACAAAAAAAGAGCATTATTAAAACACTCTTCAAGCAAAATAAATTGTTCGATTTTTCATTCATAATATCGTTAAAATTCTAACACGTTTATAGTAAACTGAAACCGTGTGACTGGAGCGAGAGGCATCCCTGCTTGCAATAAGTGTTTGCTTCAAACGCGAAAAAGCGTTCGTCATTCGACAAGTTCAAATTAAACTAATTTCTCCGCACACAAACTTTTGGTAATAATATACAATTCTCACCTTGACTAATACCAAAAATAGAGTTAAACTCTTTATATGGTAGCAGATAACAACTTTCCAAAAACACTACAGGAAGCCATTAAATACTTTTCAGATGAAATAATCTGCATTGATTTTG
>JANMAA010000224.1:0-10741 GCA_031359215.1 Acidobacteriota bacterium | reverse complement strand
TTCCAAACAAAAGTCTTTGGAAGCCGATTTCGATGGTTCATTAAGCCGCGATAATTTGCGTGAATGGATGAAGCGACTGTCAGCACGTCCACATCACGTCGGTTCACCTTACGACAAAGATAATGCCGAATTTATTGCGGCGTTGTTTAAATCTTGGGGTTATGAAACGAACATCGAACAATTCGACGTGTTGTTTCCAACACCGAAAACCAGGATTTTGGAAATGATTTCACCCGAAAAATTCACGGCAAAATTGGAAGAACCGGAACTCAAAGAAGACACGACTTCCAACCAGAAAAGCGAACAACTTCCAACCTATAACGCCTACTCTGCCGACGGCGATGTTACAGGCGATCTAGTTTTCGTAAACTACGGAATTCCCGCCGATTACGATGATCTAGCCCGACGCGGAATCGATGTCAAAGGTAAGATCGTTATTGCTAAATACGGCGGTTCGTGGCGCGGAATCAAACCGAAAGTAGCAGCGGAAAACGGCGCAATCGGATGTTTGATCTATTCCGACCCGAAAGATGACGGCTATTTTCAAGGTGACGTGTATCCGAAAGGTCCATATCGAAATGATAACGGGGCGCAACGCGGCTCGGTAGCAGATATGCCGGTTTTTCCGGGCGATCCCTTAACTCCGAATATCGGTTCGACAAAAGGCGCAAAGCGTTTAGCCTTAAAAGATGCCCCTACTTTAACAAAAATTCCTGTCCTGCCTATTTCATATTCTGATGCTTTGCCATTGCTGCGGAATTTAAATGGTCCGATTGCTCCTGAAGGTTGGCGTGGCGCATTGCCCGTAACTTATCATCTCGGAGGAACAAATTCTCTCAAGGTTCATCTAAAACTCGAATTTAATTGGGATACCAAAACTATATATGACGTGATAGCCAGATTGAACGGCGCACAGCTTCCCGACGAATGGATAATTCGCGGCAATCATCACGATGCTTGGGTTAATGGTGCGGATGATCCGTTGAGCGGACAGGTGGCGATGCTCGAAGAAGCCCGCGCCGTCGGTGAACTTGTCAAAAAAGGTTATAAGCCGAAGCGAACTATTATTTATGCGGCTTGGGACGGTGAAGAACCCGGACTTATCGGCTCTACCGAATGGGTAGAAACTCACGCCGAAATGCTCAAAGAAAAAGCCGCAGTTTATATCAATACCGACAGTAACGGGCGCGGATTTTTAGGAATCGGAGGTTCGCATACACTAGAAAAGTTTATGAACGAGATCGCCCGGGATGTTCCTGACCCGCAAACAAAACTCAGCGTTTTGGAACGCCGCCGCGCTTTTCAATTAGTAGAAGGCTCGCCGTCCGTCAGAAAAGATACCGGAGAACGCACGGATTTACGCATTTCCGCACTTGGTTCGGGTTCCGATTACACACCTTTCTTACAGCATCTAGGAATTGCTTCACTCAATATCGGTTTCGGCGGCGAAGACGGCGGCGGTTCTTACCATTCGATCTATGACTCGTTCGATCATTTCACGAAATTCGGCGATCCCGGTTTCGATTACGGGATTGCGCTGGCTAAAGTTTGCGGTCATACAACATTGCGGCTTGCAAATGCGGATGTTTTGCCCTTTGAATTTACGAATTTCGCCGAAACAGCCGGTGGTTATGTTTCCGAAATAATTAAGCTGACCGACAATATGCGGGAAGAAACTATTTCGATGAATCAAGTGATCTCAAACGGTATGCTTTTAGCCGTTCAAGACCCGAAGGAAGTTTTTGTAATGCCGAAACCAAAACAGGAAGTTCCCTTTCTCAACTTTGCTCCGCTTGAAAATGCCTTATCAAAATTAACGAAAAGCGCGAAAAATTACCAGTCGGCAAGTAAAGGAAAACAACTTTCGCCTGAAACACAACAACAACTCGATAAGATTTTGATTAACACGGAACGCACATTAACACAGGCAAACGGATTGCCGCGCCGCGATTGGTTCAAACATCAAATTTACGCCCCGGGTTTTTATACCGGTTACGGCGTTAAGACTTTGCCGGGTGTGAGGGAAGCTGTCGAACAGAGAAATTGGAAAGAAGTAGGTGAACAAATCGAACTTGTCTCGAAAACCATTGAAAACTTTGCGGCTGAAATTGATAAAGCGACAAAGTTGATAAATTAACAGGGTAAAACTTTTAAGGAAAATGTCTGAAATACTAACTTCAAAAGTAGATTCGGTTTTAGAAATAACATTAAACCGTCCTGAAAAACGCAATGCTTTGAGTGATGATTTGATTAATGATCTTAAAAACGAATTGCTTGCTGCCGATCAAGACAAATTATTACGCGTTATTATAATCAAAGGTGCCGGAAAAGATTTTTGTTCGGGTGCAGACCTCTCCGCATTGCAAAAGATTTCGGAATCCAATGTTTTGGAAAATCACGATGATGCTGACAATATTCGTGAACTTTTTTCTATTATCAGACTCGTAAAAGTTCCGGTCATTGCCGCAGTTCACGGCAGAGCCTTAGCCGGCGGTTGCGGTTTGGCGACGGCTTGCGACCTCGTTTTAGCAACCGAAACAGCAAGATTCGGCTATCCCGAGGTGAAAATCGGTTTTGTTCCGGCGATAGTTATGGCAATTCTGCGCCGTAATGTGTCGGAAAAACGTGCGTTTGCGCTTGCCACACAAGGTTTTGAGTTAGACGCATTTACAGCACAAAGATTCGGTTTGATTAACGAAGTGTTCGCACCGGAGGAATTTGAATCAAAGGTTAGTGATTATATTTCCGTCTATAAAAATGTTTCACGTTCGGCAGTTTTACTTACCAAACGACTTCTGTATCAAATGGACGGGCAAAATTTTGAATCGGCACTCGCTTCAGGCGTGGACATTAACGCCATCGCCCGACTTACCGAAGATTGCCAAAAAGGTATTGCCGGTTTTTTGAATAGTTAATGTGTTTTTTTCGTTTAATTTTCAGGGCAAAGAAATAAGTTTTTTGATATTTTCCTGATTCGTCAAATGTCGTTTTTAACCGTCAATTATTAGACATTGTAAAAAATAAATAAAATAAAATCCCGTAAAAACATCTACTTTTGCAGACTGAATTGTTGTATTTGATAAATTGCGCGTTACAATTATATTTAGGGCTGAAAATATAACTTTAAGGAGAAATAATTATGGAAGCAACAACGAAAACAGAACAAAATCCGCTACAAAAACTTGCCGCTTATGGTCAATCACCGTGGTTCGATTATATCCGCCGCAATATGATAACAAGCGGCGAATTGCAGAGACTGGTTGACCAAGAAGGTTTGAAGGGAATGACCTCGAATCCGGCAATTTTTGAAAAAGCACTTGCTGCCGGCGACGATTACAAAGATTTTATAGCTGAAAATGCGGAAAGCGCAAAAGATGCGACCGAACTTTATGAAAAAATCGCCGTCCGGGATATTCAGGAAGCGGCGGACATTTTGAAGAAGGTTTATCAAGCAACCAACAAACGCGACGGTTATATAAGTTTGGAAGTTGCGCCGAGCTTGGCAAATGATATGGAAAAAACTCTGGAAGAAGCCCGCCGTTTGCGGAAACTCGTTGACCGACCGAATCTGATGGTCAAAGTTCCGGCAACGGATGCCGGCGTTGCGGCAATCGAACAATTAATCAGCGAGGGAATCAACATCAATGTAACTCTGCTTTTTTCACAAGATGCGTATCGAAGCGTAGCCGAAGCATATATTTCGGGTTTGGAAAGGCGTGCCGAAACAACAGACGATCTGAGCGAAATTGCCTCGGTTGCAAGTTTTTTCGTGTCGAGGATAGATTCGTTGATTGATTCGGAAATCGAGGAAAAATTAAAAACGGCGGACGATTCAGAAAAAGAAATGCTCGAAAATCTGCGCGGGAAGGTGGCAATTGCCAATGCAAAAATGGCTTATCAGGCTTACAAAGAAATCTTTTCGGGTGAGCGTTGGGAAAAATTAGCGAAAAAAGGCGCACAAACTCAAAGAGTTTTATGGGCATCGACAGGAACGAAAAACAAGGGTTACAGCGACGTTTTGTATATCGAAGAATTGATCGGGGAAGACACGGTGAACACGATTCCGCCCGCAACGTGGGATGCCTTCCGCGATCACGGCAAGTTGCGAAAAAGTTTGACCGAAGACCTTGACGATGCAAAAAATACGCTCGAAGATTTGGAAAATACAGGTATTTCATTGAAAGCAGCGACTGATAAATTATTGGTGGATGCGGTTAGATTGTTCGTCGAACCTTTCGACAAAATGATCGTGGCAGTCGAAAAGGCGATTGAGGAAAACAAAAAATGAGTTTGAATTTAATGACTTACAGTTTGCCGGAGGATTTAAGTTCGGCGGTTGAGGCGACAATTAAAGATTGGCGCGAAAACGGCAAGATCGGAAAACTTTGGGCGAAAAATGCAAGCCTTTGGACAAATGATGACGAGGCAAAATGGCTTGGCTGGCTGGATATTGTCGCACGTCAACTTTCCGGCAAGAAAAAATTTGATGATTTTCAAGCCGAAGTAAAAGCGGAAAAATTTTCGCACATTTTACTTCTCGGAATGGGCGGTTCGTCACTTTGTCCTGAAGTTCTGAGTTTTACGTTCGGCAAACAGCAAGGATTTCCCGAACTTTATATAAACGATTCGACCGATCCGGCGCAAATCCGCGCAGTTGAAGAAAAAATCGATCCGGCGAAAACATTGTTTTTTGTGTCGAGCAAATCCGGTTCGACGCTTGAGCCGAATATTTTTCAGCAGTATTTTTTCGAGCGTGTTTCAAACACAATCGGCGAAGAAAAAGCCGGAACTCGTTTTGTCGCTATTACCGATCCAAACTCGAAAATGCAGAAAGTCGCCGAAGAAAAGGGTTTCCGTAACATCTTTTTCGGTGATCCTGAAATCGGCGGCAGATATTCGGCTTTATCTGATTTCGGAATGATTCCGCTTGCCGCGATGGGAATTGATGTTGCCGAATTTTTGACGCGAACGAGCGAAATGGTCACGGTTTGCCAAGAAAATTCAGTTAAAAATCCGGGCTTGATTCTCGGCGCGATTTTGGGAACGGCGTGGCGCGATTTCGGGCGCGATAAAGTAACGATTTACACTTCGCCGAAAATTTTCGATCTTGGCGCGTGGCTTGAACAGTTGATCGTCGAAAGCACCGGCAAAATCGGCAAAAGCCTGATTCCGATTGATTGTGAAAGAATTATCGAGGCAAGTGAATATGGTGACGACCGTTTGTTTGCTTATTTGAAGATAGAAGGTGATGATAAACACGATGCGGCAGTCGAAGCGTTGGAAAAATCCGGTCAACCCGTGGTCAAAATTGTTCTGCCGGAAACTTTGAATTTGGGACAGGAGTTTTTCCGTTGGGAAATTGCAACAGCCACTGCGGGCGCGATTATGGAAATCAATCCCTTTAATCAACCCGATGTGGAAGCAAGTAAAATCGTTACGAAAGAGTTGACTTCGGAATATGAAGAAACCGGCAAACTTCCCGATGAAATTCCGTTTTTTGAGGGCGAAGGAATCAAACTTTTTACCGATGAAGCAAATGCCGCCGAATTAAATAAAGCGGTTGGCGATGACAAAACTTTGGAAAATTACATTGCCGCGCATTTCAGCAGAATTGAAAAAGACGACTATTTTGGGTTGTTGGCATACGTTCTGATGAATGAGAAAAATCAGGAGTCGTTACAGAAAATCAGGCATAAGGTGCTGGAAAAGTATAAAGTCGCCACTTGTCTCGGCTTCGGTCCGCGCTTTCTGCATTCGACCGGACAAGGCTACAAAGGCGGCGCAAATAACGGTGTGTTTTTGCAGATCACGACGGACGATGCGGAAGATTTAGATGTTCCGAACCAAAAATATACTTTCGGAATCGTCAAATCGGCGCAGGCACGCGGAGATTTTGAAGTTTTGGCAGAACGAAAACGTCGAGCCTTGCGTGTTCATTTAAGTTCGGATGTGCAAGCAGGATTAACAAAATTGGGTAAATTTTTTAATTGAGCGAACTTAAAGCTAAAATAGTTAGCAAAAGATGATTTTGTCCGTTTTTGCAAAATCATCTTTTGCATAATGAAAATTTATAGTTTTTTTAGTAATTCCATCGCCGATTTTCGATCTGCAAGACTGATTTTGTCTTGCAAATTCGAGGTTAATTTCAAATATTCCAGCAATACCGTTTTTGCGTCGTCTTTTCTTCCGATTTCCGTATATAACATCCCTAATCGTAATAAAACTTTTTTTGATTCGGGTAAAAATTCGGATTTTGCTTGATTTCGGGCGGCTTCGAGTTCTCTTAAAGCAGATACTTTATTGCCTGACTGATACAACACAACGGCGAGTTTTTCCGTCAATGCGGCATAATAAATCGGTAAATTCTTTCGGGCTTCGTAAAGATATTTTTGGGCTTCACCATATTTTTTCTGATTAACTAAAGCTATGATTAAAATCTCATAAGTCTGGTAAAGCGCATACGGATTTACATTATCTTCCGGCATTTCCAGAACGGTTTTAGCATTAAAAACCGCTTCCTCATTTTTGTTGCGGGCGACAAAGTTGCGTGCCTGTCCCATATAAGCCAGTGCTGAAGGTTTAATATCCAATGAATTATTGTAAGCCGTGATCGCCTCGTCGGTTTTCTCTTTTTCTGTTAATACCGAACCGAGTTGCAGCCAATTTAGCGAAGATTGCGGATCAACCTTTACGGCATCCGACCATAATGCCAGATTGGATGTCCAAACCTGATTATAGATAAATGTCCGGGCAGCTAAAGCCGCACTAATCGACAAAATAACTATCAGAAAAATCGAAAGACTTTTTTCTTTAGCATATTTATCCAGAATTTCCATCAGATAAGGAAGAAGCATCATCAAAAAACCTAAAAGCGGAAGATAAAGATAACGGTCATGCACAATTTGTTCGGTCGGAAAAACAGTGGCGTTCATCGCCGGCAGTAAGGTCAAAAAGAATATGGCAAAACCCAATCGCTCGATAAAACCGCGTTTTGCCAACAACCACAATAATCCTATTGCCGCCGTCGAAACAATAATCGGCAGAATAAATTCTACGGAAGTGATACTCGTAACCGGACGTAACGGATAGTTTGCGCCGATCCAAAACGGAAATACTGCCTGCCGTAAATAAAAGATAAACATTTCAGGAACAGACAGAATCGCTTGTGCCAAAGGTGTGCCTTGCTCAACCGGCATCGAAACCGCGCCTAAAGCTATCCATCTCGCGACGAAAAACAAGCCGGAACAAATCAAAAAAGGAATGGTTAGCCTGATCGCATTTTGACGGTTCATTGATTTTGCAAATATCAAAAAGAAAAGCGGGAAACACAACATTCCAACCTCTTTAGAACCGAGCGCAAGACTAAAAAGTAAAAGCGAAAATAATAAATCTAAAGATGTATTTACAATCTCTTTTTTATTTTTAGCATCTTTAAAAGCATATTTTTGTGCAATATTCTCTGCAAACCAAAACGATGAAAGTAGAGTCAGACTGAATAATAAATCGGGCGAACCTGAAATCCACGCCACCGATTCTGTATGAATTGGATGAACGCCATAAATCAAAGTGATTGCAAATGCCAAAATCGGTGGAACATTCCATCGGCGCAAAAGTAAAAATGCCATTGCACAAGCGCCTGTGTGAAGCAAAATATTCAGTAAATGCCAGCCAAACGGATTTGAGCCGAATACGGCAAAATTGAGAATTAACCACGCCACGAATGTTGGACGATAATAATTGCTGGCAGTTAAATTTCCATCGCCTTTGAATGCCCAAACATCCGAAGTTAATGCCTTCCCGTAAAGTGAAGCGTCCTGTATAAGCGGGTTACGCTCGATTTGCCGATTATCATCGTAAGTAAATTCACCACCCAGCGAATTAGCAAAAACCAGTATCGCAACCAGTAAAATCGGAATCAACCATCTGATTTCATTTTTGATTTGAGTTTTTTCCATAGCGGTATTAGATTTTAGCTTAGTTCAGTCAGTTCTGCGAAATTTACTGCCGATTCAAGCGGGTTTTCCGCTATTTCATCAATCAAGCCGATTTGTAAAGCCTCGTTTGCGTCAACTCTTTTAGCCGTTAAAAATAATTCCAATGCCTTTGCTTGACCAATCAATCGCGGCAGCATTTGTGTTCCGCCCCAACCCGTAATTATCCCAAGACTAACTCCCGGATGACAAAAAACAGCTTTTGGCGAAGCAATTCTTTTTTTACAAGCTACTGCAAAATCGAGCGCACCTCCGAAACAATAGCCATTGATTGCCGCAATTGTAATTTGTTTGACAGTTGCAATTTTCTGCATCAAATTTTGACCGCGCAAAGCAAATTCTGCGGCTGTTTCTGCTGTAATTTTGGAAATCTCCCGCAAATCCGCGCCTGATGCAAATACATCTTCGCTACCTGTAAAGATAATTTTTTCGATTTTTTTGTTTGTCTTTATCTCATCTAAAATCGTGTCAAGATTTTCCAAAACCGAAACCGTTAACGGACTTCGTTCCTTTGGACAGGCAAAGCAAATAATGGCAGAACCGGACAAAATCTCGATGGAAATTCTATCCATTTCAGTTAATCTTTTAGACAGCATAAGTCTTTGCTGATTTTACCGATTAAGTTAGCGTTTTTCCGAGCTGCAGAATGAGATAATTTGACCGGTTGACACGCGGCGTTTTATCGAGCAGTTGCGTCATATGCCCGTAAAGATGCGCGACCGTAAACCACGACCCGAACGGCAGAGCGACTTTAGGATAGAGCGTAATT
Source organism: Acidobacteriota bacterium (assembly GCA_031359215.1). Taxonomy (GTDB): domain Bacteria; phylum Acidobacteriota; class Blastocatellia; order Pyrinomonadales; family Pyrinomonadaceae. The sequence goes on along the minus strand of JANMAA010000224.1, from coordinate 1,981 downwards.
TCATCTCCTTCAAACGTGCCGATAAACCGCGCGTGATCCGGCGTGCTGAAATCGTCTTCGACCGTCTTGCCGTCGGGCAACTTGTAGAGTTCACTTATTTTCATTATTTTTCTTTTGTAAACACGAATGTCTGACCGCCCTGATTCAAGGTCATCGTTGATTTTTCCGTATCGAATTCGATGACTATTCCAGCCGTGTCGAATTTGAATTTATTTTTATCCGTTGCTTCGAGCGGAAATGAGCCTTGCCCGGTTGCTTGCCCGTAGAGAGTTTTGTCTTTGACGCTGATCGTGATCTTTATCGGGAGTGCCGAAGTCGCATATACGCCCGTGAATTTTTCCAGTTCTCCGGCTGAAAGTTCCAACGCTTTAAATGTCGGGACGGTGAAAGGCTTGTTGTAATAAACAGCGAACGCGGCGAGCAGAATGTCGTTGATCGGGTAAACCGTGCCGTTCGAGATATATGCAACCGACAATTTTTCTTCCGGCAGATAGACGAGCATCGAGTTAAATCCGTCAATGCCGCCATTGTGTCCGAAAAGTTTTTTTTCGTCGTAAGGAAATTGCAGAATGCCCGAACCATAGCCGTCGGTTATCATTTTCATCTGATTTAGACTCGCTGGCGAAACGAGTTTTCCGCCGAATAACGCCGTGATAAATTTCGTCAGATCGGTCGGCGTGGAAACAATTGCGCCCGCACCGCCCGGAACGCTCATATCGGTTTCGCCCAACATTTTCCAATTGCCCTGTATAAAATCGAACGAAGAACTCTCGCCCGTCGCGCCGTTTATTTTTCCGCCGTAATATGTATCGGAAAGATTTATCTTTGCCGTGATTTTTTCATTGAGCGCGTTTTTGTAAGATTTTTTCGTCAGTTTTTCGACGATGTAGCCGAGCAGAATATAATTTGAATTGCTGTATTCGGCTTTCGCGCCCGGTTCAAAATCGGGCGTGGTTTTGGCGATAATCGCCAACATCTGTTCGTGTGTCTGCAGTTGTCGGTAATAACTGAAATAATTTGCCGCATCATCCGTGATGTTGTGAATGCCGCTGTGATGATTGAGCATCTGCGCGACGGTGATTTTTTTCGCGTTCGGTATTTCGGGAAAAAATTTGTCGAGCGTGTCGTCGAGTTTCAATTTGCCTTCTTCGACAAGCTGAAAAATAAGCGTCGCCGTAAACATTTTCGTGATCGAACCGATCCGGTATTTCGTTTTCGTATCCGCAGAAACATAGCCTTTATCGCCGATATAACTGATTCCGACGGCGCGGCTGTAAACGACATTGCCGTCTTTGGAAATCGCAAGGCTTCCCATTCCCTTGTTGTTCGCGGAAAGCGCGTCGAAAAACCGATCGAGTTTCGCTTTGTCAAAGGTTTGCGAAAATGCGGAAGCACATAAGACTGATAAAATAAATAATGTCTGTAAAGTTTTCATATTTTCCTTGTTTCCAATTCTAACTTTTTAAAACGAAGATTGTTAAATTTTGCCGATCAAATCGGAAAATTTTTACGAGCAAAATTACAAATGTTCCGGCAAAACAAATGCGCCGAGATGCGGTTTGTCAGTATTCAAAGTCATCTCCAACGCGATTTTCAAAGCGGCACGTAAATTATTCGGAGTATTATTTTTGCTTCGTTTATTTCAATTCGCCGGAAGTTTTCGGCTTTCTAAAAATCGGCTCGAATAATTCATCGGTCGTTTTCCATTTTCCGAATTCCGAAACCGGAACACCCTGCGATGACGGTAAGGCATAATTCTCACGACCGGGAATTTCTTTGATCGCTTCTGCCGCTGAATCGCCCGACGCGGCGGTTCGCTCAAAAACAAAAGCGTAAAAAATCCGCGCCAGTCCGCTCAAAGTCAGAGCAAACAAAACCGCATTGCCGAGAAAATCAAACCAACTTGAACTCGGCGAACTTTCGACTAATTTGTCATCCGGCACGAAAAATCCGCCAAGAATTTGAAAAACCGGCAACAGGA
>JANMAA010000222.1:0-3810 GCA_031359215.1 Acidobacteriota bacterium | reverse complement strand
CGCTCCGTTTATGCGTTCCAGTTTTTACTTCAAACTCGCGTTTAATTTTTCGATAAATTCGTTAATTTTACTGTCTTCAATCCAGCGCATAACCACGACCAAATCGTGTTCGGGATCAACGTAAATAACATTTGTGCCGTTGCCGATGTGCGCGAAGGCTTTGGCGGGCGCGTTCGGGTAAAATTTGCGGTCGGTGTTGAGATAATAATTCATAAAGCCGTAAGTCGGCTGTGCGGTGGTCGGAGTCGTCGCCTGTTTGAAAAATTCTTCCGAGAGAATTTGTTTTTTGCTCCATCGTCCGCGGTTCAAACTCAGCAATCCGAACCGCGCCAGATCACGCGCCGAAATGAACATTCCGCCGCCCCAATGTCCGCCGCCGCTGACCGATTGGATGATCTGTCCATCAATCACGACGAACGAATTTTCGTAGCCGAACCAACGCCACGAATTCGACGCGCCGATCTCGTCCATCACGTTTTCCTTCAAAATCTGCGGCAGAGGTCTGCGCCAAATATTGAGCGCGGCGAGCGCAAGCGCGTTGACGCGCACGTCGTTGTATTCGTAAACTTTGCCCGGTTCATTGCGCGTTCGATTGAGCCATAAGTTCGGGTCTTTGTCGGGACGATCAGCCCAATCGGGTTTGCCCCAGAGCGTGCCTTCCCAATCGCTCGTCTGCCGCAAAAGACTGTCCCAGGTGACTTTTCGATTGTGTTCGGTGTCGAATAATTCCAATAATTTTGATTTGCCGAAGCGTTCCGCGTCATCGTATTTCGCGTTCGGCTGATAGGCGACAACGGGCGCGTCATAATCCATTGCGCGGTCGTTCAGACTTTTAATCATTTTGCGGTCAAACGCCAGACCGACGACGGTTGAAAGGAAACTTTTCGTCACCGAATGCGCCATATCAACGCGAAGCGGTTCGCCCCATTCGGCGACGATGTAACCGTTTCTGATGACGATTCCCGTCATCGCGCCGCGCGGTTTTGTCACGCCGATCAATTCACCGAACGGCGCACGCCCGAACGTCTGCGTCTGCGCGAGTTCCATATCACGCGGAGCTTTCGCTTCCTTGGCGACGGCAAAATCAATCGCTTCTTTGAGTTTGGCGGCATCCATTTTCGCCTGTTCGGGTTTGCGCGTCTGCCAATCGTCAGCAGGCGGAAAATAGTTTGATTGAGCAAAATTAATGACAGGAGAGGCGAAAAGCAAAAGTGTCAGAACAAGCGAAATTGTCGGCGCGAATAATTTGTTTTTCATAATCATTTAAAGAGCGAAATCGAATAAATTTACGGATAAAGATTGGCGTTCCCAAAAGGCTGATTTTAGCATAAATAATTTGACTGCAAAGACGATGATTTTTATTCGCCATCAAACATCTTAATACCGGCTGATGAATTGTTTTACGACAATATGATTTATTTAATGCATCTCAAATTCCGGTTGATTTATGTTTGATAGACCGAAATTTGGAGAAAAGTTTACGGGTAAGATCATTTTATTTTTTGTGTCAGTTTTATTCTAATGAGTTCGAGTATTTTGTTCAAAAAGAAAACACTCTGCTTCTGAGCCAATTTAGCGGAACTTGGATTTTTGATGAAGAAAAAAGTTTGCCTGATTTTCATCCAATCCGAAAATCAATTTGCAACCATTGTATAAGAGGTGCATTATAAATAGCGTTAATCCTTAATTCTCGCATCAGTAATGATGCACTCGTCAAAGGCGGTTCAACCGGATAAGTTTGAGAGCAGGTTTTTTATTGTTACAGAAGTCGCTCTTGATTTTTTTTTGAGCATCCGAAATCCGACTCTTCATTGCTGACCGTTTTTCTCCGAAGTCAACCCGATTCGATTACTTCTTTGAAATTCCCTTCGGGGAAAAGGTATTTAATATTATGTCAACGAAACTTTATGTCGGAAATCTTTCCTTCGATACAACCACAGAAGATTTAGAAAAAATGTTCGGCGAAATCGGCGATGGTTCGTGACGATATTTGGATGAACTGATAAGGCGGGATTGCGGCTAACATCTTCCTTTTTCAAATTCACCTTTGACAAAAAGCAAGTTCACTTTCGGCATTTTCAATTCGGCAAAACAAGCGGGAATCTTTTATCAGCGTTAATAAAAGCGGGTAAATATAGTAGACATCTTTCATAAATAACTTCTTTTAATTAGCAGACGCACGTTTGTGACATTATTCCCCGCTTCGCCGCCCACAATGTAATTATGGGTTATAAATTAAAAAACAATTGAAAACCATTGGAAATGGCGGCATATTTTATGTCGTTCTCTTCGAGAACTTGAATGATTTTATTCGACTCGCGTCCCATAGTTGCACTATGGGCTACAAATATAACGTCATCTTCGATGATTTTATGTCGATAAATCTATCTTTCTCAACATTTATTTTGGAAAGATGTCTAGTATGTAGATTAATAAATAAAGGAAACAAATGATAAAAGTGAAAACTATCAATTAAGAAATATCGGAGAACGCTGTAACTGACAAAAATGACACCGGCAAATAAAAACCAACCCGGTTAATTTCAACCAACCAATATCAAAAACCACTGCACGCCAATCAACCAACGCAAAATCATCCAAACATATAAACCCCGAAAATAATACAACTATTTTCACCACCCAAAAACCGCCCACATCTGCCCGTCATTTATCCATCGCATTTTTAATTATTTCAATCCAACGCTCACAATTTTGAATACGAGAATGACCGATAGGCAAAGTATTCCGATAAATCCTTAACGCCTTTTCGCACAATTCCAATCCGTCTTGTGTTTTTCCTCTTTGATAATAAAATCTGCCAAGATTCAAATAACTTCCTGCCGTATCGGGTTGATTTTTACCTAGTATTTTTTCACAAATGGCTAAGTCTTGCTTGTATAATGGTTCGACTTCCTCATATCTGCCTTGTGAACGATAAAGTTCGACTAAATTATTGTAGCTTGATGCCAATAAGTTTTGGTCAATGTCTTTTATTCCTTAATTGCCTAGCGATTGTCCAGTCGGTAACGACGAGGTTTGCCAGTTTACTAGCTTCGATTGAGCCGAGCGATTTCAATTTTGAAAATCAAGTTGTTTCAATTTCAATTTCCGTATGCCATTCGGGAAATATATCTCTTTCAATAATATCTTCAGCCGCTTGCTTTACGACATCGGGCAAAAAACCTTTGTTGTTTTTTTCATACTCAAGCATTTTTCCGGCTGTATCTTTTGCTTGATTTCTTAAATACGGATGTGCCAATGATTTTGTCATAAAGTAAAAGACCGGCTTTTGTTTTCCTTTTATTTTTTTAATTCTTTCTTTCCATTCTTCCAAATAACCCAGACAAACTGTTTTCGTATCAAAATAATTATCTTCCGAATGCCGCAAACAATGTCCGACGACAAGTTCAGAGTTTTTCCACCAATTTTTGATAACTCTTACAACTTCTTTTTGCCAACAATCATAATTGCCGTGTCCCCAAAACATCATTCTTGAGTAGATATTAAATTTCCCCTGATGATTTCTGATAATAACTTTGGTAATTTCTTCAGCTTCTTTAGTTCCTGCCAACACTTCAAGAGAACGGATAACAATATTGTTATCTTTATTTTTCCAATCACTTAAAATATGTAGTGCATAATCTATACCTTCGGAAGTATCTTTCAAAATGGGCAGACACTTACAAATAACTTGATAGTCTTTATTAGTTTCGAGTAATTCTCTGGCAATCTCTTTGGCATCAGATTCATTCTTGATGATTTCTAAACAAACACAAATAACTTGATAGTCTTTATTGGTTCTGAGTAATTC
>JANMAA010000184.1:0-29140 GCA_031359215.1 Acidobacteriota bacterium | reverse complement strand
GGAACACCGACCAATGCGGTAGTAATGATACCGGCATTTACACCGGGAACATTTATGCCGGTGACGGTGACATTCATCCCGATCGATCCGAATCAGCCGGTAGATTTCACGCTGCGAGCGGCAAGCACGTTCCACGCGGCGTTTATCAGGGCACGATGCGGCGGAACTCCGACACCGACTCCAACTCCGACACCTGTTCCGTAATGACGGAAAGGACTAATTGACAAAATATCCAATTCATCACTGGTGAATAATATTTGTCAATAAGGCAAAGAAATTAAAAAACTAGTCCGCAACAGCAAAAAAAAGTTTGCGGCATAAAAAAAAGAAAAGTCGGAGTTATAGATATATGACTCCGACTTTTCTTCTTCAAACCGGCAAAAATAACAGATTATTTTTGAAGAAAATAAATCATTCCTAAAACTAACTTTACAGGACTCAACTTGTTTTAATTATCTCTACTTAATCAAAGGAAGCATTCACACTGATTTTATGCCAATTAGAGTTTAGGTATAAAGATGAAAAACTTAAAAAATCATTTATAAACTCTTCTTTTTATTAACCTTAGAATAGTAGATTGATTTCTCAAGTTTACCAGATTTTTGTTATTTTTCACTGGACAAATTACTAAACTAATGCTATAAAATCAGCATTGGAAATTCAATTTCTTTATCGAACACAGTTTAAATAGTTGTAGTGCTATAGATGTGTCCGGTCGGCAGTAAGGCTGATCTTTTACTCTGGAAATAGTTCAGTGGAACTTTAAATTTAGACAAAATGAGAATATGTATATTCTCAGGACACAATTCCCAGCGGCAGCACTATTGATCAACCCATTATTTAAACTTATTTAAGTCGAAATTATCTACCTAAATATTATTTCGACAATTTTCCACGCATACATTTTTATTTACCTTTTGGTTGGAGGGTAAATAGGAGGGATAACATCAGATGAAAAAAAATGAAATTTTTGCGCGTTTAATTAAATCAAGCAATCGCCGATTGTTTTACATATTGCCCGTTATTGCGCTCTTTGGAATAGTAAGTCTGTTCCTTTGGCAGCCATCGGCGGAAATGCAGGAAAAGAATAACAAGAAAGATTCTTCGATAGCGAACGATCAGGTTAGGGTTGACGAAAATTCGCCCGTCAAAACCATTGAGGAAAATGTTATAAACGCTCCGCAGGCGATTGTTTATACAACATCCACAATGGCGGGGCAAACTATCGTTCCGGGAACGACCAACGTCGGCAACGCCGGCGATGACGTAACGACCAATATCACGATACCGTTTACTTTCAATTTTTACGGCGGTCCATTTACTTCCGCCAACGTCAGCTCGAACGGTAACTTACAATTTACCAGCAACAGCACGGCATTTACCAATGCCTGTCCGCTGCCCGATGCAACGCTGAATAATCTGATAGCACCGCATTGGGACGACTTGAGAACGGACAATGCCGGCGGCGGTATCTTTACATCGGTCAGCGGTTCTGCTCCGAATCGTATCTTCAATATTGAATGGAGAGCGATTTACTTCGGCACAACCACACCCATTAACTTTGAGATTCGTTTGTATGAAACGACAGGTCAAATTGATTACGTCTATGGCGCATTAAACGGCACCGGTTCAAGTGCCACTGTCGGTGTGCAAAGAGCCGACGGCGGATTGGGCGGACAATTCAATGTAACCCAATTTTCGTGTAATACTGCCAGTTTGTCTGACGGTTTAAAAGTAACTCTCTCGCCTGCTGACGTGCCGACACCGACACCGACACCGCCGCTGCCGCCGGGTAGTGAGCAAATAGCTTACTCGACGACATTACGCTTTCCGGGCGCAGGCGTAACGGAAAATCAGCTTATCAGTTACAACGTAACAGATCCCGGCACAATTCTTTCCGATGTGCCTGTCGGCGGTTTAAATACGGCACTCGCCGAATATATGTCGAGCATTGATTTCCGACCGTCGACCGGACAGCTTTACGGCTTAATCGTGCAAAATAACACGGCGGCTGGTGGATCCGGCACGATTCGCCTCGTTACGGTTGACATAGCAACGGGCAATACAACACCGGTTGGTTCACCAATTACGGTAGTAGATCCGGGCAACTTCTCCGGGTTCGACTTCAATCCTGTTCCCGACCGCATCCGTGTAGTGCGTGTGCGGGCTGGATTGCGCGACGACAATTTCCGTCTCAACCCGAACGACGGGACGATGACCACCGACACCGGACTGGCATACGCGGCAGGTGACCCGAACGCGGGCTTGGACGAATTTATCACAGCAGCGTCATACACGAACAGTTTTGCGGGAGCAACTTCGACCACGCTCTACGATATAGATACGACGCGGGACCAGTTGGTGCGTCAGGGCGGAGATCCCGGCAACGGAACACCGGGCGATCCCGGCAACCCGAACAGCGGCATTTTGACCACCATCGGAAATTTGGGAGTGAACACCAGCGGACTAACGGGATTTTCTATTACGAGAGACAACCGTGCATATGCAGTATTGGATACAACAGCCGGCGGTAATTTCGGCGGTTCGGGTATTCTCTACACCATCAACTTGGCAACGGGAGCAGCATCGCCGGTGGGACGAGTAGGCGGTTTGGCGACTCGCTTTACTTCCAGTCTCGCCATCTTGCCGGTAGCTGGAGCGACACCAACGCCGACTCCAACCGCAACGCCAACGGCAACTCCGACTCCGACTGCTACTCCGACAGTTACACCGACTCCGACTCCGGGTAATGTTTGCACTCCGGTGACAACCGTCACCGAAGGCGACCTTTTCCCAGGTGGTGTTGTTTCATTTGCTGTAACCAGTGGTCCGGGTTCGGTCACGGTCGATCACGTCAATGCCGGAACCGGTTTGCAATCCTTGACGGTTGTCAGCGCGACTAATGCAGTGGTCAACATCCCACCGTTTACACCGGGAACTACTGCTCCGGTTGTAGTGACATTTACACCGATCAATCCGGGATTGGCAGTTGATTTCACTTTGCGAGCGGCAAGCACTTTCCACGCAGCGAATATCAGGGCGCGATGTGCTCAGGTTTGCACACCGGCAACAACCGTGACCGAAGGTGATCTGTTCCCCGGCGGAATAGTTTCCTTCGGCATCACGAGCGGACCGGGATCGGTAACGGTCGATCACGTTGATGCGGGAACGGGACTTCGATCATTAACAGTGGTTGGAACACCTGTCAATGCAATCGTAATGATACCGGCATTTACACCGGGAACATTTATGCCGGTGACGGTAACATTCATCCCGATCGATCCGAATCAGCCGGTAGATTTCACGCTGAGAGCGGCAAGCACGTTCCACGCGGCGAATATCAGGGCACGATGCGGCGGAACTCCGACTCCGACTCCGACTCCGACAGCTACTCCGACTCCAACGGCAACACCAACACCAACGGCAACTCCGACAGCTACTCCAACACCAACGGCAACTCCGACACCGACGGCAACGCCAACAGCAACGCCGACACCGGTGCCGGGAACGACCGGATTATTGCCGGATCGTCTGTTTCGTGATGGGATTCCCGGAACTTGTGCCGGAAAAACCTACCCGGGATTGTTTGCTGCGGGATCGTATGTTTACAACACGCATCGCGTGACCAATCCGCTGAATACGCCGGTCTGTGTCACCGTTACTTTGACGAATAATTCGCCGACCGATCAAATCCATGTAGCGGCTTTTCAAGCCCCGTTCGTAGCGACCGACATTTCCAATGGAGCGCGCTATCTGAGCGATTCCGGCAGCAGTGCTATTGCTGCCGGCGGAACAGCCGGATTCATGGTTATGGTGCCGGCTAATTCCAGTGTCGATCTGTTGTTGTTTTCGCCGGCAGCAGCTCCAACCGGACAAGGTGCGCCCTATACGGTGACAGTTTCGCCGGGAACCAACTGTAATTTTACAGGCACTTTGGGAACAGCACCGGCAGCTAGTGCTTGCACATTGACACCGGGAGCGACCCCGACTCCGACCCCGACTCCGGGACCGGGAACCGTCAATGTCAGTTATACGGGACCGCCGGTGGTTATTCCCGATAATGATCCGGCAGGCGCGAGTGCCGTGTTAGCGGTGGCTGGAGTGGGCACGATCAGTGACCTGAACTTCAGGCTGGATTCGTTAGCCGGATGCGATGCCGTTATCGGTAATACGAATGCTTCGGTGACGCATACCTTCCTCGGAGACTTAGCCTTTACGTTGACATCGCCGGGCGGCACAACGGTCGGGATCATTACCAATCGCGGCGGTGCCGGTAATAACTACTGCACGGTCGGACTCAATGATGATTCGGGATCACCGGCAGCATCAACGATTCCGACGACGGGCGGAGTAAACGGCAACTTTGCGCCGGAAAGTCCGCTATCAGCCTTTGACGGACAGAATGCCAATGGCAACTGGACGCTGCGGGCGGTAGATAGTGCAGGAGCCGATACCGGCACATTGAATCGTTTCACCTTGCAATTTAATTCGGGACTGGCACCGGAGCGAGAACCGAAACGATTGGCAAGTCCGGCAAATGATCTGGCAACGCAACCGGAAAAAGAAGTCGGAATACTGCAAACAATCTCCAACTTCATCTTCGGTGAATAAAACATAGCCCAACACCGATTTATAAAATCGATTTTGGCATCAAATAAACAAAAAAGGGCTGATTCTTAAACTTATGAATCAGCCCTTTTTTGTTTGAGCTTTGATACTTTTCATAAGCTTCAAACATCTTCAGGAAACAAAAAAATATTGGAAAATTATCTAATAAAAATTCATGAAAAATAAATACTCTTTAACCGAATTCAGTAATTTAGCAAATGGTTTTCAGACCTTGCAGAAAAAGATCGCGTCCGATGAACGTAAGCGCGAAAAACTTATCGAACAAATCGGAGAAAATCCGTCGGTGAAACTTGAGAAACGGCTTTTGCGGCTTGATGAAACAATTGCCGTCAACAAACAAAAACTGCCTTCACCCGAATTTCTGCAATTTGTTACGGGTTTTGATGATTTCGGCAATAAAATGCTGAGAATGATCGAAAAATACGACGACAAACTACTTCTGACAATGGGCGACGGCGCACCGCAATGGCAGGTTTTACAATTAGTGCAGGAACGGCGCAACGCGACGCACGATGCAGGCGCGGAAAATGTGCTTGAAGTGGTCAACGGATTCGATACGATCATTGAAGCACTCCGTCTAAACATCGAAGAAAAGCGCACTCGCGCCGCCGAACATTTTCCCGAACTGGCACGCCAACAACGTCCGCCCGAATACGAAATGCCCGCAGAATACAACGAAGCCTTAAATTTCATAACCGAGCAAATCGAACGACGCGACCGAGCGATGAAAAATTTCAAATTTGCCCCGCCCGAAAAACACCCCGAAATTTTAGGCTATATTAAAGAAATAGACAGATTGATTAACGAAGGCGAAGAACATCTGGCGAGAATTTACGAAAACCACCAGAAAAAACAGCGTTATGTAGATGGAATGCGAAACATTCTCAAACAAGGCAGTAAAACCGAACTAAGAGAATTGCGCGAACATCTCAAGAAAAAACCAACCTCAGACGGCGTGATGGAAAGATTATTGAGAGAAGAATTTCCCGAATAATATATTAATTGAATGGTTTTTACCTAACCGCTTAATTGCCTTGAAGTTCGTTTATTGCTAAACTTCGATTGATTTAGAGTAGCATCTTAAACAATTATGCCATTAACCGACGAACAAAGAGTTCTGAAGAAATATATCTATAATCGAATAAAGGTAGATGAACCTATTAAGCCGACAGATGATAGATATGTTCAAATTTATACGAATCCCGAAACCGATCCGATTGTCAGATTGAAAGAACACATCGAATTAACCGAAGTTGAAAGTATGCAGTTCTTTTCGGGCTTTCGCGGTTCGGGAAAGACGACTGAACTCTTCCGCTTGAAAAGTAAGTTGCAAGCCGACGGCTATTTTGTTATTTATGCCAATGCTTTAGATTACATAAATCCCGCCGATGAATTGGATATTACTGATCTTTTGATAGTTTTAGCCGGTGCATTCAGCGATGCTTTGGATGAAGAATTCGGCAAAGACATCAAACACGAATCTTATTGGGAACGCATTAAGAACTATCTTATCAATACTAATCTCGATGTTACCGAAGCGAGTATAAAATCTGAAATAGATTCTCCGGCAAAAGATGTTATCGGCGGATTAAAGGCTGGAGTTGATTTGAAACTTGCCTTAAGCACAACTCCGTCGTTTCGGCAGAATTTACAGAAGTTATTAAATAATCGAATTGGCGAATTAAAAAAGGACATTGATAGCTTTATTCAAGACGGTGTGAAATTGATTCGCAAGAAAAAAGGCGACGATACGCGAATAGTTTTTATCTTCGATTCATTGGAACAAATTCGCGGTTCACTTTTTAATGAACAGGCTGTTATCGAAAGCGTTGAGCGGACTTTTTCGCAAAACTTTAAATTACTCGAACTTCAATATATTCACGCCGTTTATAGTGTTCCGCCGTGGCTCAAATTCGTGATGCCGAACAGTTTTACAAAACCGATTGTGCTTCTTCACAGCATAAAACAATGGAAGAATGATGAAAAGCGGACGCATATTGCCGGCGGAAACGATAAATTCTGTCAGATAATTTTGAAGCGGTTCGGTAAAGACGGCTTTGAAGAAGTTTTCGGCGAGAAAAGTGATAAGGAAAACAATAAAGCAGAAAAATTGATTGCTTTTTGTGGCGGAAGTTTGCGCGACCTTTTGCGGCTTTTGAATGAAACGATTTTACCCGCGCAGAATTTCCCGATTTCCGATGTGGAAATTGAACGGGCAATTGTTAATGTCAAAAGTTCGTTTTTGCCCGTTACGATTGAAGATGCTCATTGGCTTTTGAAGATTGCTAAAACCCGTTCTTCGGCTCTGCTCAATATTGAAGGCAAAAACATCGGACGTTTGACGCGATTTCTCGATACGCATTTTGTTTTGTATTTCCGCAACGGCGACGATTGGTATGACATTCATCCGCTGATTCGTGAGGAAGTGGAGAACATCGTCAAAAACAATCCGATAGAAAAAAAATAATCAATGGCAACGCTTTTAGAAAAACGGGGCGAAACGCTTGCCGAGCTTCCCGAATGGCGGAAACTTCTTGAACATTTTGAACTTACCGAAGACAGATTTGCCTATATTCCGCTTCTCGTTCCCGACGATTCGTGGGCGGAAGTTTGTGAAAGAAGTCTGACTGCATACCTTTCCGCAAAAAAGAAGAAACTCTGCAAACTTGCCTTTACCGAATCCGAAGACTTTAAAAATCTGGCAGGGAAACTTTTTGATTTGAAGTTTGGAGAAAATATCGGTGCAATTTGGATAACTGCGCCGATTGTTTTCCGTAAAGAGCAAATAGAGATATGGCAAGCGGCTTGGCGCGAAGCAACGGCGCGGCTCAATCAATATCGCAATCCTTTGCGTGAAAAATTTCCCGTAACCTTTATCTTTGTCGGCGGATTTTGGACACAGGAAATCACCCGCACAATGGCACCCGATTTATGGTCGATCCGCACCACCGTAGTTCGTATCGAACCACCCGCGCCTGAGTCAACACGAGACAATCAACTTACAACTAGCGAAGCCAGCCAACAATTTGAGGTAGGCACTAACTTTGACGCGGACTATGCCTTGAAGGAAGCTAAACGACTGCATAAAAAGAAAGAGAAAGAAGCTAAAATCACAACCGCCAATCTTTTCTATCGCGCCGCCGATGGTTTTCATATATATGGCAGACTTCAGGAAGCGCAAAAAGCTATTAAAGAAGCCATTAAAATTTATCGTTCATACAAATTCGAAAAAGAATTAGCCAATTCCTTAAACATCGAAGGCATTATTCTCTACGATTCAGGCAAATTAACCGATGCCATAAAAAGATATGAAGAAGCGGCAAAAATCTATGAGCGACTTGAATTAACCAACGATTTGGCAATGGCTTATGGGAACAAAGGCGTTGCTCTTTACAGTCTCGGCAGATTGAATGAAGCGGTTGAGAAATTTAATAAAGCGATTGCGATGCTTGAGAAATTGGTCAATGAGCAAGGACGAATTGACTTAGCAGCCAACGATTTGGCAAAGGCTTATGGGAACAAAGGCAATGCTCTTTACAGTCTCGGCAGATTGAATGAAGCGGTTGAGGAATTTAATAAAGCGATTGCGATGTTTGAGAAATTGGTCAATGAGCAGGGACGAATTTACTTAGCCAACGATTTGGCAATGACTTATATGAACAAAGGCGTTGCTCTTAAGAATCTCGGCAGATTGAATGAATCGGTTGAGGAATTTGATAAAGCGATTGCGGGGCTTGAGGAATTAGTCAATAAGCAGGGACGAATTTACTTAGCCAACGATTTGGCAATGACTTATTGGGGAAAAGGTAACGTCCTTGTAGATTTAGACAAACCGGATGAAGCAATTGGTAAATATGGAGAAGCAATCAAACTTTGGGATGAATGTCTGCAAAGAAACGAACTTCATATTTTGCCGAATTTGTTCACGGTTTTGTATCTTCGGGTTAAAGTATTGTTGACAAAAGAAGATTGGCATTCGGTTGCGGAAGATACGCGGCGGGCATTAAATCTTCGTAAAGAGATTTTTGAACATCCAGATTTTTCGGAACATTTCAAGACGCAAATATCTGATGAGTGTAGCGATATTATTGAACTTATCCGCGAAGTTTCGCCCGAAAAGCGTGAGGAGATTTACATACACGCGGGCGAAGATGGTGAAATGATTCGGCGAAATGTTGAGGGAAATTGAAAAAAGATTGCACAGACGCTTGACTTTTGGGGTGAATGGCGTGAAGATGCCTTCGCCTATTGCGACAAAATCCGGTTAATATAAGGAAGTTCAAATTATGGCTGATAATACATATTCAAAAATTCTCGAATCTCTCGACAGGCTGATCGCGGCGGAAGAAACGCTCGATATGACGATTCTTAATCCGGCGGCTGATCTGACGGCGGCGGCTTTGACTGCCCAAAGTGGCGAAGGTTCGGGTTTGCATAATCAGGTTGGTGTTTCCAAAGGTCTGTGGCGGACTGCCGCGCTTGACCGCGCCACTGATGTTGATAAGTTCCCCGCAAAAGCGGCGCAAGCTGTCGCGTTGTTTGAAGCGCAGGGCGCAAGCCGGGAAAAGATGGAAGATGCGCGGTTTTATGTGCGAAAATTGCAGGGCAAACGTGCAACTGCGCCAAAGGTTGACGATCCGGCAACGCCCGATATTGACGAATCGGAAGGCTCGATCTCGGCTTCACAACAAAGCAGCGCGGCGAAAATCTCGATGTTCAACGAGTTACTCGACTTTCTCGAACCGCAACCCGAATACGCCGGTGTTACTAATGCAGAGTTCAAAATCAACACATTACGGGCGTTTAGTGATGCGGTTTCAGCCAAACACAACGTCTCGATCACCACCGCCGCCAATCTTTCCGGCGACCGCATTGACCGCGACAAAGTGTTTTTCGACAATCCCGATTCGATCATAACCCGCGCCAAACGCTTCAAAAAAACCGTCGGCGGCAGTTACGGCTTCAACAGCCCCGAATACAAACTCGTCAACGCCATCAAGTTCAAAAGTCCGAAGAAAAAGTAATTATCCAATGGTCGAAAAGTGTGGAAAGACTTCCGCCTTGTGTGAGAATTGACCCGCTTTGTGTGAAACCCGGTGCGCTTCGTGTGAAAAGGCATCCGGCTCGTTTGAAATTACGTCCGCTTCGTGTAACAACGCACCCGCTTTGCGTTGAAATGTATCCGCTTTATGTTAGTTTCTACCCGCTGTTTATTTTAAGGGCAACTTTCAGGTTGTCCTTTTTATCTATTCACAGGTAAATTTGATATTCGACCGGCATCGGCGCATTTGAGGTATAGTAATAAAATGAAAAAGGTTTTAGGTTTGACGTTTGCCCTGTTGTTAATGGTTTCGCTGGCAAAAGCACAGACGGCGGAAGTCGCCGTTTCGCTCAATGAACAGTTTTTTGACACGCTGCTCGACGCGATTTTTAAGAATTTTAATCCGCCCGAATTCCCGATAGCGCAAAACAGTCCAAAGTCCAAAGTCCAAAGTCCAAAGTCCAAAGTCGGAGTTTCAAGTTTTCAGGAAACACATTTACAACCTGCAACTTCTGTATGTAATGAATCAATAAAACTTTTGCGCGAGATTGACGGCGTGAAAACCGCAGTTCGTTTCCGCGAAGGGAAAATATATGCGCCGATTGCTTTTTCGGGCGCGTATAATCCGCCGTTGATCGGCTGTGTCGAATTTTCAGGCTGGGCGGAAACGAATATCGATCTCGAATATGACCGTAACAGCCAAAAATTAGTCGGCAGAGTGCGCGTCTTGAATGTCAGTCTGAACGGCACCGGCGGAATCGGCAGCAGCATTTTGGCAAGACTCGTGCAAAGTTCGATTGATAAAAAAATAAACCCGATCGAGATTCTCCAAACCGACAAACTTTCCTTTATCGTCCCGATCCAAAACGCCGGCGGCGCATTGCGAATGAAAGCCGTCAGCGTCCGCCACGAAATCGCGGGCGGCGTTCTGAATGTCTATATCGCTTACGAATTTACAAAGGCTTGAATACTTAACCGAAATGATTTTTATTGATTCACATTGCCACATTGACGGCGAAGCGTTTGACGCAGACCGCGACGAAGTTATTGAACGTGCCAAAAACGCGGGCGTGAAAGCGATGCTTAATGTCGGCACGGGAAATCCGCACAATGGCGAAATTGCCAAAGCCGTCGCCGTTGCCGAAAGCTACGAAAATGTTTTTGCGTCCGTCGGCGTTCATCCGCACGACGCAAAACTTTATAATGACGAAGCCGAAAATCATCTGATTGATTTGGTAAAATCTTCTGAAAAAGTCATCGCTTGGGGCGAAATCGGTTTAGATTTTTATTACGACCACAGCCCGCGAGATGTGCAGGCAGACGTTTTTCGACGGCAAATCCGCATAGCGAAACAATTAAATTTGCCGATAATCATTCACAGCCGCGATGCTGATGATGAAACGGTCGAAATTTTACGAGAAGAATGTTCCGACCAAGATTTTCGCGGCGGAATTATGCACTGTTTTGGCGGAACGGCGGAAATGGCGCGTGATTTGATAGACGTTGGTTTTTTGATTTCGTTTGCGGGAAATGTAACTTTTAAGAAAGCCGAGAATCTGCGCGATGCGGCGCGGATTGTTCCGCTTGATAAACTTTTAATTGAAACCGATTGTCCGTTTTTAACACCTGTGCCGTTTCGCGGCAAGCGCAACGAACCTTCGTTGGTCGTTAATACGGCGAAGTTTTTGGCGGATTTTTATAAAGTCGAACTCGAAAAATTAGCCAATCAAACAACGAATAATTTTCTCGATTTCTTTGACCTACAAATATCTTGACTTAAGCAATATTGTTAAAAATAAAACTCCGAGGAGTCCGACAATAATAAACAATAAAAAATACAAATTACTGATAATTAACTTGTCGCAAAATTTGCAGGTTAGATAATATCGCGGCATTTTAGCGGAACACCGGTAACAAAAACTTCCGATGTGTTTCTTACTTTTGACGTGCTTCATAACATTAGTTCTCCAATAAATTTGCAATGTTGACCGATCAAATTTATTCGGGGGGTCGAAAACTCACAGTTTGTTTTGAGGACAAACATCAGTTTAAATCATCACAAAAAAAATATACACCAAAAAAAACAAATATGTAAGCAAAATTTAACAAATTTCCAAAAATTCTGTAAGATTAGCGGGTGGAAAACAAGCTACAGAAGCACGGAAAATAGTTAAAATTGTGGTATGCTTTTCACTTTCAAATTCGATTTAGAAATCATTAATTATGGCAAAAGAAAATTCATTCGACATTACATCAAAAGTTGACTACGCGGAAATTGACAACGCGATCAATCAAACAAAAAAAGAAATCAGTCAGAGATTTGACTTCAAAGGCAGCAAATCATTGGTCGGTGTGCAAGACAAGGATCTTTATTTATCCGCCGAAGACGAAACTAAACTTCGCAATATGAACGACATTTTGCAGAGCAAACTCGTCAAACGGCAAATTCCGCTGAAGGCTTTGAACTATGAAAAAGTCGAACCTTCCGCCGGTGGAACAGTGCGTCAAACGGTAAAAATCCAGCAAGGAATTCCGACCGAAAAAGCCAAAGAAATCGTAAAATTTATCAAAGATGAGAAATTAAAAGTTCAGGTTTCGATAAACGGCGATATGGTGCGAGTTTCAGGCAAAGACCGCGATATTTTGCAGGACGTAATTGCCAAACTCAAATCGCAAGACTTCGGGATTGATATGCAGTTTACGAATTATCGAAGTAATTAACCGCGAAACACGCCAAAAACGCGAAAAAAATATGACGGAACTGATTTTCAAAACGGAAAGTTATTCAATTATCGGGGCGTGTTTTGAAGTTTATAAGGATAAAGGTTGCGGCTTTCTCGAACAGGTTTATCAAGAATGTTTGGGAATTGAATTTGAATATCAAAAAATACCTTTTGATTCGCAAAAAAATCTCGATATTTTTTATCGCGGACGAAAACTTTAACAGTTTTATAAGCCTGATTTTATTTGTTTTGGTAAGATAATTGTTGAGATTAAAGCGGTTCAAGTGCTTGCCAAAGAACATTATGCACAGGTTATGAATTATTTGAAAGCGACAGGTTTTGAACTTGGATTGTTGGTTAATTTTGGACATTATCCAAAAATCGAATACGAAAGAATTGCTTGGACAAAAAGTAAAAGAATTTAGAAACCGCGAAACACACGAAAAAAGGGAAAATTTTAATTCAACTGTTTCAAGGTAAAATGATTCCTTGAAAATTCTTTTTTAGCGTTTTCGGCATGTTTCGCGGTTAAAAAATAATGCAAAAATTTGCACCAATCAGAGAAAAATTAAATCCGCACATCGCGGCGCAGAAGATTTTTAGTTTGATAAAGACTGAAATGGCGTTGGTCGAAGCCGAATTTGAGCGGCAGGCGAGTTCGAATATTCAGGTCATCAATTATTTGGGCGATTATCTGCGGGCTTCGGGCGGCAAGCGTGTGCGTCCGGCACTTTTGCTTTTGTCAAATTATGCGGTTGGCGGCAATGCTTCGGATGAAAATGTGATTCGGTTGGCAACGGTGATGGAAATGCTGCACACGGCGACACTGGTTCACGACGATATTATTGACAATGCCGAAACGCGACGCAACCGCGTGTCGCTTAATGCGCGGTTTGGCAATCAGTCGGCGGTTTTGATGGGCGATTGGCTTTATATGTCGGCTTTTGAAACATCGCTCAAAGAAAGAAGTTTGGAAATACTCGATATTTTAACCCGCCTGACACGCAAAATGACCGAAGGCGAACTTATTCAATTGACGACGCTCGGGCGCACTGATATTTCCGAAACCGAGTATTTCGACATTTTACAACGTAAAACCGCGTATCTTTTTAGTGCCTGTTGCGAAATCGGCGCGATTTTAGGAAACGCTTCCAAAGACAAACAAATCGCTCTGCGAGATTATGGAATGAATCTCGGGACGGCGTTTCAATTAGCCGACGATTTGCTTGATTTTACGGCGGAAGAAGAGGTTTTGGGCAAGGCTTCGGGCGCGGATTTACTGGAAGGAAAGTTGACTTTGCCGTTGATCGAATTGGTGAAAAATGACTCGTCCGGCAAGCAGGATTTGGAAAAGATTATGCACGACGGCAACTATGAAAATACTTCTCGCCAAAGTCTTTTAGAGAAACTCGAAAGCCTCGGACTGCTTGAGGAAACTCGGCGAAGAGCATATAATTACGCAAATCTTGCAATAAAAAATCTTGAAATATTGGCAAAAACAGAGTATCGTTTAGCTTTGGAAGATATTCCGTCGTATATGATTGAAAGAAGTAAATAACTTGCGTTATGTCAGAACCGTCTGCATAAGCGGACGGGTTTGTCGCACAGATTTAACCCGTCCGTTTATGCAGACGGTTCTGACCTGAAAAAAATGTCACAAGAAAATCTTATGCTAAACGAAAACTTAATCGCCACTTTGGAACAGAGTTTGCGGCAAACGCGCAACGCGCAAAACCGTCTGCTTGGACGGCTTCGTGAGGTTGAAACGGAATCCGAAAGTCTGCGGCAGGAAATCGAAGCGATGGAAAACAGCGCGGCGCAAACCGAACAAGCGATTTACAGTCTGTTGGCGACGATGGGTTCGACTAAGCAAACTTGGAAGGTCGAGAAAAAATCTCAATACGAAGAAGACGAATACGAATTACAAAACGAAACGAGAAGGTATGCGCGGGCAAGCAACAATGAGCCTAAAACGCCGCCGAAAAATTACAAATATAATTCGGTTACTTATATCAATCCGCAGCGGAATGTTCCTTCGCTCAGTCCGAAATTTGAACCGGTCAGCCATCGTTTTAGCGATCGAACAATTACACAGGCTTGCACATTGTTACTTCGTGAAGCGACCTCGCCTTTGCACGTTAATGAACTTTTTAATTTACTCGTTGCCGGTGGTTTTGAGTTTAAGGGAAATAATCCGACTATCTCGATTGCTGTTTCATTAAACCGTAATCGTCGGTTTCGAAAAGTTGCACCCGGCACTTTTGATCTGACTATGCGCGACGCTTCGCAAGCCGCTTCCTAAGTTTTTAGGCGTAGTTTTTTATAAGTCAAAAGATTTCCGATCGTTTAAGAAATGTTTATTTTCGCTGAATGATTCTCCCTTCATTGATTTGCGAAAATAGCTTTTTTGTAAATAATACTTGACTCTTTCTTTGTTCTCCTACTTTTATTACAAATGAGGTTTTGTATCGTGAATTATTTAAAAAAATCTATTATTTCTGTTGGATTGCTTTTCCTAATTTTAGGGTTGAGCGAAAATCTGTCGGCGCAAAAAGTTCGTCTTAGAGCGCAGATAAATCCTGATTGCGGTTCAAATTCAAACGCGAAGTTTGCTGATATTTATGCTGACGGCAACATCGCCGTGCAGGGAAGTTTCGATTGCCGGGGCGCATTTATTTATGACATTTCAAATCCCGACGATCCGAAGCTGGCATCTTGGTATAACCCGGGCGGCAACCAACGCTTTCTCGAAGCGATCGTTATCGGTAATCGCGGCTACTTCGGTAGCGGAGTCGGCGGCGGTGGCGTTCATATCGTTGACCTGACAAATCCTTATTCGCCGGTTCTTTTGGGAGTAGTTAATTCGACAAAGGGAAACGGACATAATGCGATTCACGAAATGTTGATCTGGGGCGATTATCTGATTGAAAATTTCAACGGGCTTTCCAATAAAATAATCAAGGTCATCAACATCAGCAACCCGGCGAATCCGGTTTTTATCCGTGATATAAATCCGACCGAAGCGCAATGGGTGCACGCTATGCACATACGCGGCAATCGCCTGTTCACTTCCGGCTGGGGAAATTCTACAAATCGCGGCAGAACCGAAATCTACGACATTTCCAACATCGGGACACAAGCCCCGACACTCTTGGGATTTATAGAAGACACGACAACTATTACAGCCGGTAACAACGCCCACAGTAGTTGGACAAGCGAAGACGGAAATTATCTTTACAGTTGCCGCGAGACAAGTGACGGGAATGGTGATGTGCGTGTCTATAATATTACAAATCCGGCACAACCGCTTTTGGTGAATCGGCTGACGATGCAGGGTTTAGGGCTGAATGCGATTACGCCTCATAATCCGGTTGTCATGGGAAATTATCTTTATGTCGCGTGGTATCAAGCCGGTTTGCAGGTTTTTGATATAACCGATCCGCGTGTGCCGAAACGAGTCGGACAATATGACACCTTTCAACCGGCTTATTTCCGAAATACCAAGGCAAGCCAATTAACCGATGAACCGTGGGACTTTATTTGCGGATTAAACAGCCCGCAAAACAATCTGCCCACATCTTTTGACGGTAATTGGGCAGTTTATCCGTTTTTGGGGCAAGACAAAATATTGGTCGGCGATTTAGCCAACGGTTTGCTAATTCTCGATGCCAGCCGAATAAATGCGCCTCTAAAAAATCAAGTTTCCGATTTTGACGGCGACGGCAAAACGGATTTTTCCGTCTATACGCCGAATACGGGTGTTTGGCGAGTCGAAACCAGTTCTAATAATACTTCAAGCTACACTCAATTCGGTATCAGCACCGACAAAATTGCCGCCGGAGATTATGACGGCGATGGTAGAACCGATCACGCGGTTTGGCGCGAGAACGACGGGGTTTGGTATATTTCGGGAAGCACGATCGGCTTTCGTGCAATTCAGTTCGGCACAAGAGGTGATATTCCGGTGGCGGCTGATTATGATGCCGACGGTAAAACCGACATTGCCGTTTGGCGACCTTCAAACGGTATTTGGTATATTTTGCAAAGCACTCTGGGCTTTCGCGCTTTTCAGTGGGGGAAAATCGGCGACCGTGCTTTTAGCGGCGATTACGAGGGCGACGGCAAAGCCGATTTTGTTATTTACCGCCCATCAGACGGGGTTTGGTATGTTTTGCAGAGTTCTTCGAGTTTGCCGCTTTATCAGCAATTCGGGATAAGCACCGACAGACCGCTTTCAGGCGATTTCGACGGCGACGGGAAATCCGATTTTGCGGTCTATCGTCCAGCCGAAGGAAATTGGTATTGGCTCAATTCGAGAGATAATTCGTTGAGCGTTTATAATTTCGGTCTGGCGGAAGATTTGCCTGTTCCGTCCGATTATAACGGTGACGGCAAAGCAGATGTTGCCGTTTTTCGTCCGAGCAACAATACCTGGTATCGGTTGGATATTTCAAATTTTTCATTTAGCGCAAGAGTTTTCGGGCAAAATGGAGATTTGCCTTCGCCGACATCAGTTCAACCGACGGTTAGTGGTCAGTAAGGACTGAGGCAACGGAAAAATTGACTACTATTTTGGATTGCAATTATGAAATTATTGTTAAATATTCAAAGCGGATCGTTAAACGGCAGTCAATTTGAATTGACCGAAGGTTTTTTGACCATCGGGCGCAGTGAAACTTGCAGCATCCGGTTTGACCCGTTGCAAGAGCGTATCGCTTCAAAACAGCATTGTTTTATCGAAGCCAAACCTGACGGTTTTTATCTGATCGATAATCAAAGCACCAACGGGACTTTAATTAACGGTCAAAATATTCAGAATACGAAACTAAATTCGGGCGACACGATCCAATTTGGCAAAGGCGGGATCGAGGCGAAAATTTTTCTTGAAACCCAATCCGAAACATCCCAGCCAACCGTCTTTAAACAAGACTTTCTACCGCCGCCGACACAATTAGGACAATTTCAAATGCCGTCGGCGAATTTTACGCCGACTCCACCGACACCGGAAAGTTGGCGAACTTCAATGTCCAATTTCGGTTTGCAAAATCCGGTTATTGAACCGCAGCAAAACCAAACCGGAAAATATGTCGGCATCGGAATTGCGATTTTCGCCGTTATTTTTTTGTCACTGATCGTCATCGGCATAATGTTTCTCAGCATCGGACCGGTAGCCGCCGTTATCGCCGCCGTTATCGCTTTCGTGCCGGCGATGTTTTACATTTTGCCGCTCATCTGGCTTGACCGTTATGACCCGGAACCGCTCTGGTTGCTGGCGTTGGCGTTTGGTTGGGGCGCACTTGTTTCAGTGATTTTTTCATTTGTGGTCAATACCGTCATCGGCGCGGTTGCGGGAGATATTGTCGGTGGAGTAATTTCCGCACCTGTTTTTGAAGAAGGTTCAAAAGGCTTAGGCTTAGTTTTGCTGTTGGTCTTCTTCCGCCGCTATTTTGACGATATTTTAGACGGTGTGATTTTCGCCGGAGTTATTGCTCTCGGCTTTGCAACCGTTGAAAATGTTCTCTATTACGGGCGCGGATTACTAGACGGTTCAATCGTCATTTTGATTTTCCTGCGCGGCATTTTGTCACCGTTTGCTCACGTTACATTTACCTCGATGACGGGAATCGGTTGCGGTATCTCGCGTGAATCTCACAATATGTTGGTTAGAATTATGTTGCCGCTTTTAGGTTACGGCTGTGCGGTGATGTTGCACGCTTTTTGGAACGGAATGGCTTTCTTGGGCGGCGGCGGCGGTTTTCTGATCGGATATATTGTGCTTGAAGTGCCGTTTTTCCTTATTTTTGTCGGCTTTACGATTTATATAATGTATCGTCAAAACAAAATTTTGAAGGATATGTTAGCGATTGACGTAGCGCGCGGGATGATTCCGCAAGAACATCTTAATACGGCGACTTCATTATTCGGCAGTTTATTCTGGGTTTTAGGCGGACTAACCGACGGTAAATACAAAGCGCGTCGCAACTATTTGCGGTCAATCGGCAAACTCGGTCTGACCTACTGGCACATCCAACGCGCCAATGCCGCCAAAGGTCACACCGGAAGTTTCCAACAAAATCCGATATTGCGTGCAGAAGTTCTCAAATGGCGCGAACAAGTTTAAAATACAAAACGCAATAAAAGATAACCGGATTTTACTGTAGTTTGATTTGGTATGAAAAATAATAAAGGCGAATGTTGCGGAAACATTCGCCTTTATTATTTAGATCAAAATAAATACTTGAGGGGTCGCGGAGTTTTAACTCTTTTAATGCAATAGTTTAAAAAATCTCAATGAGCTAAATTTGTAGATTTTCAACAAATCGTAAATCTCGGCTTTTTGAAAGCCTTTATTTACGGAGCTAAGATAATTTGGATTCAAAAAAAACTCCGCGACCCCTCAAATACTTAACAACTGCACAATACGATAAAAATACTATGCAGACCACTGGACGCTCTCAACGTGATACACGATGGTGCATCAGGATTAATTTTGGTGTATGTAATTGCTACCGGATCAATTGTGCCGTCTTTGAAAGTAGGAATATGAACCATTGCGTTAGATGAATTAACCATCTCCAAAGATTGCAATCCGGTCGCATCATTAATTGTATTAACCATTATTGTTCCTGAGGCTGTTATGTGATCGGGCGGCGTTACCGTAAAGAATTCGGCACTACCCTGGGAAGACGCATCCGTAACGAAATGACTTCCGCAAGATGTCATAATCACTCTGACAAACACACCGTGAAACTCATTAGTCGCTCTTAAAGTAAATTCTACCGGTTGAGTTCGGTCAATTACCGTAAATGTTGCTGATTGCGGATGATGCGTGCCGGGCGTAAAACTAGGCATATTTATCACTGCATTTCTTGCGTTAACCATTGAGAATAACTGCATTCCCGATCCATCGGTATGCGGAGTGATCGTTATTGAGTTAGTTCCCGCCGTTATTGACTCGAACGCATTCAGCCCGCCCGGAAACATACTCGGGTCTTCGCTTATGATTAACGGCGGAACGCAGGCACAGCGCACGCGGATAAATATAGATGAAGTTGTATTTGCTGCCCGTAATGTAAAATCAACCGGTAAATTCGGATAGATGACGGAGAAAGTCGGCACTACCGGATCGAATGTGCCGGTTGAGAATGTAGGAATATTTACTTCTGCATTCGATGCACGAACTACTGTAAGCGACTGCAAACCCGTTCCGCCATCAATGTGATCAACCGTTACCGAATTTGGTCCGCCGAATACAATGAATGAAACAATTCCGCCCGGAGCTAAGTCGCCTTCCGTTACCGTAGTGCTTGGAGTACAAGTTTCCTGTTGAGCGAATGCTTGTCCACTAAACAATGTCAAGATTCCAAAGCCTGTAAAAACTGTCAATTGAAATAATAATATGAGATTGTTTTTTTTATTCGTCAATTTAACATTTAATTTTTTCATTTTAATTCTCCTGTTTAATTATCTGTTGAGCAACTAATACACATCAATAGATTTAACCTTGAGAAACTTTCTCCTATTAATTTGATTAACTTAAAATCAAATTAATACACAAACTAATTTTGAATTAAATCAATGCACGAATTGCTAGATGTTAGAATTTAAAGCAACTAATGTGCCAATATTTTTCGGACAAAAGCGTTTGTTTTCCGGCTTGAATTTTCATATAGTTAAATTGCTGAAACTTGATTAAAACATCCGTCATTATTGGGATTTATGGACTTAGCATTAACCGAAGAACAACAAATGGTGCAGACCGCCGTGCGCGAATTTGCTCAAAACGAAATTGCTCCGTTGGCGCGTGAATATGACGAAGCGGAAAAGTTTCCGCGTCCGCAACTCGAAGGTTTAGCGGAACTCGGACTGCTCGGGATGATAATTCCCGAAGAATACGGCGGCGCAGGGTTCGATTCCGTTTCTTACGCGCTCGCACTTGAGGAGATCGCCAAAGCCGACGCTTCGGTTGCTGTCATAGTTTCGGTTACGAATTCGGTTTGTTGTTACCCGATCTTGAGTTGGGGAACGGAGGAGCAGAAACAAAAATATCTCGTGCCGCTGGCTCAAGGCAAAATGATCGGAGCGTTCTGTTTGTCCGAACCGCAAGCCGGCTCGGATGCGGCAAATCTTAAAACCCGCGCCGTCGAAAACGGTAATTTTTATACATTGAACGGCACAAAATCTTGGGTAACGAACGGCGGTGAAGCAGGCGTTTATCTCGTGATGGCGGTTACAGGCGAAAATAACGGGCGCAAAGAAATTTCAGCGTTTTTGATCGAAGGTGAAACGGAAGGATTAAAAGTTTCGTCTCTCGAACATAAAATGGGACAACGCGCTTCAAAGACGACCGAAATGAGCTTAACGGATGTCAAAGTTCCGAAAGAAAACTTGCTCGGCGAAGTCGGGAAGGGTTTGAAGGTCGCATTCAGCAGTCTCGATAACGGCAGAATCGGCATCGCTTCTTTGTCCGTCGGCATCGCGCAAGCCGCGCTCGAAGAAGCGACGGCTTATGCCAAAGACCGCACCGCTTTCGGACAGCCGATAGCTGAATTTCAAGCGATTCAACACAAACTCGCAGATATGGCAACCGAAACCGAAGCCGCGCGATTGCTCACCCTTCGCGCCGCCGCGATGAAGGACGTAAACCACAAACAGACGGGAAGTTTCGCTTCGATGGCAAAACTATACGCTTCGGAAAACGCCAATAAAGTCTGCGCCGAAGCCATCCAAATCCACGGCGGCAACGGCTATTCGCGCCATTACAACGTCGAAAAATACTACCGTGACGCACGTATCACTACAATCTACGAAGGCACCAGCGAGATGCAAAAAATAATCATCTCACGCGGGGTTTTGAAAGATTAAGGCGGGGCAATTTTTCGTTTTTAATGCAGACAACACGCACCAAGTAATTGTGCCGATTTACATATCACACAATTACTTGGTGCGTGTTTCTAATTCCGAAAGACTTAAAATTACTTCGGCGGTTCGATGTTTTTGCCGGGAATAATGATCGAAAGATTGTATTTTTGCAAAACTTTGTTGAAGTTTGCGGTGTCTTCCGTGATGAATTTGTTGATCTGCGCGATCTTGGTCGGAAATGCTTGCCGGAGCATTTCGTAATTGTCCTTCATCGTCGGAGTCGGTGCGGAATTTCCGCCGGAAATCGTGAAATACAAGCTGTTTAACTGATCGGAAAACTTGTTCGGTGCGCGAATGCTGTCTTCGGGATTTGACGCGAGATCGTTGAGCAAATCCGTCGTTTTCTTTTTGAAATCGGTGAACGCTTTGGTCAGCTCGGCGGGAACTTCCGTCAGACGGTCTTTTGCGACGGATTCGATCTGTTCGGTCTGTATTTTCACGCTGTCGAGTTGACGCAAACCGTCGTTCGTGACCGAAACGAGATCGCGCAAACGCATCCCCAGATCGTATTGCGTCTGCAAATCTGCGCTCGAAATCTGCACGGTCGGATCAATTTTAACTTCGACCTTTTGTTCGCCGATCAACTTGTCGGCGACGAAAATTTTGACCGTGTAATTTCCCGGTAAAACCTGCGGACCGCGCGGAGAGAAGCCGAATTCGAGTTGTTCGGGCGTTGGCGGACGACGTTGGCGCGCACCTTCCTGCGCGAGATTCCACGTCGCGCGATTGATGCCTTTTTCCTTGGCGAGATTTTTGACTTCCGCGACCATTTTATTCGCCGAATCGAAAACCTGCATTTTGACCGGCGTTTTTTCATCCGCTTTATCCTTCAAATAATAAGTAATGATTGCACCGTTCGGCGGATTTTGACCTTTAAACGGTTTATCGCCGATGCCGTAACGCGTCATCATCGTCGCAAAACGATACGCGGCACGCGGCGCAAAAACGTAACCCGTGCTTTGCATCACGGTCGGATTCATATTCTGCAAAACCGCCGCGTCGTCAAAAACCCAAACGCTTCGCCCGTGTGTCGCAACGATCAGATCGTTGTCGCGCGGATGAATCAAAATGTCGTGAACGGCGACACGCGGAAAATTTTTCATATTCAGTTCCATCCAATTTTTGCCGTTGTCCCAACTCGCGTAAATGCCGATTTCCGTTCCCGCATAAAGCAAACTCGTGTTTTTCGGGTCTTCGCGGACGACGTGAACATAAGCATTCGCAGGCAGATTTCCCGTGATATTTGAAAATGATTTGCCGCCGTCGGTCGTTTTGAAAATATAAGGTTTGTAGTCGTCGTATTTGTGTCGGTCAACTGCAACGTAAGCAATTTCAGTATTGACACGCGAAAGTTCGATGTGTGAAATGGACGAATCCTGCGGCACATTCGGCAGATTTTTGTTAATTTTCGACCAAGATTTGCCGCCGTCGTTCGTCGTCTGCAAATTTCCGTCGTCCGTTCCCGCCCAGAGAACATCTTTTTTGAGCGGCGATTCGGTGAGAGAAATAATCGTTTCAAAATACTCGGCGGACGAATTTTCCGACTGCACCGGACCGCCCGCGTCCTTCAATCTTTCCTTGTTTCCGGTCGTCAGATCGTCGCTGATCGCCGTCCAGTTTTTGCCGAAATCAGTTGATTTGAAAACCGAACTTCCCGCTAAAAAGACGGTATTTTTATCGTGCGGCGAGAGAATCAAAGGCGCGTTCCAATTGAACCGAACCTTGTCGTTTTCCGCCGCGCCGCCGACTCCGAAAAACGGAATAACAAGCTGTTGTTCGCGGTTTTTCATATCGGTTCGGACGACATTTCCGCCCTGCGATTCGGTCAAAAACAGATCGGGATTATCGGGATGCGCGATGGCGTAAAAGCCGTCGCCGAACGAAATCATTCGCCAATCGTCATTTAAAATTCCCGCCGGTTCACGGTTGCGCGAAGGTCCAACCCACGTTCCGTTGTCTTGTAAACCGCCCGAAATATTGTAGAAAGGCGCGACGTTATCGGCGAAAATCTGATAAAACTCGCCGGTCGCAAAATTGTTCAGATATTCCCAACTTTTGCCTTCATCGGTCGAAACCGCAACGCCGCCGTCCTGCCCTTGCCACAAGCGTTTCGGGTCTTTCGGATCAATCCAAAAAGCGTGATAATCAATATGCGTGGTCGGCGAAATCCGCGAAAAATTGCGTCCGCCGTCGAGCGATTTGAAAAGCGGCGACGCGATTGCATAAACCTTATTTTCGTCGGTCGGATCAACGCGAACGCGCGTGTAATAAAATCCGCGACCGACAATATTTTGATTTTTGTTGACCTGCCGGAAAGTTTCGCCTTTGTCGTCCGAACGATAGAGTGTTCCCTCTTTCGCTTCGAGCATCGCATAAACGACGTTCGGATTGCTTGCCGCGACTGACAAACCGATTCTGCCAATCAATTTCGGCAAACCTTTTTCGATTTTGTTCCAAGTCAATCCGCCGTCAATCGAACGAAAAACGCCGCCTTTCTCCGAACCGCTCGTAAATGTCCAAGGTTTGCGTTCAAATCGCCACATTCCGGCGTATAAAATATTCGGATTGTTTGGATCAATCTCGATGTCCGACGCGCCGTGTTGTTTGTCAATATAAAGCGTTTTCGTCCAAGTTTTTCCGCCGTCGGTCGTCATAAAAACGCCGCGTTCCTCATTTTCGCCCCAAGCGTGTCCGACCGCCGCAACATAAACAATATCGGGATTTTTCGGGTTGATAACGATTTTTGAAATTGTGTTCGTGTCCTTCAAACCGAGATGTTTCCAAGTCTTGCCGCCGTCGGTTGATTTATAAACGCCGTCGCCGAAACTGACGGAATTTCGCACATTCGATTCGCCGGTTCCAACCCAAATAACATCAGGATTTCCCGGTTCGAGCGCGATGTCGCCGATGGAAATCGAAGTTTGCCGATCAAAAATCGGTGTCCAATCAACGCCGCCGTTCGTCGTCTTGAAAATTCCGCCCGCGCCCGTGGCGACATAAACCAAATTCGGATTTCCCGGCACACCTTCGATGTCCGAAACGCGCCCGCCCATATTTGCCGGACCGATGCTCCGCCAACTCAAATTTGCCAAAACTTTGTCGTTCGGCGCGGTTTCGGTTTGCGCGAAAACCAAAAGATTCAAACAAAATACGATCAGCCACGCGCCGATCGAAAATTTCAATCTACGATTTGTCATTCGGATTCTCCAATGTAAAAAAAGATTTTAACTACTGCTTTAAGTTTTGATAATACGCGATCAACGGCAAAAAGTTAATAAATTTTCGGAGTTATGTTTTTAGTCGCCAAATATTAAACTTTCCCGTGCCTGACGGACAGTTACGACAGCTTTTTCGACGGTCGCGGCGGTTGCCGTCAGATGTCCCATTTTTCTGCCGTTGCGCGGTTCCAATTTGCCGTAGAGATGAAGTTTGATGTTTGGAAATTCCAACGCTTTTTGCCAGTTCGGTTCGCCTTTTTCCCATAGATCGCCCAAAAGATTTGCCATTGCCGACGGCGCGTAGAATTTGGTCGAACCGGGCGGAAGTCCGCAAACGGCGCGTAATTGCTGTTCAAATTGCGATGTCACGCAGACATCAAACGTCAAATGTCCCGAATTATGCGGACGCGGCGCGAGTTCGTTGATCAATAATTTTTCATCCTTCGTCAGAAAAAATTCGACGCACAAAGTTCCGACGTAATCCAAAGTTTCCGCGACGCTGCGGGCAATTTCAACGGCTTCGTTAAAAACTCTTTTTGAACAAATTGCGGGCGCAAAAGAAATGTCCAAAATATGATTTTCGTGCGCGTTTTCGATCACGCCGTAATGCGCGAAATTGCCTTTTTGGTCACGCGCGCAGACGATCGAAACTTCCTTTTCAAATTCGATGAACGCTTCGAGAACGGCTTCGTTTCCGTTTAATTTGGCAAACGCGGCTTCGATCTCGCCGACGGCTTTGATCTTCGTTTGACCTTTACCGTCGTAACCGAATCCGGCGGTTTTCAAAACACACGGAACGCCGATGTCTTCGACTGCGCGATACAAATCGTCCAAGGTTTTGATATGTCGAAACGGCGCGTGCGGAAATCCGTTTTCCTTCAAAAAAGTTTTTTCGCGCAGACGGTTTTGCGTGATGTGAAGAATTTCGCCTTTCGGATGAACCTGAGTAAATTCGTGGGCGGTTTCAATCGTCCGCGAAGGCACGTTTTCAAATTCGTAGGTGATGACATCAACCGATTTGGCAAAAACTTTAACGGAATCTAAATCTTCATACGCAGCAACGGTTTCAAAATCCGCAATCTGTCCGGTCGGCGTGTCCGAATCGGGCGAAAAAGTATGAACGCGATAACCCATTTTTCGCGCTTCGATGGCAAACATTCGTCCGAGTTGTCCGCTTCCGAAAACGCCGATTGTTGAATTTGGCAAAATTTGATTCATAAAAAAATCACGTCGAAATTGTTTGATTTGAAAGCTATATTTTGAATGCGAATGGTTTTTGTTGCAAATTTTAGAAATGATTTTCAAAAAGAACGAACGGCGCAAAATAATAAATTACCTTGCGCCGCTTGTTTGATAAGCAAAGCCTATCTAGGGTTGGCACCTTGCATTTAACTTAACTTGTTTATCCGCTTTGCACAAGCGCGATTGTTTGGAAATACGGAAAACATTCGATAGAATTACACTTTTGGACGACAAATTAATGCCGACAAAAAAATCGGTTTAAGATTTTTGCCCGCGAATTTACGCGAATTTACGCGAATGTTTAAATATTATCGTGATAAAAGCCATTGAAACAGTTCTTATAGCAATTACCTATAGAAGTTGTGCATTAGAAAAGGAACTCGGACACTCTTGTCCGAATAAACGCCGAGTGTTTGAAATTGCCTGATGATTCCTTAACTTGAACTGAAATTACGGTTTTTAGCATTTTTCAAATGCTTTCGGACAAGAGTGTCCGAGTTCCGTTAAATTACAGCTCTTGCACATTTTCTAATAGCAATTGGTATTATTCGCGTAAATTCGCGTAAATTCGCGGGCAAACTTTCATATCTTCGGTGATAATAATTTCTATTCGGTAATCAAAATCTTATGAAACAAATTGCAATTATTTTATTTACACTTATTTTTTCGGTGAGTATTTTCGGGCAAACGAGCGACGCGCTGGAAATCACGCAATTGTCGGGTGATTTTTATATTTTTACGACCTATCAAACCTACAAAGGCACGAAAGTTCCCGCGAACGGAATGTATGTCGTGACGAATGAAGGCGTGGTTTTGATTGATACGCCCTGGGATAAAACGCAGTTGCAGCCGCTGCTCGATCACATCAAGGCGAAACATAACAAAGATGTCGTGATGAGCATTTCGACGCATTTTCACGAAGACCGCACGAGCGGACTCGAAACTTTAAAAGCGAAAGGCGTGAAAACTTACACGACCAAAAAAACCGACGAATTTTCGCAAAAAAAAGGCTACCAACGCGCCGAATTTTTGCTCGAAAAAGACACGACATTCAAGATCGGACAATACAAATTTCAAACATTCTATCCCGGCGAAGGACACGCGCCCGACAATATCGTCGTCTGGTTTCCGAAGGCAAAAATTCTCTACGGCGGCTGTTTCATCAAAAGCACGGAAGCGACCGACATCGGCAATTTGTCCGACGCGAACATTAACCAATGGTCGAACTCGATCAGGAAAGTGCAAAAGAAATTCAAAAATCCGAAATTCGTCATTCCCGGACACGACAGTTGGGCAAGCACGGAATCATTGAACCACACGCTGAAATTGATAAAGGAAACAATGAACAAGCCAAAAACTAACGCACAATTTTCCTCTTTAATCGCTCAATAATCTTTTCATTTTGTAGTTCGCGCAAAGCGTCTGCCGCAATCCAACGTGCCGGTTTTGTGTTTTGTAATTTTATTCTTTCGGCGGTTTCGATGGCGAGTTTGTTCAAATTCAAGTTGCGCTTACCGATTTGCCGAAGCGACCAATTGACCGCTTTTTTGATGAAATTTCGGTCATCATCGGATTGGCTTTCGAGAAGCGGTAAAAATTGTGCAATTTGGTGGTCGTCGGCTTTTTTATCGTGAACGGCGAGCCACGCGATCAGGCAAATTCCGGCACGTTTGATAAATTTTTCGTCGCGCTCCGACCATTCAAAAACTTTTTTGTAGGCGAATTCCGTTTTGCAGAAAAGATGTCCGCAAGCACCGTCGCAAATCGCCCAATTATCAAAATCAGCCGTCCACGAATCCATTTGCGCTTCGGAAACCTGCTTCGGATCGTCAATCAAATACGCGATAATTCGCGCTTCGTGAATTCCCATTCCCCAAAGTTCTAAAGCCAATTTATGACGATTATCAGTTTGTTTTTTGATCTCTTTGGCGAGATTTTTCAAAACCGGCGATGAAATGCCGAAAGCCTTTTTCGTAACGATTCCAAACCGCTTCATTCCCGCGATATTTTCGGGATTTCCGAGCGATTGTAATGTTTTAATTATTTCGTTCGGTGAAGTTAGAATCATTTCTGCATTATATTCAGATACAAAAAGACAACAAAAAGACAACAAAGAAATACCACAATAGAAATTGGTATCAGAAATATTAAAATAATTGAAATCCCCAATTTTTCTTCAGTTGTTGCTTTTCTTTCTGTTTCTCCGTCAAAAACGGAAATTATGTCTTTTTTCATAAATCTTAAATCATTATATAAGTGTCGAATCTAAAACCGTCTGTGTTTGATTTTTTCTAAATTCGTGCAATTTTTCGCGCAATTCAGGACGAGAATTCGCCAAAATCGAAATTGCTAAAAGTGCCGCATTCTTCGCGCCCGCATTGCCGATTGCCAAAGTTCCGACCGGAATTCCGGCGGGCATCTGCACAATCGAAAGCAGCGAATCCATTCCTGACAAAGTTTTGCTTTGCACGGGAACGCCCAAGACAGGCACGACGGTTTGCGACGCGCACATTCCCGGCAAATGCGCCGCGCCGCCTGCGCCCGCGATGATGACTTCGATGCCGCGTGATTCCGCCGATTTTGCAAATTCAAACAGCAAATCGGGCGTGCGGTGCGCGGAAACGACTCTTGATTCATACGCCACACCGAATTCCGTCAAAATGTCCGAAGCATTTTTCATCGTTTCCCAATCGGACGTGCTGCCCATAATTATTGAAACGATTGGTTTTTCGTAATTTTCATTTACCATTTTGTTGAATCGAGCAGTTTGATAAAGTTTCGTTTGATTTTATAGTTGACGCGCAACGCGACCAGATAATCGTCAAATTCGGCTGATTTATCAAGTTGCGACATCAATCTTTTTACTTCTTTGATCTAGATCACGGCTTGGTCATAAGCCTGATTATTGGTTTCCTGAATTTTCGGTTCGATGCGGTCTTTGTAGATTTTGAGCGCGTCCGCCGGATGTTCCTTTTCTCTGATTTTGGCAAGTTTGAGCCATAAATCTTCGCTGCATCCGCCTTTATTCGCTTCCTGCCACGCTTCTTCGGGAAGAGTTTCCTGCAAGAAAATCGTCACTAACAGAGAATTATCCGCCCGATGATAAGACCAGCCGAATGATTTTGTTTTTTTCCTTTCGGCGATGTCCTGTCGGATAAATTCGAGTGCTTTTTCGCGCCAGATTAGCCACGCGCCGATGGGTTTAATTTTGGCGGCGTGTTCTTTGAGTTTGTTGTAATTTCCCAAATCCGGGCTTTTTTCAAACTCCGTCCAGATAATCTGCATCGCTTCGTCGTGCCGCCCGCGCCGATGATATTCGTTTGCCAAGAATTCGCCCAAACGCCAATCCAATCTTTCATCATTCG
>JANMAA010000176.1:0-5165 GCA_031359215.1 Acidobacteriota bacterium | reverse complement strand
TAATGCGGTGATAATGATTCCGGCATTCACGCAAGGAACATTTATGCCGGTAACGGTAACCTTCATCCCGATCGATCCGAATCAGCCGGTAGATTTCACGCTGCGAGCGGCAAGCACGTTCCACGCGGCGAATATCAGGGCGCGATGCGGAACTCCACCACCGCCGCGACCGGATGAACAACTAACTGAAGACTCACAACCATAAGGACAAACGTCGGGATGTTATGATTGAGCATCACGACGCGACTTATCCAAAGTGGAAAAAAGGAGCGCGAACATTTGATTCGCGCTCCTTTTTACTTATACCTGGCTGCGTAAATATTTGAAGGCTGGACATAATTCAAATTGGAATCCGCCAACGTGCGTAATCCACTTGTTCTTTGACATTTGCCAACGGTTTTTGCTGCCGGTGATTGGTCAGAAAGATTATCTGCTATAACCGGTCGCTTGCCTGGACAAACGCGCCGTTTTTCCCGTTGCCGCTGGACTTGGCATTGTTCCAAATCAGCGGCTGATCGGAAGCAGCGAATTCTCTGATAATTTGCTCGCCGCACAAAAGGATTTGCGCTTCGGCTGCCGGAATCAGTTTTGCAAGTCGCCTACCAATGGTTTTCCGATGCAGAACTTGCTCAAAGGCGCAAAACTTGATCCTTGCTTAATAAGCGATGCAGTTCAATCGCGTCAAAAGTGCGAAGCGTAACTGCCGCAAGGCTTAGGAGCAGAAAGAAGCAGTCCGCATAAGTCACAGGTTTGCCTGTCTTGCGTTTTAGCTCCGGTATTTGATAATTATTCTCTTGCCTGTTTGCAAAACGAGCAGCAGGTGGTCGGGAATTTGAAGTTGACACACATTTTCAGGATGATAAAAGTCAACGGAATTTTGCCACCCGACCTTTGTTCAAAAAGCTAAGTTGTTTTCAGAGAACAAATTGAATTATGTCCAGTCTTCAAATAATTTAATAATTTCAGTAAATAAAAATAGAACTAGACTTTGTCATTAAAAAATGGTAAAAAATTCTATCAAAACTTTGTTGTCTTCCCAAACAAATAAAATACTGAATCTTTTTCAAGATGAATTCCCTAAATTATCTAATTATTTGACAAAATATATTATTTCTTCGGATTACAGTATTTATTGATTTATGGAAAATCATATCAGATATTCAGCCGCCGCGATTCAGACGGATTTTGCAAACCCGACGAACCGCGCCGAGATGCGGAAAAATACCGACAGAATGTTGAGCCTCATTGATTCGACGGTTGTCGGAGCCGTTCCGTTTTTGCCGGTTAAACTCGTGACTTTTCCCGAATTTGCACATTGTGCGCCCGTGTTTCCGACCGTTAAGGAACTCAAGGAAAAACTTGCCGTCGAGATACCGAACGAACACACCGAAAAGTTAATTGGTAAAGCCAAAGAATATGACATCTTCATTCAGTCGGGAAGTTTTATCGAATACGATCCGAAATATCCGAATCACATTTTTAATACGACTTGTCTAATCAGCAAACACGGCATTTTGTATAAATACCGCAAAGTAAATCCGTGGATTCCGTATGAAGTTCACTCCAGCCCGCACGACATCGAAGGTTACACGGAAGAACTTTTTCCCGTCGCCAAAACCGAGATCGGGAACATCGGTTGCGCGATCTGCTACGACTGGCTTTTTCCCGAATCACTAAGACAATTGGCAATGAACGGCGCGGAAATTTTGGTCCGCGTCTCGGCTTATATGGACCCGTGGAACGCGACCGAACCGATGGATTGGTGGACGACAATTAACCGCGTGCGTGCGCTCGAAAATATGTGTTACGTCGTCGCGTCGAATCAGGCGGCGAGCCTCAAACATTATCCGCCGTATTCGTGGTCAGGCGGTTCGATGATCGTTGATTTTGAAGGCAGAATTTTGACAAAAGCATCCGAAGGCGCAGGCGAAAAAATCGTCGTCGCGCCGATTGATATTTCCGCGCTGCGCCACGAAAAGAAGACGCGCAAAGGTCATCAAATGCTCGCTCATCTGCGAACCGAAGCCTATCCGATGTATGGCAAACACATTTATCCGCCAAAAATTGACGGCGCGGAAAATGAATTGACTTACGAACGCAACAACGAATTGATCGAAGCCGCAAAAAAGGGATTTTAAACGGGAGCGCAGGCTGCCAGCCTGCCCCGCGTCGAGGCTTGGCGAAGACGCGGGCAAACGCTCATTTGAAAATCAAGTTGAA
This sequence comes from Acidobacteriota bacterium, assembly GCA_031359215.1. Lineage (GTDB taxonomy): Bacteria > Acidobacteriota > Blastocatellia > Pyrinomonadales > Pyrinomonadaceae. Next base: position 2,945 of record JANMAA010000176.1, on the reverse strand, counting down.
TTTTTATGGCGAGTTTCGCCGTTCGACGCTATCGCTCGAACGGCGGGCAGGCTGGCAGCCTGCGCTCCCGTCTGAAACTATTATGAAACTTAAAAAATTTTATATTATTGCCGCGCTTTTGTTTCTTTTCTCGCTGACGTTTTCGTGCCGCAATACGGCAATTGAAACAAACAGAACCGAGGTAAATTCCAATCAAACGCAAACCGTTTCAAATGAAATTCCCGACCGTAAATGGTGGAAAGAAGCCATTGTCTATCAAATTTATCCGCGTTCGTTTAAAGACACGAACGGTGACGGCGTGGGTGATCTTCGCGGGATTATCGAGAAACTCGATTATATAAAATCGCTCGGCGTGACAGCGGTTTGGCTTAATCCGATTTATGAATCGCCGAATGATGACAATGGTTACGACGTTTCGGATTACCGAAATATCTTGAAGGAATTCGGGACGATGGCGGATTTTGACGAATTGACGAAAGGTTTGCACGAACGAAATATCAAGCTCGTGATGGATATTGTCGTCAATCATTCGTCGGACGAACACAAGTGGTTTCAGGAATCCCGCAAGTTGCGTGATAATCCGTATCGAGATTATTATTACTGGTGGAATGCCGACAAAGGCAAGCCGCCCGCACGTTACAGCCTGTTCGATGTCAATCACGACGCTTGGAAATACGATAAGCAATCGGACGCTTATTACCTGCATATTTTTTCGCAGAAACAGCCCGATTTGAACTGGTCGAACCCGAAATTGCGGCAGGAAGTTTACGACATTATGAAATTCTGGGCTGAAAAAGGCACGGACGGATTTCGTTTAGACGCTTTTCAGTTTGTCGCCAAAGATCCAAAAATGCCCGAATTCCCGAAAGATCAAGAACCGAGTTTGATGAACTATTCGATGGGCGAAGGCTTACACGATTATCTGAAGGAAATGAACCGCGAGGTTTTGACGAAATATAACGTGATGGCAGTCGCCGAAGGCGCGGGCAGAGATTTCAAAGACGCGCACGATCTCGTTGATGCCGACCGCAACGAACTCTCGATGGCGTATGCGTTCGAGCCGGCGGACACGGGAAAATTCGGCGGCTACAAACTCTCGAAATTGAAGGAAGTTTTCTCGAAATGGGACAAGGAATTTGCTGAAAAAGGTTGGCTTTCGATCTTTCTGGCGAATCACGACAAAGCGCGTTTGGTTTCATTCTGGGGCAATGACAAACCCGAATTTCGTGATGCTTCGTCGAAAATGCTTTCGACATTTCTGCTGACGATGCGCGGCACGCCGTATTATTACAACGGCGACGAACTGGCGATGACCAACGCCGGATTTGAAAAGATCGAAGACTTCCGCGATAAACCGATGCTTAACGAATATCAATATCAAAAAAATCAGGGCGCGGATCTGAACAAGTTTTTCGAGAAAATAAAATTTGAAGCCCGCGACAACGGACGCACGCCGTTTCAATGGACGGCAGGCGACAAAGCAGGTTTCACGACGGGCAATCCGTGGATCAAGATTCCCGAAAATTACAAGGAAATCAACGCCGAAGCGCAGGAAAAAAATCCGAATTCGCCGCTCAATTATTTTAGAAAGCTGACGAAACTGCGAACGGAAAATCCCGTTTTGATTTACGGCAAATACACGCTTTTGGATGATTCGAGCGAAAGCGTTTACGCCTACACACGCGAATTGGACGGCAAAAAAATGTTGATTTTGTTGAATTTTACCGACAAAGAAGCTACGGCGAATACTGGAATTGATATGTCAAAAACAAAAGTCGTGTTGGGAAATATGGAAACACCTTCGACGGATGGAAAGTTGAAGCCGTATGAAGCGGTTGTCTATGAAGTGGCGAATTAGACCGGAACGCAAGACCTTCCTCGCTTGATTGCTTCGCCGCGTTTGAAAAACGCTAACGAAGCCTGATTTACGTTCAACTTGAAGTTAAACGAACGCCGTTAGATTTTTTGCAAAAATCTTGCAAGCGAGCCACTTGCGTTCCGGTCGGAGAAAAAATTATGAATCGAAAATTTATTATATTTGGTTTGGTTTTGTTGATACTTTCCGCTTGTCAAAATACTGTAACGAACATTAATCAAACAACCGTGAATACTAATCAAACTAATTCCAATTCAACAACTGCCGACAACATTCCGAACCGTAAATGGTGGAAGGAAGCGGTCGTTTATCAGATTTACCCGCGTTCTTTCAAAGACACGAACGGTGACGGCGTGGGCGATCTAAAAGGAATCACGGAAAATCTCGATTACATCAAAAGTCTGGGAATTGATGCTGTCTGGCTGAATCCGATCTTTAGTTCGCCGAATGACGATAACGGTTATGACGTTTCCGATTATCAGAATATTATGAAGGATTTCGGCACGATGGAAGATTTCGACGCGATGCTCAAAGGCTTTCACGAACGCAAGATCAAGGTCGTTCTCGATCTGGTGGCAAATCATTCTTCCGACGAACATCGCTGGTTTCAGGAAGCGAAAAAATCGCGTGATAATCCGTATCGGGACTATTATCACTGGTGGAACGAAGAGGACGGCAAACCGCCTAAACGAGTCAGCTTTTTCGACGCGGAAGGCGACGGTTGGCAGTATTCGCCAGAAACGAAATCTTATTACCTGCATTATTTTTCCGACAAACAGCCCGATCTGAATTGGGAAAATCCGAAGGTTCGGCAGGAAATGTATTCGATGCTGAAATTCTGGTTTGACAAAGGTGTTGACGGTTTTCGGATGGACGTGATTCATTTTATTTCAAAGGACAAACCGTTCAGGGAAATTCCCGCCGAGTTTAACGGCGACTACGGAAAATTTTACGGCAGCGGTCCGAAACGGCACGAATATTTGCAGGAAATGAACCGCGAAGTTTTGTCGAAATACGACGTGATGACGCTCGGCGAAGCCGGAGCGACCAAAGAAGACGCGCATAATTT
>JANMAA010000136.1:0-3640 GCA_031359215.1 Acidobacteriota bacterium | reverse complement strand
TAGACCTCTTGCGAAATTCAGGATTTAAGCTTTAGTTCGTAATTATGAAGACCAGCTATCAAGTTGAATCTCAAGCCAAATCGTTTCCGCCGATGGCGATAGCGTTCGCTCAAGATACGAAAGATTTTCAACCGCCGAATCACGTTTTCAACCTTCACGCGCTTTGCCGCCAACTCCCGATTTGCCTTCTTTTCCGCTTTGCTCAATTGATGCAGTTTGCTGTTTTTCTGCGGCAGAATCACATTTACAGATTTGGTCTGCAAGCCCCAATAGCCCAAATCACCGCGCAGCCGAATCTGTTTGCCAAGTCGAGTGCGGCTCATTTGATACAACTTGTAATGGTGCGTCTTGCCTTTGCCAAAGAACGTCGCCACGATTTGTTCGGTTTCTTCGGCAATCAAGATTTGAGCTTTCAAACTGTGCCGCTTCTTTTTTCCGCTGTAAAACCGCTTCTGTTTTTTTTCGGACGTTCAATCAAACCCTCGGTCACGTCAACAATTGCATATTTGATTGAATCATCTTCGAGCAGTCGTTTTTTGCCCGGCAAAGAAAACTTGCCCGACCTGATTAAAATATCCTCGATGCGGCGAACGAGCCGCGACACATTTGATTCGTGCAACTGCCAATCTCGTCCCAAATGGAACAGCGTTCGGTATTCGCGCCAGAATGAAAGCGTCAGCAGCACTTGGTTTTCAATTGATAAATTACTTTTCCTGCCGCGCCTTCTCAGTTGTTTGTACTCGATGACAACTTGGCACATTGCAGCAAAAGTTTCTCTTGTGACACCGCATAAGCGTTTAAAGTCACCGGACTTTAAGTTTTTGACATCTTCGTAGTTCATTGAGTTTTACTCCAATAAATTACTTTGTGTCATTTCTATTTTAATTTCGCAAGAGGTCTATTGGATAATTTCTTTCATAATCAAACAAATTCTAACTCTGATTTACAAATTCGGAAACAATTCTTTGAGGTCATCCATCATTCCCAAAATATTTTCATTATCGAGTTCGATTGCAACCGATCTGACGTGCTGCCGAAGCCTGAGAATTCCGAGTGAATCTGTTGATGAAAACAGTTCATTCACAATTGCCCGTGCTTCTTGAATTTTTGGTTCATCAGCAAATTTATCGCGCATTGCAAAAGCCTGTTCCAATTCCTGTTCGGTCATCATTGCAATAATCCGATAGATGTCAAAAGAATGGTAAGCACCATAATCTTTTTTCTCATCTTCTAAACGATCCCGCAATGCGAATAATTTCAAAACCAAATAAGTAAATGGGTGCGGAAGAAAGACTTCTATCGAATCATTATCATCAGTAACTGTTAATGCTATTAAATTTTCCTCAAGAGTTACGGCTTCTTGTGTAAGATAAGCGTGAATATTTTTTGCTTTTTTGGGTCTTATGCGAAAGCCATTTATTTTAACAAGCGGTTTTTCTGCGTCGCTAACTGGCGGCGCAAGTAAGTCAATTTTGACTGTCAAGGCGGAGGGTTTATTAGCAATCGGAACAACAAATTGATAATAATCTGCAACCGGCTCAAAATCTAAATCGGCTAAAGCATCCCTAACCTTTTCAGCTTTTTCAGCATCGGTAATAATTTCCGTTTTTAGGAAAGTGTCAATATCGTTTGTCGAGCGATCATTTGGAAAATCAATAATTCTTGTTCTTAATTGTTCTCGCCGCAAATACTCAGCTTTGAGTATTAACCCATAACCGCCACCGATGATTAGTTTGATGCCGTCTTTTTGTAGTTTTACGCCCAGTTTGATGAGCTGCTCGCGCATTGGGTCAAAAGTCATATTCGGTAAAATTAATATCTAAAATTTAATAAGCCTTCTTCGATTTGTTCGGCAGTTTCTTTTTCGCGTTTTCCGCCCGTTGCCAGTTCCAGATAAACCTGGAGCGGCGATGTGTAATAAGCGGCTGATGCCATTTCGTAACGGCGGTCGAAATAAATGGTTGGGTCGGAAGTTTGGATAATTTCGAGATTCGGAAATCTTGATGTTTCGCTGAAATTGCTTTCGAGCAGCGAACTGCTGATATTTTCCGTATAAACTTTTGTTGCTGAAGAATCACTTCCCATTACTGCATAACGACGCGGTTTATCAATGGCGTAAAGAATATTGTTTTCAGCGGAATTTTCGGATAACTGGATTAATGTATTGTCGAGGTCTTCGGTTTTTCCGATGATCTTTTTTTCGATTGCCGGTCGCTGGAAATTTTCGCGCAGGTTTTTCAAAAGACTTCTGCCATCCATTAGCCGAACGCCTTCTTTTCTTGAAATCAATAATTCTTCTTCGAGCGTTTTTAAGACTTTTGAAACAGTGGCGATGGTTGTTTTGCCGCTGCGTGTCGTGATTTCTTCTAAAACTTCCGTTACGCTTTGGAATTCGGGTTGGGCGAAGAAAACTCTCGGAATAATCGAACTGGTTCCGCGATAGACGTTTTTGATCGGCGCGTTTGAAGGGAATTTGTTTTTTCCGCCGTAACGGTAAACGAAAAGTTTGCCCGGTACGATAATCGAACCGTTGCCGGATAAATCAAGTCCGCTGATGTTTTCAGCCGCTAATCTTTCAAGCCGTTCTTCGCTTAAATACGGCGCAATCAATAAAGGATAATATTTTTCGGATTTGTTTAGATTTTGAGCGAGGGAAATATTTCTTTTTAATTGATATACAGCTTCATCAAGTATTTTTGGTGTTGCCTGACTTTTGATTTCAATAAGAAATTTATATGACCTATTTTCCCATTCTATATCAGCAATATAATCACCAAATTCTTGTGATTTAAAGGACGGTGTTTCTTCCAAAATTTTAAATCCCAGTGGCGGGAAATTTATTTTTCGGACGAGTTCAAATAAGTTTCTTTCATTTAACCGTTCCATTACTTTCCTATATTAGCTCATTTTCTTGTTTAAGAAAATAGGAATTTTTAGGAAAGTTTGCTGAGTTCAATTTTTGAACTCAGCAACTTTTTGTTAAGAAAATGCCAGTTGTGATTGAGTTGATTCTTCGACGTCTTCACCGCCGAGTTCTTTACCCAACCTATATTTAATATCGTAATTGATGATGAAATCTAGTTCTTCTTCAGTAAAGGAATAATGTACAGCCAATACTTTATCTATATCATCTATTATAGGTTTGGAAAGACGTGGTTGAAAAACTTGCATTCTTAAATTTCCATGTTGCTTATAATAAGCATTTTGAAAATAAGAATTGTTTTGCAAACTTTCCATAAGAGACTTACCAAGTTCAAGAAGCAATACTTTGTTAGTATCAGAAATACTTGATAGAGACAAGGGAAAGGTCGTAACCTCTCTTTTATTTAAATTCCGACAATCAGAATAGGTAATGTAATACCAAAAGAAAAGTGCTGATAGATAGTCTGAAAGACCAGAAAATTTGTCTTTTTCAGAATTAAAATAAATCTCTTTCAATTCTGATGTAACTCTTATAGATCCATCTTGTTCAAAAATTTTGGGAGCCATTTCTAAAAATTGGAGAAAGTACCTCAATTTTCTTGTATGATAAATAAATTGATTACTGGATTTAACCAGATAAGTTGAAATTGGTTTGTTTGTTTTTAGTTTGGTTAATATATTACTTTCTGTTACCGTTCCAATTTTTGGAATTGAATTA
>JANMAA010000122.1:0-14817 GCA_031359215.1 Acidobacteriota bacterium | reverse complement strand
GCCGAAAATCGTCGAAGCGATTCTTGAGGGGAAAACCGAAATCGAATACGCCGCGACGTTTGCCGACGGCTTAAAAGTTCAAAAAGTAATTGATGCGGCACAAAAATCAAACGAAACAGGCGCAATTATTAAAATTCAAGTTAGGGCAAAATCATTATGAAAGATACTTTTGAAATAGCTGAAAACTAATAGCTGAAAACTGATAATTGGGCTATTCGCTATTAGTTTTCAGCTATTCCGAATTCAGATTTGTTTAATTTTGCCCGCCTACTTTATTCAAATAAGGCTAGACAAGATAAACAGGATTTTGTTTGACTGTTTCAAGATTGATTTAATCATCTTGTTCATCTTGTCATCCCTGTTAATTCTTATGAAAAAAATATTCAAAATTTTCGCTGTTTTAATCGCCGTTTTGCTCGTCGGATTTCTCGTCTTTTTCTTCGGATTTGCGGCGGCTTACACGGAAAAATCGCTCAATCCCGTCATTAACAAACCGCCTTACGAAGTCTCCGAAAAAGCCAAACAATTACACGAAAAACTCTTCGTTGCCGATCTGCACGCCGACGCGCTTTTGTGGAATCGTGATCTGAACGAAGATTCGCCGATTGCACAGGTTGACGTGCCGAAGTTATTAAAAGGCAACGTCGCACTCCAAGCATTTACGGTCGTTACAAAAACGCCGCGCGGCTTAAACATCGAACGCAACACGGATAGCACCGACAATATTTTCTGGCTTGCACTCGCCCAACGCCAACCGCTCGAAAATCTTTCGAGTTTGACAAAACGCGCCGTTTATCAGGCGAATAAATTAAACGAATACGCCGTGAATTCAAACGGCAAACTTGTCGTTATCAAGACTAAAAAGGATTTGCAAAACTTTCTCGAACGGCGCAAAACTGAAAAGATCGTCGGCGGTTGGCTCGGCATCGAAGGCGCCCACGCGCTCGACGGCAACCTTGAAAACATTGATGTTTTATTCAACGCCGGATTCCGAATGATGTCGCCGACGCATTTCTTCGACAACGACCTCGGCGGTTCGGCACACGGCGTAGAAAAATACGGCTTGACCGACAAAGGCAGGGAAATGGTCAAACGAATAGAGCAAAAAGGAATGCTCGTGGACGTTTCACACGCTTCGCCGAAAGTCATCGAAGACGTTCTCGCCATCGCCACCAAACCCGTCATCGTTTCGCACACCGGCGTAAAAGGAACGTGCGACAACCAAAGAAACTTGAGCGACGACCAACTAAAATCAATCGCCAAAACCGGCGGCGTGATCGGCATCGGCTTCTGGGACATGGCAACCTGCGGCGAATCCGCCGCCTCAATCGCCAAAGCCATCCGCTACACCGCCAACCTGATCGGCGCAAACCACGTCGCGCTCGGTTCGGATTTCGACGGCTCGGTCAAAGTCCCATTCGACACCAGTGGCGAAGCCCTCATCACCGAAGCATTACTCAACGAAAACTTCACCGACGAAGAAATCACCCAAATTATGGGCGAAAATATTTTGAGAATATTAAGCGGAAATTTACCGGAAGGATAGTCACTAATAAGGAATTTGTTTAATTTTTAATGTAGCTTTCTTATTATAGGCTTCGCAAAGTAACAAATCTTGAATATTATAAATGTTTACAACTTAACATCTTTTACAATGTAAGGTATAAGATTGGGAAGAAAAATATTCTTAGATAAAAACTGAACGAAATATTCTTGGTGGAAAATTAGAGAAAATGGAAAAATCTGGTAATGACAGTGGTCAAGTAGATGCAGTTTTATACAAAGAATTGTTTGTTGCTTATTTGCATGATGAAGCAAAAATACTAAGTAATTTGTCAATGCTTATTTCAGACTTGGAGTTTATTGAAAAAACTTATGTTAATAAAAATTTGGATGAAATAATCACAAAACTTAAAAAATCTATAATTGAAATGCAATTATGTCATCACAGATTTTCACAATTAACATTTCTGCATAGAGATGGAAAATTCGTTCATAAAGAATGGGAGTCAATTCAAAACTTGATATATGAAGCTATTAAGTCTGTAAAATCAAAACATGCCTCCAAAATAGAGTCAAATAGATGCTATTTTCATTTTAAAAATAGTCATTAGTGTCCGGTTAAAAAAGTTTTTACAGCTATAAACTATTGATTTATTGTGATTTATAGCCATATTTAGATTTTACGATTTCAATTTGCAATAAATTGAGTCCTAAAATCGTTGAATGAATCACGGAAAATACGTTTTTGCACAGCTCTTTGATATTTTACCCAAATACGAATTCGATAAATCTGTTGCTCGGTATCAAGGCAATTTCAAAGTCAAAGGCTTTACTTGTTGGCTTCAATTTCTGACAATGGCTTTTGGACAACTAACAATGCGCGAAAGTTTGCGTGATACAGTTAATTGTTTGTCGGCACATCAAAAGAAATTTTATCATCTCGGCATCAATTTCGCGGTCTCTCGTTCAACTTTAGCCGAAGCCAATGAGAGCCGAAATTGGCGAATTTATGCTGATTTTGCTCAAGTTTTACTTGTTCGCGTCCGCCCACTTTATCTGAATGATGACTTTGGTTTAGACCTTTCTAATACCGTTTATGCGTTGGAGGCGACCACCATTGATTTATGTCTCAGCGTCTTTTGGTGGGCAAAATTTCGCAAAGAAAAAGCTGCCGTCAAATTACACACACTATTAGATTTACGCGGTAATTTACCGACTTTTATTCTGATTACTGACGGCAAAACGCACGATGTCAAAGTCTTGGACGAACTGGTTTTTGAGCCGTTGGCAATATATTTGATGGACAAAGGCTACCTTGATTTTAAGAGGCTTTTTCAGATGAATTCGGCATCTGCCTTTTTCGTCACACGAGCCAAAACCAATTTAGCATTCAAACGAATTTACTCGTCCAAAGTTGATAAAACACTTGGAGTTCGATGCGACCAAATCATTAAATTAACCACGCATTATTCAAACAAAGCATATCCCGACAAATTGCGTCGGGTAAAGTATTTTGACAAAGAACAAGGAAAAACGTATGTTTTTCTAACCAATAATTTTGAAATAAGCGCGATGGAAGTGGCACTTTTATACAAAAATCGTTGGAAAATAGAACTATTTTTCAAATGGATTAAGCAACATTTGAAAATCAAAACCTTTTGGGGCGAATCAGAAAATGCGGTCAAAACACAAATTTGGATTGCAATTTGCACCTATTTAATGGTGGCGATTGCCAAGAAAGAACTGAAAATAGAGCGAAATCTCTACGAAATGTTACAAATAATTTCAGTTTCAATCTTCGACAAAACCCAATTAAATCAACTACTTAATGAGTGTCAGTTACAAAGCTCGGAAGTTCCAATTTCTAAACAGTTGAATCTATTTAACTTATAACCGGACACTAATGAAAAATAGTATCAGCTTAAGCAAATTAAAATTGCCTTTGATATATACAATACCTACGCCAAAAAGATATTTGAAAACTTGAAATGAAAAGATGAAATGAATTGAGTCTTTTAGTAGATTTATTTTGCGAAGAAATTTACTTAAAACCGCAATTCATTTCAATGGAAATCTTAACATTTTTTGCTTGTTGTTCAACTCTCCTAAACCGGACTTCAAGCTTGTCGCGGTGGACTCAAGGCAGTGCAAGTTACCGCACTTTGCAACGCTTTTATGCTCAGACAATACCGTGGAAAACAGTTTTAGTGAAGTTTTTTGAAACTCATTTATTCAACCCGGAGGAAGAATATATAATTGGCGGCGACACCACCACAATTACCAAAGCGGGGAAAGAAACACACGGGATTGACCGATTTTTTTCGGGAGTTTTGGGACAAGTTGTAAAAGGGTTGGAGTTTACTGTTTTTTCGTTGATTAGCGTTGAGGAGCGAAAGTCGTATCCGTTAGCGGTGGGGCAAACCGCTCGATGTGAAGCCGAAAAAGCTGAATTGAAGCAAAAACGTGCAAGGCGTTGGAAACAGAAGCAGAAAAAGCGGAAGAAAAAGCCGCGAGGTCGTCCGAAAGGAGTTGTGAACAAAGTGCCGAAGGAAGCCGAATACTCGAGAGAAATGTTAAGAATGGGCGGATTATTGAAGCGATTGCTCAATTTGATAAGGCATTTTGTGAAAGTCAAACATTTGGTCTTAGACGGGCATTATGGACACGCCGAAGCGGTGCGATTAGCACAAGAAAATCAATTGGAATTAGTGTCAAAACTCAGATGTGATGCTGCCCTGTATGAGAAATACGCCGGAATTTACAGTGGGCGAGGCAGATGGCAAAAATACGGGGAGAAGTTGAATTATGAGAAAATTCCTGACAAATATGTAATCAAAAGCGAAACCGAAGGAGAGCTTATCAGCCGATTTTATCAAGGCTTTTTTTTACACCAAAAGTTCAAGAGTGAATTAAATGTGGTGGTGATTGAAAAAATAAACGTCACAGAACAAAAGATGGCGCGAGTGATTTTGTTCAGTAGCGATTTAGAATTAAGTTCAGAAAAAGTGCTTGAATATTACGGTTTAAGATTCCAAATTGAATTCAATTTTCGAGATGCGCGCACAACATTTCGGGTTGGAAGATTTTATGAACACTTCGGAAAAAGGAGTCGAAAATGCGGCGAGTCTTTCATTTTTGATGGTTAATTTGAGTGCCAAATTGTTACGCGAAAGAGCGCATAGTTGTCTTGGCATCAATGATTTGAAAAGTCAGTTTCGAGGAGAATATTACGCCCTTGAAACAATAAAAATAGTTGAGCCGAAAGCAGAAGAAAATTTAATTGAAAAGGTCAAAGCGGTCATTTCTCGAATCGGTAGTATTCATCGCTATCCTGTTTCAACTTCTTCGGCTTAATTTGGCGTAGGTATTGATATTAATTGCAAGTCATATTGTGTTCCTTGGTCAAAAGACGAAAAGAACAGGCTGAACCCACGCAACGGATTATGTTTGAACGCATTACACGACAGAGCTTTCGACAAAGGATTTATAACTGTTACACCTGATTACATAATTAAACTTTCTACAAATTTAACCGATTATACGGATGATGAGATTATTACCGATTTATTTACAAAATATGAAAATTAAAAAATAAATCTTCCGGACAAATTTTATCCAGAAAAGGAGTTTTTGTTGTTCCACAACGAAACTATTTTCAGAAGATAAAACTCTGTGCATAATTTTCTTGAAAGTTATGCAACGGCGGCAGAATGGGATGACCTTCAATATCAATCGCTGCTTTTCTGTCCGAACTTTCAAAACCTGCATATTCGGCTGTAAATCCGAAATCTTTAACAAACCTGCGAGCTTTATGACTGCTCGCCCATTGAATGGGGACATCAAACCCCAACGCCGCCAAATCATCCTTCAGACGAATTAAAGACTCAACACCGTAAACGGCAAGAAAAAGTTCGGCAATATTTTGATCGGTGAGAGTTTTATTTTTTGATTGAGCGACTTCAAGAAGTGAATTACTCAACCATTTTTTTAAATTATCAACTCCTACACACATTAAGAGCTTTTCCGCATAACTGTCCGCTTCACGAATTTGACGAATAAACCCTTTCTTTTCTACGGATTCCTTGCTGTCTAGAATACCTTTTATTTCATAATCAGAAAGTTCTAAATCCAAAGCTTCAAGAACTGTTTCCAGTAATTCCCGAGTATCTAAACTGTCCAAGTAGTAAAAATGATCCTTATCCGTAATATACGTTTTGGTTTCACTCCTTACGCCTTGCTCAGTAAAAACTTCTCTTCTTAATGTGCTGCAAGGAACAAGTTTTAGATTACTTTGTTCGTCATCGAGCATAAAGCCAAGACCGGCAAAAGCATCCGTTAGGGGAGTGTCCGGTCCGCTCGGAACAGCACGAGTTTCAAAAACAATGGAAGTTTCGACCGGTTTCAGTCCCCACTCTTTTATCAACCTTCTCGTATCGTTTTGATCTTCGAGAACTAAATAAGGTTTTCCTATTTCTTTAATGATTGAAATGACCGAATCATTTATCGACTCAGCGACAACCGCGATTACCTGATTGGGTTTATACCAATCACTCTTATCCGCTTTCCGGCACCAAATTTTTTCGGGCGCGGGTTGAGAATCTGAAATAAATGCATAAAAAGAGCCGATCATAAAAGGGCTTTGTATTTCAACAACGGTTTTGAGTGCTTGTTCAATTATAGAGTTTTTAATTTCCCACGGCGTTTGCGGAAGCTCTAAAAATGTTTGGATCTCCGAACCGAGATCAGCCACCGGAAAGAACTTGTCCCAATTTGCCAGTGCCGAACCGGCTGTTTCAGCATAAGGTCGAATACCTTGTGATGTGCGAAAACGTCCGTATTGTTTTATCGCCCATAAAACAAGGGAATCAACCGCAACAACTGGATATGATGATGAAATATGCTGAAAATGCCAGTTTTAGTTTATTTCTTTCGAATTGAGTAGAGTAGTTGTAAAACGAACTCTTCCCTCATTGTTAAGATTGATTAGCGGTTCAATCGATCCTGTAAACTTATTTTCTTGGAAATCTAATTTATAATCACCTGGTCGCGAGCTGTCAGCAGGTTTAGCCTCCATAAAAGTTTCAAACGGCGTTTCAAATGGCGAAGCTGTTTCAAAAACAATCCCGATTTCTTTTCCGTCGGCATCAAAAGCAACAACATTATTAGAAAGCTGCTTGTAATTTCCCCGGTGCACGGTGTCCTTGCTCGAAAATTTTAGCAGAACCGAATGGAGTTGCTTAAGGTGATTTTCAGTTAAAGCTGTTTCCCACCGGGATTCAAAAATTAGCTCCATCGCTTCGGCATAGCCGGCAACTTCCTCTTCATTGCGCGATTTGAACGAGTATTGTTTGAGATTTGAAAGCAGAGTTTCAATCTCTCTGTCCGTCAGCTTGATGCCTTCAATTCTGGACGAAGACCCGACGCTTTCAATCGTCGCGACGTGCCGCAGAGCAGATAATCTTTCGGGCGAAAGATTTTGCAAAACACTCCATTTTCCTTTGAATTCGTCAATCTCCGAAATAAGATTGAGCATCTCGTGAGTCGGCGAAAACGAAAGGCTAATTTTTTCCAAAGATTCGAGCATACCCGATATTATACCCGATTACACCCAATATTATTAATTTTAGGAAAATGTAAAAATAAGCTTGAATCGGGAGGGATTAAAAGCGTTTGTCACGCTTTCGCGGCGGATATCCGGCGGCAAATCAATTTGGAAACGCCCAAAATCAAAAGCGCTTTCAAAACTTTTCCAGCGACGATACAAGAACCGATGAACTTCCTCATCTGTAAATAACAAGTCAGTTTCGGAAAAATCCCCCGTTATTTCGACAAAAAACTCATTATGCTCAACGAACAGCAATTTCTTTTCCGTTTCCAGAAGTTCGCTCAAAGCTTTGCCGTAAACTTCGCCGGCATTGTGAAACAGTAAAGTCCGCTTTTCCGGGTCATCATCCGCTTGAACAGACACAATCGGCATCGCACCGGTTCCGTCGGCAACCGGAAAGCCGAGTTCGATTGCCAGCGCTTTGGTCAACGCCGCCGATTTTACGCGCCAATTCCATTTTTGATAAGGTTTGCGAATGTTTTCCGTATTTGTTTCGGCGCGGGTTAAAACTTTGCGTCCTTTTGTCGAAGTGACGCGGCGGGCATGTCCGCCGATGAGAAACGTACTTCCGGAAGGCATTTTAGCGTCAAGATAACCGACGAGTCGTCCTGTCAAATCGTCAATTACAGCGGTGCTTTCATTTGTTCCTGACATATTGCTGTAAAGCGTTCGTTCTTCATAAAGCTTTTCCCAGACCTTACCGGCTTGCAGTTGCTTTCCGCCATGCATTGCCGGTCGGAAAAAATCTTTTTCAATTAAATGTTCGACAATTTTATTATATTGATATTTTTCAACCAATGGGTCGCCCGCAGGTGTAATAAAAAGCCCGTAAGCATGTTCGGGATCAAGTTCGCTGTACGTCGTTTGTTTCAAATAAGAACAGAGCTGCTGAACGATTACCGAAGGGCGAAACGCTACGGCGTTATCGGAACCAAGCAGCGCATTTGTTTCCTGATCGGAATTTTCAGCAGCGCGAATAAAGACCCGAAAAATGGCTTCTTCAATCGGCGTTCGATAAAAACAAACGACCGAGGTGCGTTTCGTGCGGCGATTGCCGCGCCCGATGCGTTGGAGAAACGAGCCTAAATTATCGGGCGCACCAATCAGCAAAATCAAATCAACATCGCCGATGTCGATCCCGAGTTCGAGCGTCGAAGTCGCAAAGCACAAAGCGGCACCCGTGCGGGCAAAATTTTCTTCGGTTTGACGGCGGATTGCCGCACTTAAATTAGCATGATGAACCATAACTTCGTCGCCGAACGGCGGACTGCCGCGTAACAAATTTACCCATTCTTCGCAATCGGAGCGTTTTTGACAAAATGCCAATACTTTTTTTATTTCGCGCGTTTTAAAAGTAGCAAAAAGTTCAAGCAGAGAATCGGCACCATTCATCTCAAAAATTTCCGCGTCAATTGTCCGCTGCCCGTCAGTTTGAATAAATACCGGATTGGCAAAGTATTTAGCGGCAACGCGTACGGGATTTTGCATCGTCGCGGACAGTGCGCAAAATTGAATTTCGGCGGTCACAGCATCACCATGCGAGAAAGCATACGCGCGAAGCCGGTGCAGCCTATTAAGCAAAATTCGCAGTTGGTCACCGCGCGGCGTGTTGTCGTAAAGATGCAGTTCGTCCAAAACGACGGCGCGAATATCGCGCAGCATTTTCGGGCGATTTGCCAGTAGCGAGTCAAGTGATTCGGGTGTCGTGATGAGAAATTCCGGCGGACGGGTTTGTTTCAAAGCGGGTTCGTCGCCGGTTTTGACCGCAAAACCGATTGCCATTTTTTTTAACGGCTGTTCGATGCGCCGCGCGATGTCCCGCGCCAAAGCCCGTGTCGGAACCACATATAAAAATTTAATGGTCGCGGTTTGTTTTCGTGAGTTGGCTTTGAATCGCTGCTGTTGATAACGTTCGAGCAACGGCACTAAAGCCGCTTCGGTTTTACCGCTCGCCGTCGCCGCCGCTAAAACACAATTTTCACCACCGAGCAGGGGTTCAAGCGCCAGTTCCTGAATCAGTGTCAATCTTCCGAAACGCGCCAAAAAAGCATCAAAGGTGTGTTCGATTTTAGATTTTAGATTTTGAATTTCGGATCTTTCAAATTCCATTTTGGATTTTAGTATTTATCACAATTAATAATGCAAACAAAAATCTAAAATCCAAAATCTAAAATCCAAATTTACAGAAGTGCCCTGCGAAGTTCAGCAGCGGCTTGATTGGAATTGAAATCTTCGTATGCGTAACAGAGGTCGAATATCTCAACTGAGAGGCGAATGACCTGACGCAAATTTATTACATTGTTGTCCAAACATTCCAGCAAACCCTGCGCGACATCAATAAATTGACCATTTGTTGGGTAATTGTAAGATTGCCGATGCAGAGCATAAAGCCGTTTCATTAATTCGTCGAGGGCGGCGGGCGGCAAATATTTTTTTAACTGTAAAATTTGTTCTTCGTCCAATGAACGCTTGTAATCGAAAGTGTTTGCTGACGGTGTCACAGCAAACAGCAGTAACAAATGACTGTTGTCTTTGAGCCGAAACGGGTGCGAGTGATACTGATGCTGCAAATCGTTTTCCAAAAGTCGTCCGTTTTCACCGAGAGCCGTGTAGATCAGAGCTTTGAAAAAATTGTCGGCTTTTTCTTTTCCGCGAAGGTTGAGAAGACTGTAGTGTTCGGATTCATCAATAAAAACCGCTAGTCCGGCGTAGCCGGCTTGGGTTGCCAGCCAGCCCCAGCCATTCAGTAAATAACAATACTGATCAGCGGCGGTGGTTAATTGCGAGAGCGATTTTATCTTAAATTCTTTACTTTTGAACGCAGCATTGCGGCGAATCTCACTGATGAAAACTTTTTCGCCCGACATCCAATCAACCAATGAATTCAAAGCCTCATTCGGCGTATCACACATCAACAGATAATTGTGCAGCGCAGTCGCAAAAAAGGTTGCGCGGAGGCTATCCTGAATTTCGGAATAATTCGGCAGTGCGACGATCTTTTCGAGCACCGGAACGAGTCCGGTTTCCGGCGAATCGGGAAACCTGAGCGAACGCATCAGTGAAAGATATATGCGCTGTGGGCGATTCGGTGGAACTTCCCGTAAATCAAGGCTTGTCGTCGCGACAATAAAATTATTCGCCAGTGCTTCTTGCGCCGCCAATTCAAAAAAATGACTTTTGCCCGTGCCGTATTCACCCAAAATGACGCGCACATCTCCGCCGTTTTCTTTCGTATTGGTAAATGCCCGGTACAAACTCTCTTTTTCGTCATCAAGACCGACGCTCAATTCTTGGATTCGTTTCGCTGGCACAAGCCCGTAGCGTAAGGCTTCAATTGTCCGCCGCGCTTCAAGTCGTTCGGCTTCCTCGGGAGTAAATTTCCTTTCCGGGCGCGGGGCGATAAAAGATTTTTGCACAGTCTGCACTTCAGATTCGGCGGCTTGCAAAACCGACAGCATACTGCTCGGCACCGCTGCCCGAATGCCGTTATCAAAACGCACTACCGAATCGCGTCCGGCGTTGCGTAATTCCAACACCTGACCGCGCCCGAAAAGCGGATGATTTACGATTGCTCCGATCATAATTTCAGATTCCGGCTCTTATTTTTGCCTTTTACCTTTTTACTTTTGCCTTAGTATTCTCCCGTTTCCGTGCGCCCGAGTTGTTCTGTAACATCCCGCAAAACACCATTTAATATATCTTCTTCGTAAATATGTTCGCCCGTTACGCGCTGTTCGGTGAGCATCGTCACCAATGATTTAACGAAATGGCGACGGTGACTGGTCGAAAGTAAAGATGCGCAGCCGGCGGCAAGGGCAGCGATGTTTTCCCGTTGCAATTCGTGATTAAGATTCATCGCATATGCCCTTTCATAAATTCCAAGAAGTTTTTCGCCGATCAATCGCAGCAACTCTTCACCCGGATAATCGAGATGATCGAGACTGATTTGGACACTAAAGGGATTTTGGCGCGAAAACTTGACCTTTGAACTAATGCGCTGACTTAATGCTTCGTAATTCGGAGCAATATTCGTAACAAAATAAGGCGGCACGGCATAGACGAACAAAGCCGACGGCAGACTTTCACCCGCGCAGCGATCAATCACTTCGCGCAGATTGTCGCAGGCAACTTTTTCCGTACGTGACGAACCGATGCTGACCATTCTATCGCCCTCGTCGAACAATAAGACCAGACCAGCGTAACCGAGTTCGTGAACCGCTTGGGCTAAGGAACGCATCATTTTGAACGCCACACTTTTATCAAGTTTTTCCGTGATGCTGAAAGCCCGCACGTCTCTTAAACCCACACTCTCGCCGCGCAGCCAAGCCCCGATAATGCGCTTATCGGCTTCATTTTCCTCGGCGACGGCGCGAAGATAATAATAGAGGGCGTGACGAAAAGAAGGGCTTTCGATATTGAACCGCAAAAGCGTATCGAGCCACAAATTAACGCGCACATCCAAACCGACGCTCGTTTTGGCGTTTTCAACCCCGAGCGTTTTCAAAGTTTGAAAAAAATGATTTTCCAGAAACGCCTCAAGACCATTTGTATCCGCGCTGTCCGCATTTGGCGAATGATAAATCAGATTGCCCACAACCGCCTGATAAACTTTCAGTTGATTATCATAAGGACATTCTTTCGGGCTCAGTTCGGTGCGGCTCACCACATAGCCTAATTCCCAAGCCAAATCACGAAGCCGGTAAAGAAAATGCGATTTGCCGCTTCCATATTCGCCGACGACGAGTTTAAAACTCGAACCGCCGTCACGCAAATAACTGCCTAAATATTCATCTTTAAGCGTTCCCAAAATCGAGTCAATGCCAACCGTGTAGGCTTCCAGATTGCGGGTCGGCGGAATGCCCGATTCGCCGAGTTTGCGAATAATATGCTGCGCTTCGATCTGCGTCAATGTCATTCATTACTTCTCCTTCGTAAAATATAGATGCTGGATAAATTGTCCCTCGATTGCACTCGTCGCCAAAAACATCGCGCGCGCCGAATCGCTGCCCACATCGATCGTCGCCGTTCCTAAATTCAACCGATGATCCTGATAATTCATATTTTGCCCACGGCGCAGCTGCATAATATCAAAAGCAAAATGAGTTTTCGGATAATCGAGAAATTTTTGCTTTGACGGAGTTTTGCGAAACGAAGCTGGCTGCCGAACCATGATCAATTCACGATAACAATCAACGATGATCGTGCGCGTTCCCATCGGTTTGTCCGACAATTTCAAAACGCGAATGTAAGCCTCGAACAACTCGCCGAGCAGGGCACCTAAATCAACACTGCGTTCGCAGATTTCGCGGCGGGCGCGCTCAAAAGACGCGACGACCTGCTCGACATTCAACTTGATTTTTTTGTCCGTTACCGATTGGCGCGAAAAAGTCATATCAACCTGTTTACGCCGCATATCAACCTTGATAACGAACAAATCCGCAATTAATTCGGAGGCGGAACTGCCGCCGAGAATAATGCCTTTTTCGCTGAACGCTTCGCGCAAATCTCTGGCAAAGGTAAACTCCAGTTCCGAGAGATTTTCATCCGCTGTTTCTTTAAGTTTTTCGATCAGCCCCTGATAATTATCGGGCAGTTCTAACTCGATCGGCGGCGTTTCGAGAGCGGCACACGCCTCCGCTAAAACGACCGCGTTTTTATGCGGATCCTTCAACGCCCGGACGGCTGTTTCCAAGGGCTTGATAATATTGCTTCGCAATTTTACTTCGCCTGCCAAAATTTTGCGGACTTCGCTCAAATCCGTACTTAAAACTTCCGTGTTTTCACTCATGCAATTCGCTGTTCCTTAAACTGATAAATGCGTATTTGAGGTTACAATAGTTCAAATGCTTTTTCAATTATAGCTTTGAAATGTTAGGTAAAAATTGGCGATTTTTGATAAACAATTCAAACTTAAAAAAGCGAGTTTTCTATTTGGATATCAGGTTCACTTATAAATTTTGGAAATTATGAAGGCTTTATCAAATAAGACTAATGCCATGAGGTTATTAAGACTTTATGACAATGAGATATATTGATAAGGTTTTCACATCTCTGCATCAATATAATAAGATTTTCACAGCTACTTTAAGAAAATAATAGAGAGAGTGTGATAAAATAAGAATTTGAAATGAGTAAGAATGCCGAAAAATCTTTGCCATATCCAATCGGTTTAATGGCAGTAATAGAAGAACTAAACCTCCGGGTTCCGCTTCCGGCTGTTCAGTCAAAGGCTTCAGCGGGAGCCAGAAAAACTCTGATTGAAAACGGGATTATTTTTGAACAATACCCAAAAACTTATGGTGTGGATGGTTTGTATGAAAATTTAAAATTTGCGATGCGTTATGAACCGATTGATTTGGGAATAATGCGGTCAGCTTTTGAGAAGATCGAAGCACAACAACTCGAAATTTGGATAAGTTCGGAAAAAACGAGTATTTATGCCCGTAAAATCTGGTATCTTTACGAACTTTTAACGGGAAAGATTTTAGATATTTCAGATGTTCCGCCAACCGGTTATGTTGATTTATTAAATCCTAAACTCCATTTCACCGGCAAAACAAAACAAATTCAAAGGCAGCGAATCAATGATAATTTATTGGGAAATCGTGATTACTGCCCGATGATCCGGCGAACCGAAACGCTTGAAACATTCATTTCACAAGGTTTTAGCCGGGAGGCAAAATCAATTATTGCCGAAAGTGATCCGATAATTTTAGCCAGAGCAGTAAATTTTCTCTATACCAAGGAAACTAAGTCTTCGTTTGCGATTGAGGGCGAAAAAGTCAGTAAAAACCGGGCTGAGCGTTTTGTTTCGGCTTTAACTCAAGCGACTGATTTTAAACCGACTGCCAAAGAAAGTTTCGTCAGTCTCCAAAATTCAATCGTTGACAGCCGCTATGCTGAATCCGATTGACGAATTTTACAAAATTTTGTCGGTCAAACGATGCGGGATTACAGCGAGCAAATTAATTTTGTCACCCCGAAACCTGAAAACGTGCCGGATTTAATGAATGGCTGGATGAAATTTGTCGAAAAATTGCAAAATTCGGAAATTGACCCGGTTTGTGCGGCGGCGGCGATGTCGTTTGGATTTGTTTTCATTCATTCTTTTGAAGACGGCAACGGCAGAATTCATCGTTTTCTGATTCACCACGAACTCGCTCGCCGGGCATTCGCTCCGCCTAATTTTATCTTTCCGATTTCCACCGTAATCCTGCGCGAGAGAGTTGATTACGATAGATGTTTAGAGACATTTTCATCATCAATTTTGCCGTTTATTGATTATTCCACGAATCTTAAAGGCGAAGTAACCGCTGAAAATGAAACAGCCGATCTGTATCGCTACTGGGACGCGACGGCGTTTGCCGAATTTCTTTATCGCTGCGTCGCGGAAACAATTAATCGGGATTTGACTGAAGAGTTAAACTTTCTGCAAATCTTTAATTCGGCGATGCAAGCCGTCTGGGAAATAGTTGATATGCCTGATCGAAAAGCCTCGCTTCTAATGCGTTTTATTCTGCAAAATCGCGGGACTTTATCCAAAAACAAACGTAATGATTTTATGAAATTAAGCAGTCTTCTAAAAGTTATATGAGATAATGGCAATATGAATATGCCGAACAAATTTATCGAAGTTTTATCTGGTAAAGATTATCAGAAATTGCTTGAGAATTATCAAACCGCCGCCAATTTTCGAGTTCGTAATCGGT
>JANMAA010000113.1:0-2350 GCA_031359215.1 Acidobacteriota bacterium | reverse complement strand
TAAAACGGACAAGCGTGAAATCCCGGCGTGAATAACCGGAAGTTCCGGCAACCAAAATCTTGCCGCCGGTTTGAATCGTGACCGCATTAGCGCGTTCAAAGGTATTTGGTCGGGTCTTGATGATAAGTTTGCCGTCATCACTAAAACTCGAATCAAGCGAGCCGTCGGGATTATAACGGGCAAGCGCAAAAGATTGTTCGGCGGTTGCCGTATCGGCATAACCGGCGGTGACGATGCGCCCGTTTGAGTCGAGCGCGATTGATTGCAGAAATTCGTTTTGCGCCGAATTATTAAAAGATGTCTGAACAATTCCTCCGCCGCCGCCGAATGTCGAATCGAGCGAGCCGTTCGAGTTGTAGCGAACGAGCGCGAAATCTTTTCCGGTGGCTCCGAACTGACTCGTTCCGCCGACGATTATTTTTCCGTCCGGCTGAACCGCCAGCGTTTTGCGGATGTCATTTCCATTGATTGAATCACCAACGAATGTATTTACCGTCCCGCTGCCGTTAAATGTCGTATCGAAAGTGCCGTTCGGATTAAGTCGGGCAGCACCGAAATTGTTGGAAAAAGGTGCGCCGACGGTCCCCGCAACCACGATTTTTCCGTTCGGTAGAATCGCAATCGCATTCCCTAAAAGACCAACCGCACTCTTAAACTTTCCATTGTTTCCGAAACTCGAATCGAGCGAGCCGTCCGGGTTATATCGAAAAACCGAGAAAAATGTCCCGTTGATTTCACTCGTTTTTCCGGTTATGACAATTTTTCCGTCCGCTTGCAAAGCAACGGCATTTGCCCGACCTGCTTCGTCCAAAATTTTGCCGTCGCCGTCAAAAGTCGTGTCGAGCGAACCGTCCGCATTGTAGCGAATCAAAGTAATCGCCGAACCGGAATCTTCATTGCGGTTTCCGACAAGAATAATTTTGCCGTCCGGCTGGCGAACAATTCCGTAACCGCGATCATATGAGCCGGTGATTGGCGTAGTTTTGAATCCGACGTGACCGAATGTTCGATCTAAATCGCCCGGAGCAGCGAAAATACTCGATGTTAGAATTAAAATGAACGCGAAAAACTTTAAATTTTTTAGATTTTTATGAAAACCCATTGATGAGAAACTCCTTTTCAGTAAAACTTTGAACCCGGCATTTTGGAATTTAAGAAAAAAAACTCTCTATTGAATAATTCTGAGTTAAAAAATACAGTTTGCTATAAGGAATTGTGACACTTTCCGAACTGTCACAATTTATGTTGCATACACGATTTAGATAGAACTTATTAACGGCAAACCGGAATATTCAAGACGCAGAAAAATTTAGTTGCAATTCTTTTACGGCGAATTTTTATGCCGTTCCGAGAAGTTGTTATTGCATCTCAATTAGAAATAATACATTTATGATTGTCAAGAGATATTTGACTTGAATATATTTACTCCCACTCAATCGTGCTTGGGCTTGCCAATTCTAGCTCGGATGAAATTTGCCGTCGCTGGAAGTGTTATCTGAAATCGTCTGAAGAAATGCCGTCAAAATCTACGACCACTATCAAGGCAGGCGCAATTAACTCGCCAAAACCATTAAATTTTAATGTAAGAAGCAGGAGGACAGAATAATTTTATAGATATTTGAAAATCCTGTAAGTTGGTTCAATGAAAAAGAAATTTATCGAATCTTGACGATGCTGAAAAGATAACTTTACAAGAAGGTCATAAGAACGACAAAACCAAAGCTTTTCAATCGTGCTGTCATTGTTTGTTATTAAGTGGCGAAGGCTACGAAGTCAAAGAATTAGCCGGGATTTTTCGAGTTTCGGAGATTTCCATTCAGAGTTGGTTCAAACGGTGGGAGAAAGGCGGAATTTGTGGAATCAGAGACAAAGAAGGGCGCGGGCGGAAACCGATCTTGCAAGCCGCAGATTTAGGACAAATCAAGCGACAAGTACAAGAAAATGCTCAACGGTTGAAAATCGCCAGAGAGGAGTTGAAAGCTGAATTGGGGCGCGAGTTTACGACAAAAATCTTGAAGCGTTTTTTAAAAAGTTTAACTGCCGATATAAATGATGGCGCAAATGTTTGAAAAAGCAGCACTGCCCGATTGAACAAGAGAGTAAGAGGCAGGCTTTAGCCGAATTATTGGCTTTAGCTGCCGCCGGTTTGACTGAAATTTATTTTGCAGATGAAAGCGGATTTTGGCAAACGCCGGTCATCGTGCGGGCGTGGCAATTTCGGGGCGAAGAAATTGGGGGGGGGGGCCGAACTGATGTGGTTCAATAAAAGTGATACTGCTGGCGAATTCATTGCCGCATTTGGAAAATAGGCGTAAAATTTCCTCAAATCAACATTTTAAGGAGGATTATC